>NZ_CAMZMY010000001.1:0-321361 GCF_947311895.1 Pseudoalteromonas sp. PAR1 | reverse complement strand
AAAGCCGAATATATGGCAGCAATGAACTTTGAAATTCTATCAATTACTGTCTTGCAATCGGAGATAGTCCATATATGGTATTAAAAAGCCCTGCCTAAAGGTGGCAAGGCTTTTATGGGTATGTTTAATTACAGCTCAAAGTTGTAGCTAAACTTCATACCGATAGTACGAGGCGCGGTGGTGTAGTGGCCATAAACACGCTGTAGCTCAGGTAGCTCTTTATTAAGCTCAGCATATTGCGACATACCAGCCCAAGACTTATCACGACGTACAGAAGTGAATGCATATTTATCGAATAAGTTGTCTACGTAAAGCGTTGCAGACCACATATCGCCAGTAATTTTGGCAGATAAGTTACTTAGTGCATAACCCGGTAATACTTCGCCGTCTGCTTTTAAGCCTACTTTGGTGATCACATCGCTTTGCGCTGTAATACCGTAGTTTACGCTTAATAGTTTATCGCCTAGGATATCTTGCTCGTAACGAAGACCAAATGAGAATTGATGCTCAGGAGCACCCGGTAAACGGTCGCCTTTGGCACCATCATAGTAGCTTTGGTATTGCGCTAGGTCGTCGCCTAATACACCAAATAAGTAAGGCGCATCTTCGGTCAATTCAGCCTTTGCATACGCATATGTTGCATACGCTGCCCAGTTATCACCAATCATTGCGCGAGTAGAAAGTTCAACACCTTTAGAATTAGCAGAGCCTGCGTTCGAGGTAATTAATTCTTGGCCATTTACAGTGCTGCTACCAACTTGCGCATCTTTCCAATCAACATTAAATAGCGCTGCATTGAAGTGTAGGCGGTTACGTAACCATGACGACTTAAAGCCTAGCTCATAGTTGACAGTTGTATCTGGCTTGTAATCTTCTTCGTTTGGTAGAGCACAAACAATTTGTTGTTCAGGTAGTACATCAGGGCAAGGGGCAATACCGTTACCACCACCAATACGGAAACCCTCACTCACGGTAAAGTAAGCAAGCACACCATTATCGAATGTATAGTTAGCATTAAACTTGAATAAGTTTCCGTTATCGCTGGCGCTTACATTTTCCATAACTAGATTATCGAGTGAATCAAAATCCCCTGAGTAAAGCGGTGTTGCAGAACCTGATGTTGTTGATACATCGTATTCGTAAAAACGAGCACCCAAAGTTACATCAAACTGATCTGTGATGCTGTAGCCGATTTCACCAAAAAGTGCTTTTTCAGTGGTTTCACTATCTGAAATTAGAATGTACTCAAGGTCTTGTTCAACATTTGGAATGCCGCCACCCCAGTACTCAGTCAGACCCGGCGTGTACTCACGATCATCTGAGTAGCTTTCTACTTTGTTATAGAAGCCACCTACAATCCAGTTAAAAGCACTACTGCTATTTGAAACTAAACGAAGTTCTTGCGTAAACGTATCACGGTCTGAGGTGTCGTGTGTATAGCCAACAAAAGAAGGGAAGTCGGCATAACCTGACCAAATATCGTAAAGAAGATCAGTTTGATCGCGCTGACCAGACTGTTCATAGCTAGACCAACCAGATGCAGATACCAGCTCAGCAAAACCAAGATCTGCTTTTACTTCTAAGCTTAATAAATCGTTTTCTTCTTCGCCAGGCTCAAGTACACGAGCTACGTTTTCGTACTTTCCTGGGATGCCTTGTAGTGCACTACTATCAGCAAGTGAGCCGTATTGCGATGTCGAGTTACCGCCATTTTCTTGCTTTTGATAAAAGTAGTTTAGCGTTGCATCAACATCTTCGGTTGCAAGCCAACGCAGTGATAGACGTGCTGTGGTGATTTGCTCATCGTTAACATCGCTTACGCTTTTTAAGTTGGCATTTACATCGCTGCTGTCTGAAAAGTCAGGGTTTGGGTTTGATACACCCGGTTCTTGAACCACGTGAGTGTAGTCAATGTAACCAGGGTTATCGTAATAGTTTAAGCTGGCACGAAATGCGAGTTTTTCTTCAATAAGCGGAGTGTTGAATACCACGCCAAACTCACCGCCGGTGCCGTCGCTTTCGTTGATACTAAATACATCGCCTGTAACCTGACCTTCTGTTAGATCTAGATCGGGCTGCTTAAGTAAGTAACGGATCGCACCGCCTAAAGTTCCCGCGCCATAAAGTGTACCTTGTGGACCAATTAACACCTCTACACGGTCAACATCAGTTAAACGTAAGTCGATGCTAAGTGGAATTTCACCAACATAAGTGGCCACTGTGCCACTATCAGAAATACGATCAGAGGTATTTGTGTTTAAACCACGAACGATTATCGGAGAACCTTCACGGCCACCTTGATCAGAAATTGTTAAGCCTGGTACCCAGCGCGCGACATCTTCAAGATCACCAATGTTTTGGTCGCTAATTACATCGCCATTTAGGGCTGTGATATTAAGCGGTGCATCTTGCACTGAACCTGCACGTCGTGTTGCAGTGATTTGAATAGTTTCAATTGATTTATCAACTTCTATAGCATCTTCAGCTGCAAACGCCATATTGCTATTGATTAAAACCGCAGAAATTGCACTTGCAAGTAGAGCAGGCTTAAAGGTGTTCATGATTGATTCCGATTATGTTGTAGTAAATTTATGCTCAAAAATTAAACAAAGTTAATAATTTAAGCGTAATTCTAGAGTGAATTAGTGAATTTATATCCAATTATAATGTATTTTTATTCTTTTCGTCATGTCTTGTTTGCAAAAAAATTCACGTTATTTGAATAAATACTCTAGTGAGGAGTCGTTAGTCATTGAAGGGACAATGAGTACACCCGTTGGTGCAGCATTTACCACGCTTTAAAAAGAACCAGCGGCTAAACACCATATAGTTGTTTTCTAATGTGTAATCGAGATTTTCAATCAAATTACCATGCTGGTAAAAGGGTTTCGCAAAGGCTATTTGTTCAGCCAGAGGCTGTTCATATAGTTTTGATAAAAAGATATTTATCTGTTTTATAGTACACTCACGACATAAGCAGGATGTTGCATTATTAATAGGTAAGATTGCAGGCAGTTCGTTACACCAGCAGGCATTTATATCATCAGCACGACATGTTAATGAGGCACCGCAGTGTGAGCAGGTAAGGGTTGTCATTGAGTCAAGGATTAACCGGTCAGTTTAAAAGGTAAGCATAGCAAATGGATAAATTACACGCATTAAGTCAGTTCGCTTGTTTTGGGGAGCTTTGGGATGAGGCTATCACTGTAATTGCTGTCTGCCCAGATAGCCAAGAGGGTGAATATATATTGACCAAGGCAGTATTTCGCCAAGTTCTAGAGCGAGCCATTAATGGTGAAATTGATTTTGACGATCTGGTGCTTTGGGCCAGTGTTTTAGAGTCTCGACAAGATATAGATGAGAGTGCCGTTGAAGGTGCTGTGTATGCTTTAAGTAATCATGAACAAATGGGTGAACTTACAAAGATGACATTAGTAAGGTTGTTAGCCTTGGTATAAAAATAACTCATCATTAGATGGTAGATTTCTATTACCATTAATTTTAGCTACAATATGCGCCGTTTAATTTTTCGGTAATCACAGTGGCTAATATTTTTAATAACGCAGTTTTAGTGCTTCGCGCACAGCAAATGAGCGAATCAAGGCGCGAATTTAAAGCACGAGGTGCAAAGCTTACTCGTTGTGAGCGTTGTTTATTAGCTGAAAACTATTGCATTTGTGAAGGTGTTGAACAAGCGCAGTGTAATGCTGCAGTGTGTTTACTGATGTATCATAATGAAAGCTTTAAACCATCGAATACAGGGCGTTTGATTGCTGAAATTATTCCTGAAAACTATGCCTTTAAGTGGGACAGAACAGAACCTGATCACGCATTATTAGCCTTATTACAAGACCCACAATATCAGCCTATGGTGATTTTTCCGGCGAGCGATGTTGAAGATGAAACGCGAGTAATCGATGAAGTATCGCCACAGCAAGGTAAGCGCCCATTGTTTATCTTTTTAGATGGTACTTGGCGAGAAGCAAAAAAGATGATTCGCAAAAGCCCTTATTTAGATAACTTACCTGTATTGTCTATTACCCCAGAAAAGCTTTCAGATTATCGTTTACGAGTTGCTCCACATGAGCATCAACTTGGTACAGCTGAGGTCGCGATAATGGTGCTTGCGCTTGCTGGTGAAGTAGATGCTACACAAAAGCTCGAAACGCACTTTATAAAGTTTAGGGATGCATATTTACTAGGAAAGCGAAATAAAGGACGCCCAGAGTAATACTAATTTGCTTAATTAATCCCTCAAAATGATTAAGTATTGTTGCGGATTGGAATAACTATTTTCAGGCAAAAGAAAAGCGCGAACTATTGCTAGTCGCGCTTGCGGAATCTTCTTAATTTTTTGCATCCTGCAATTGAATCTAATCAACTCCCTAAACTTTGCCTATCCATGCGATTGCACTTTACTTTTTGGTTCTATGCAATGTAAGGCTTTCCAGCCTTGTTTCCTTGTCACTCCTTTACATCCATGCGGGTAATTTCTTTACCTATCCTTTACGCGTCGTCCTGACACTATCCATATGTTAGCAATTCCATTGCGATACCTTTCGGCCTGTCCTTTAATCCACTTTTGAAACATCCTGTATAACAACGTCCTGTTGTTATGCCATTTCACATCATCCTGATGTTGTCCTTAGTGTGTCATTCCATTGCGTTACTCTTCCTGAGCCTGTCCTTAGTTCCTTTTTATCCTAATGAACCTTATTCCGCGGTTTTATGAGTAATACTTCCATATCCGTTTACTCATTAAGCTTCTTGCTTAGTTGTTGTATATAAGTATAGGGAATTAGTGAGCATCGAATAGGTCAAAATCGCAATTAAAATAACGGTTACATTATTGTAATTAATAATAAATCACTATTTATCAATGTTTTAAGATTTTTTAGGGGCGGTTTTTCGAGTTTTTTTACTCAATAACTGCCATTTAGGTGAGATATATCTTACAAGTAAGTTCTCAAATGGCAGTACATAAAGTTATAGAGGGAATATAAACGGGTGCACTTTTAGCAGAGTATAGGTAAAATATTTTGATAATTGTTATTATTTAGGTGCCAACAATGAAAAAAACAGCCTTACTGATTTTGACTACTTTAATGAGTACCTCAGCACTTTCTGCCGATGTGGTTAATATTTATTCGTTTCGTCAACCATTCTTAATTCAGCCAATTTTAGATGACTTCACCAAGCAAACTGGTATTAAAACCAATGTGGTGTTTGCGAAAAAAGGTTTAATTGAACGTGTGAAACGTGAAGGTAAGCACAGCAAAGCTGATTTGGTGCTTACTTCAAACTTTAGCGCACTTATTCAATTAGAAGATCTTGGCTTAACTCAATCAATAAAAAGCGATGTTATAGATGAAAATGTTCCTAGCACATTTCGTGATGCTGATGGCCAATGGATCGCTTTAACGAAACGAGTTCGTAATGTTTACTCTTCAAAAGAGCGTGTTGGCGCACTCGCTGATTTAAGTTATGAAGATTTGGCTGATCCCAAATATAAAGGCAAAATCTGTACTCGCTCAGGTAAGCATCCATACAATTTAGGTTTAGTTGCTTCTATGGTTGCGCACCATGGCGAAGCAAAAACTAAACAATGGTTAGAGGGCGTTAAAGCCAATTTAGCACGTAAGCCACAAGGTAACGACAGAGCGCAAGTCAAAGCTGTGAAAGAAGGATTATGTGATCTGGCATTAGGCAACAGCTACTATTTTGGTAAAATGATGCAAGATGAGCAGCAAAAGTCATGGGCCGAAGCAGTTAATATTAACTTTCCAAACCAAACCAATCGTGGCTCACATATTAATGTTTCGGGTGTTGTTATGACGCGATACGCTAAAAATCCGGAAAATGCCTTGAAACTGATTGAGTATATGACCGACAATAAAGCGCAAAATATGTATGCTTCGGTCAATATGGAATACCCAGTAAAGCAAGGGGTTGCATTGTCTGAGATGGTTGCGTCATGGGGTGAGTTTAAAGAAGATAGTCTTGCTCTTGATGAAATAAGTAAATACCGTCCTGTTGCGTTAAAGCTAATTGACGAAGTAAAGTTTGACTTATAACGAGGTTTTTCCTCGTCTTTTATAAAAGCTGTTTTTTAACAGCTTTTATTTTATCTGGTATTAATCCACTTATGCATGTGAAGTTTTCGTTGTCGCGTTGGCAAGTATTGGCTTGGCTAATCGGTTTGCTACTTGTTACGCCGCTAGGTTTTTTATTGTTTGAATCTCTGCAAGGTGGTTCGGATGTCTTTCAGCATTTATTTGATACGGTTTTGTGGGACTACACGCGTAATACCCTTGTACTCATAGCAGGGGTTGGGTTATTGAGCTGTGTTATTGCGCTGCCGCTTGCGTGGTTGACTGCGTACTGTGAATTTCCTGGTCGAAAACACTTTGAATGGGCACTGATGCTGCCTTTGGCAATGCCAACTTATCTCATTGCTTATGTTTATACGGACTTACTTGATTATGCTGGGCCTGTGCAAATTGCGCTCAGGGACTGGTTTGATTGGCAGTCACCCGATGATTATTGGTTTTTTGATATTCGAACTTTGCCGGGGGCAATTATTATGATTGCATTAGTATTGTATCCGTATCTTTATCTTATTTTTAAAACGGCCTTAAGAGAGCAATCTTTTAAATTAGTGCAAGCTAGTCAGTTAATGGGGTTATCGCCATTACAAAGCTTTTTACGGGTAAGTTTACCGCTTGGTCGAGGGGCAATTGTGGCAGGAGTTACGTTAATCAGTATGGAAGCTATGGCTGATTTTGCTACTGTTAATTACTTTGCAGTGAGCACACTAACGACCGCTGTTTACGATACCTGGCTTGGCTATTATTCATTAACCGCTGCGGCAAAAATATCAGGCATTATGCTGCTTATTTTGTTTCTCACTATTATGGTTGAGCGCTTTAGTCGTCGTAATCAAGCTGTGTATGAACGCCAGTCGAGCATTAACAGCGCAACCTTATATCGCTTAAAAGGTAGCACAGCATGGGCTGCAAGTTTAGTCTGCACAGTTGTGTTGGTACTTGCTTTTGTCTTGCCAGTTGGAGTGCTTGTTAAATACGCCATTGTTTATGCGGATGAAGCATGGAATGGGGCATTTTTTAATTATGCTTGGCAGAGCTTTAAAGTCGCCATTGTTGTCAGCCTAGTGACAATCCTTCTTAGCTTGTTGGTATTGTTTTATCAGCGTATTGCTAAACAAGCGTATCCACTCATTCCGGGGCGTTTAGCAAGTACGGGTTATGCGCTACCGGGTACGGTACTGGCGATTGCGGTATTGTTACCACTTACACAAATTGATGATGCACTTAATCAATGGCTTGAACCAATAGGTTTATCGCCGGGTTTACTTCTGAGTGGGACATTATTTGCGATGATTTTTGCGTATATTGTGCGCTTTTACGCGATTGCACATGGCGCCCTTGAAAGCAGCTTTTTACGTATTAGCCCTTCTCTTGATATGGCAAGTCAATCTATGGGTAAAAGTGCATTTCAAACCTTGTATAAAGTACATCTGCCTTTACTTAAACGTGGCATTTTAACCGCTGGGCTTCTGGTATTTATTGAATGTATGAAAGAGCTACCCGCGGCCTTGTTATTACGACCGTTTAATTTTGAAACTCTTGCAACTCATGTTTTTCAATATGTTAGTGATGAGCAGTTAGAGTTAGCGTCTATCTCAGCCCTGTTTATTGTGTTAGTCGGGCTTATTCCTTTGTATTTCGTTAATCGTTCGATGGAGCAAAATCATTCATGAGTCATTTGATAATTAAAAATTTAGCTTATCAATACAATGGCACTAAGGTATTGGATGCGCTTAATTTGAATGTTGAACAAGACGAAATCGTCTGCCTGCTTGGGGCAAGTGGTTGCGGTAAAACAACGACTTTAAAAGCGATTGCCGGAATTATAGAGCCCTCACAAGGTTTTATGAGCATTGATTCGCTTGTCGTTAATGACGACAAGCATTTTGTTGCACCAGAAAAACGTAATATTGGCATGATGTTTCAAGATTACGCGTTATTTCCTCACTTATCGGTGAGCGACAATATTGCATTTGGTTTAACCAATATGAGTAAGTCGCAAAAGCGTGAGCGCGTGGATGAAATGCTGAGCTTAGTTAAGTTAACTGGCTGTGCAGAACGTTATCCGCATCAATTATCAGGTGGTCAACAACAGCGTGTTGCAATTGCTCGTGCGCTTGCTTATAAACCCAGCTTGTTATTACTTGATGAGCCATTTTCTAATATCGATACGCAGGTTCGCTTTGAGTTAATTGCCGACATCCGCCGTATCATTAAAGCTCAGCAAGTATCAGCAGTGTTTGTTACCCATTCGAAGGAAGAGGCGTTTGCGTTTGCTGACACCTTGGCTGTAATGCATGGTGGAAAAATAGCCCAACAAGGCTCATCAGAACAGTTATTTAGCCAACCTAACTCAAAGGAGGTTGCAGAGTTTCTTGGTACAGGCATATACTTAACGGCGAAAGTCTTAACGCCAACTGAATACGAAACGGCGTTTGGTGTAATACATTCACTCACAGTAAATAACAGTGCTCACAAACAAGGGCAAGTTTATGTACGGCCTCATTATATTCAGTTATGTGAAGCTGAACAGAGTGATGAAAATAGCCTGACAATTTTGCACAGACGCTTTATAGGCACACGTTATGTTTATCGTGTGAATATAGCGGGGCAGGAGTGTGAAGTCGCTGCAGAGCAAGACCGCGTGTTTGCAGTTGAGCAGCCTGTAAAAATAAAAATAATGCCGCACACAGTCAATTTTTTTCATGATTAGTACTGCTTAACAATCTTGAATTCTTGGCTAGGTGCAAATAACGAGAAGCTAAGGATTCACTATGGCGCAAGCGCAATCTGGGATTTGTGCTGAAGCAAACTTACATGGTTTGCACCTGTTTTTTAATGTTTATGATGGCCATGACGAGTCATTACGTAAAAAGTTAAAACGCGTGAGCGTCATTCAAGATGAGTTTGCGGATCAGTTCTCAGAAGCCATGCTGTCGTGCGTGGTTGCGCTTGGTGCGCAATATTGGCCGCATATTTTGCCTGAGTTTATTCCAAGTCAATTACAAAGCTTTCCTAATGTGACTCATAGTGAACATGTTATGAGTGCACAGCCATTTGATTTATTTGTACAAATTCGTTCAGACCGTGAAGATGTTAACCATCTTTTTGCCCTACAGATCCTGAAATTATTTACGCCAGATGTAGAGCTTGTGGAGCAAGTGCGTAACTTTCGTTTTTTAGATGGCCGCGACTTTAACGGCTTTATTTATGCGGGTGACACCCCTCATGGTAGACAAAAGCGCAGTACGGCATTGATAGACAGACCGGGGCATTTTGAAGATCAAGGCAGCTACATTCATGTTCAGCGCTTTGTGCACGATTTAAGTGTTTGGCAACATTTGTCGTTATCAGAGCAAGAGCAAATTATGGGGCGTACTCGGCTTGATAACACCTTAATTATGCCTGCACTCGAAACTAGTCATGCAGTGCGTAGTGAACTAAAAGATGAAAATGGCCAGCCGTTGATACTTAATCAGAGCATGCCGTTTGGTGATGTTCATAAGCAGGGTATTTTAATGGTGTCATGTGCCGCGCAAGGTGATGCGTTTGAGCAGGTATTAAAGAGTCGCTTGGGGCAGGGCGATTGCTACGACCATTGGCTTGATTTTACTCAAGCCGATATGGGGTCGGCGTTTTTCGCCCCGTCAGTAAACTTTTTGAAGCAGCTTTAAACTGTATCGAATAAAGTGCGCACGCGATCAAGCGTGACATCTATTTCAGAAATCTTTGCAGGAGCGATAAAAATTGTGTCGTCACCTGCAATTGTACCAAGTACCCCATCGGCTTTACCTAATGAGTCTAGTAAGCGCGCGATAAGTTGTGCTGCACCTGGGCTGGTACGAATAATAATCATCATTTCGTTATGCATAATATCGATAACGAGTTGACGCAATGGGCTTTTCGCTGTTGGTACTCCCATTTCAGCGGGTAAGCAATACACCATTTCTTGTTTTGCATTACGTGTGCGTACCGCGCCAAACTTGCTTAACATGCGAGAGACTTTACTTTGGCTTATGTTGTCGAAGCCTTGATCTTTTAATGCTTCGACAATCTCACCTTGTGAGCCGAAGTTTTCTTCTTTTAATAGCGCTTTGAACGCTTTGATTAGTGCTTCTTGTTTGTCTTGTGGTTGCATGTTGCCGTATCTGTAGTCATAAAACGTGAAGTAATTCTACACAACTCTGCATACTTATGCAGTACTAGTTTACATTTCTCGCCCTAAATGCTGTGTGTTTACAGTATAGTTTACAACTATGGTCGAAATTATACGCGAAATAAGCAGGATAAATTTGTTTTTAGTCGCTAATTTCATTATCTTTAGGGCCACAAATATTTCCTACCTCAAATTACGGAGAATTCCAATGAAAGTTGCTGTTTTAGGCGCAGCTGGCGGTATCGGCCAAGCATTGTCTTTATTATTAAAAACAAGTTTACCTGCAGGTTCTGAATTATCATTATACGATGTTGCCCCTGTTGTTCCTGGTGTAGCGGTTGATCTTTCTCACATCCCAACAGACGTTAAAGTTGAAGGTTTCGGTGCTGATAACCTAGACGATGCTTTAGTTGGTTGTGATATCGTTCTTATCCCAGCGGGTATGCCGCGTAAGCCGGGTATGGACCGTGCGGACCTTTTCAACGTAAACGCAGGTATCATCAAAACATTAGCTGAAGGCATCGTTAAAAACTGTCCTAAAGCGTTAGTTGGTATCATTACTAACCCAGTAAACGGCACTGTGCCAATCGTTGCTGAAGTATTCAAAAAAGCGGGTACTTACGATGCTGGCCGTGTATTCGGTATCACAACACTTGACGTGATCCGTTCAGAAGCATTTGTTGCTGAACTTAAAGGTTTAAGCGCTACTGACGTTAAAGTTCCAGTGATCGGTGGCCACTCAGGCACTACAATCCTTCCTCTTCTATCTCAAGTTGAAGGTGTTACTTTCACTGACGAAGAAGTGGCAGCATTAACTCCACGTATCCAAAACGCAGGTACTGAAGTTGTTAACGCTAAAGCGGGTGGCGGTTCAGCGACTCTTTCAATGGGTGCAGCAGCAGCACGTTTCTGTATGTCTTTAGTTAAAGGCTTACAAGGTGAAGAAGTGGTTGATTACGCATACGTTGCAGTTGAAAACGGTGACGCAGCATACTTTGCACACCCAGTACGTTTAGGTAAGAACGGTGTTGAAGAAATTCTTTCTTACGGTGAATTAAGCGCTTTCGAAGAGCAAGCTAAAAACGACATGCTTGAAACGCTTAATAAAGACATCCAAGAAGGTGTTGATTTCATCAACGGTTAATTCCGATAGATGATAGGTGCTATTAAAGCACCTAAAACAAAAAAGCCTGCATATGCAGGCTTTTTTAATGGCTCGAATAAATAGCGTTTAATGATCGCGGGCAACGGCGATGCGTGCCAAGCTCTCTAATGCTTGCTTGTATGGCGTTTCTGGTAAAAATGCAATACAGGCGATGGCTTTATCTGCCTCTTGCTCTGCCTTTTGCATTGTAAACTCAAGTGCTTTGGTATCAGCTAACGCCTCAAGAATGCTGTCTAGGTGATCCATACCATTGCCAAGTTCAATTGCTTCACGAACGAGCTTGATTTGCTCTGGCGTGCCTTTTTGCATGGCATAAATAAGCGGTAAGGTAGGTTTACCCTCGGCTAAATCATCACCAATATTTTTACCAAGTTGCTCAGCATCGGCGTTGTAATCAAGCACATCATCAACAAGCTGAAAGGCTGTTCCTAAATGCATGCCGTAAAGGTTTAATGCCTCAAGCGTTTTATCATCTTGTTCAGTGATAATTGCTGCAAGGCCTGTTGCTGCTTCAAATAACTTAGCTGTTTTGCTGTAAATGACCTGCATATAGCTTTGTTCTGTAGTGTCAGGATCGTTACAGTTCATTAGCTGTAATACTTCACCTTCAGCAATGACATTCGTTGCATCAGCTAAAATTTCCATGATTGGCATTTTACCAAGACCAACCATCAACTGAAATGAGCGTGTGTAAATAAAATCACCAACTAGCACGCTAGCGGCATTGCCAAACTCAGCATTTGCTGTAGGCGTACCACGACGTAAATGTGACTCATCAACAACATCATCATGCAGTAAAGTTGCAGTGTGAATAAATTCGATGATAGTGGCCAGTGTAATGTGGTCTTTACCTTCATAGCCTAAAGCTTTTGCTGCTAAAATGGCCAACATAGGGCGAACACGCTTACCACCGCTGTTTACTATATATAAACCGAGTTGATTGACCAATGCGACATCTGAGCGCATTTGGGCATGTATAAGTTGATTGACGTCATTCATCTCATGATCGATTAACGTCTGGATAGCTTTTATATCCATTGATCTCCGAGCCAATATTTATGGGTATACGAGGCTGATTGTACAACAAAAAAAGCACTTGCTCGATATTTTGTGCTGATTCAGTAAAAAAACACTGTAAAGTTTTTTATTTTAAATCAAATTTGAACAGTTAATTGTAGTTGTTTGGTTGAATAGTAAACATACTTGCATTTATTTAACGGCGCTTTTGACGTGTTAATTTAATTGTCATGAGATCGTAAAAACCGCTTGGCATACGGTGTTTTTAGGATAGAATAAGGAAAAATATTGAATTGCTCTCAATGCAGCTATTTTTTATTCATTTTATAGCAAAAGAGGCTTGCTAGTTTTTGCGCATTAGCGTAAACTTCGCGCCCTATTGAAGAATATTTTAGTTGCGTCGATTTGAGGGCGCACAGACGGAGTTAATTATGTACGCGGTTTTCCAAAGTGGTGGTAAACAGCACCGTGTGACTGAAGGTCAAACAATTCGTCTTGAAAAATTAGACGTTGAAACTGGTGCAGCAGTTGAATTTGATTCAGTACTTTTAGTTGCTGATGGTGAGAAAATCGAGATCGGTGTACCGTTCGTAAACGGTGGTAAAGTAACAGCTGAGGTTGTTTCACACGGTCGCGGTGAGAAAGTGAAGATTGTTAAATTTAGACGTCGTAAGCATTCTCGTAAGCAAATGGGCCATCGTCAATGGTTCACTGAAGTTAAAATCACTGGCATTAGCGCTTAATTAGAGGTACTGAGAAATGGCACATAAAAAAGCAGCTGGTAGTACTCGTAACGGTCGCGATTCAGAAAGCAAACGCCTAGGTGTTAAGCGTTTTGGTGGCGAATCAGTTCTAGCGGGTAGCATCATTGTTCGTCAACGTGGTACTCGTTTCCACGCTGGCGCAAACGTAGGTATCGGTAAAGACCACACTATCTTCGCAAAAGCAGATGGTAAAGTTCAATTCGAACAGAAAGGTCCTTTAAACCGTAAATACGTAAATATCGTAGCTGAGTAATCATCTCGATATTTGAAAAACCCCGCCTTTGCGGGGTTTTTTGTTTTAAGGCAAATAATAAGGCGTGTAAATATATATCTAAGCTAAGCCTGCAATCAGAAGGGCTTAGGTATATAATAGAGTTATTAACAAGCCAATCTTAAAGTGAGTAATCATGAAGTTTGTAGATGAAGTAGAAATTCGTTGTGACGCGGGTGATGGCGGCAGCGGTGTCGTATCTTTCCGACGTGAAAAATATGTACCAGACGGCGGTCCTGATGGCGGCGATGGCGGCGATGGCGGCAGCGTTTATCTACAAGCCGATGAAAACTTAAATACCTTAATTGACTATCAATTTGAGCGTTTTCATAAAGCAGAGCGCGGCACAAATGGCCAAAGCCGTAACATGACAGGTAAAAAGGGCGCTGATTTGACGCTTAAAGTACCTGTAGGTACGCGTATCACTGACGTTGACACTGAAGAGTCACTAGGTGATTTAACTAAACATGGTCAAAAAATTGTAGTTGCGAAAGGTGGTTTCCATGGCTTGGGAAATGCACGTTTTAAATCAAGTACTAACCGCGCACCACGTCAAAAGACACTAGGTACACCTGGTGAAGTTCGCAGCCTACGTTTAGAGTTAATGTTACTTGCAGATGTTGGCTTACTTGGCTTACCAAATGCCGGAAAATCAACGTTTATTCGCAGTGTTTCAGCAGCGAAACCAAAAGTGGCGGATTATCCGTTTACGACGCTAATTCCTAACTTAGGCGTGGTTCGTCCTGATGCAAATAAATCATTTGTGATTGCTGATATTCCTGGTCTTATTGAAGGGGCTTCAGAAGGTGCAGGCCTTGGTATTCGCTTCTTAAAGCACTTAGAGCGTTGTCGTGTATTACTACACATTATTGATATTATGCCAGTTGATGGCACCAACCCTGTTGATAATGCCTTTGCAATTATTAACGAGCTGCACCAATACAGCCCTAAACTTGCAGAAAAGCCGCGTTGGTTAGTTTTCAATAAGATTGATTTATTGCCGGAAGATGAAGCTGAAGCGCTATGTAATGAGATTGCTCAAGAGCTAGGTGAAGAAACTAATGTTTACCGCATCTCTGCAGCGAATAAGCAAAATACCCAAGCATTATGTCATGACATCATGGCGCTGCTTGATAGTATGCCGAAAGAAAAATTCGCTGAAGAAGAGAAAGAAGAAGTTGAATTTAAGTGGGATACTTACCATCAGAAAGCAACATCTCAAGACGATGATGATTGGGATGACGACTGGGACGATGATGACTACGATGTAGAAGTTATCTACCAACGATAAAATTTGAAACTGAAAAGGAGCCATGCGCTCCTTTTTTATTAATAAGAAAAAAGTATTAAGGTTTAGTGTGAAAATTTCAATGATTGCTGCTATGGCAAATAACCGAGTAATAGGTCAAGACAACCAAATGCCATGGCATTTACCTGCCGATCTGCAACACTTTAAAAAAGTAACCATGGCAAAGCCGGTGATCATGGGGCGTAAAACGTTTGAATCAATTGGTCGTCCATTACCTGGCCGTCAAAACATTATTATTACTCGTAATGCAGATTACAGTGCACAAGGCATTGAGGTAGTCACTTCGCCTGAGGCAGCCTTGGCATTAGTCGCAGATGTTGAAGAAGTCATGATTATTGGTGGCGGAAATATCTACGAACAGTTTTTACCTCAGGCCGAGCGATTGTATTTAACGTTCATCGATCTTGAAGTTGAAGGTGACACTCAGTTTCCAGATTACGAAAGTGTTGCTAATTGGACGGTTGCTGAGCAAGAACAGCATCAGCCTGATAACAAAAACCCTTATTCGTATACCTTTGTAACCCTGTATAAAAATTCGTAACATTATTGCGGTAAAACTAATTGGTTGGTATAATAATGTCCGATATTTCTACGAAGAAAGTATTGCATAAGGGCAAAATATGATGAAGTTATCTAACTTATTACTCGTGGCGGCAGTTGTTTCGGCTTCGGTTGCGTATACCGCACCAGCGAAAGCTGATGACCAATTAGCTGTATCTATCTGTGAATATATCGCGGCAGATGATAAAAACCGTTTACGTGATAAGCTTAAGAGCTCACGTGTTAAAATTCGTAACATTTTTGACGCTGTAAAATGTAATGGTAATAATATGCTTCGTCATGCTATCGAGAGCGGTGCTGCTGATACTGGTGAGTACATTGTTAAGAACTTATCAAAAAGCTCTTTAGAAGATGGTGCTGACATCGCATGGGCTGAAGCAAATGGCCATGGTGGTTCACCACTAATCGCTGTTATTAAGGACCGCGCAGGTCTTTAATACTAAAAGTAAACATATTTTGAAAAAACCGCACAGAGTGCGGTTTTTTTATTTGTATTATGCCAATACGTAATAATGCTTAATCATGCTGAGACAATAAAAAGAGTAAGCCCAGCGATAGGCTAGGCTTTAGTCAACATTCGTGTTTTTAATCGTTAACTAAACTTATCAGTTTCCTTTTCTAAATCAGTTGTTAGACCTTTAATTAGGTCAGTTGCTGTGTGCGCTTGATTAGAAACATCTGCCGTTTGTGATGCTGTATCAGAGATGATAACGATACGTTTGGCAGTGTCTTCGCCTGCATCGAGCTGTTCTTTAGCGGCAATTGCGATTTGGTCGCTCATTTGTGCTATGGCACTTAGTGAGCTGGCAACACGCTTTAACTCATCATTGGCTTTTGTGGATTTTTGCACGGTTTGTTCACTGGTTGAAATACTTAGCGAGACAGCAGATTTGGCATCCTGAGTTGCTGCTTGTAACTTGCCAATCATATTACGTATTTCTTCTGTGCTGGTTTGTGTGCGCTGAGCAAGTCCGCGAACTTCGTCGGCAACCACAGCAAAGCCTCGCCCTTGTTCGCCGGCGCGCGCAGCTTCTATTGCCGCATTAAGCGCAAGTAAGTTAGTTTGCTCAGCAATACCTTGAATAACGCTGAGCACATTTGCGATGTTATTTACTTCATCATCAAGCACTTGAATATTATTACCAGCGCTGTCAATTTGTTGCTCTAAAAGCGCGATAGTGTCAGCAGCCTCGCTGGTTAAGTGGCTGGCACTTTGACCTTGTTGCTCCGCCTCTTGCACTGAGTAAGCCGCTTGTTCTGCATGTTCAACAACTGTTTGCGCCGAAGCTGTTAACTCAGTGATAGCAGAAGCAACCATTTGAGTTTCTTCGTTGAGGCTACGAGTAAGTTTATCGAGCTCAACAGAGCGTGATTCGTTATCAACACTTTGGTTCTTTAGGCTATCTGTAACGCCTTTTATACCGTCCACAACGCCACGTAAGCCTTGCTGCATGTAATGCATAGCAGCAATAATGCTTTCAGGTGGGGCATCTTGGCGAATATGTGAGTTTAAGTTGCCGCGAGAAACGTTTTTAACAATACCAATTACTTCGTCAATTTCGCCGCCTAAGGCATTGGTGAGTGATGAGCCAAAGCGAGCAATAGCAAAAGTAAGTGCAATAGTGATGAGCATTGATAAACCCAGCAACCACTTTGCGGTATTCCAATAACGTTCATCAACTTCCTTGGCGCTAATGCCTGTACCAACATACCAGCCAAACAGCGGTGTTTTTTGTACTACAGAGGTTAAATCAACGGTTTCTCCATCTCGCACTGAATCCCAGTGATAGGTGATGATTTTATTGGTTGTATTACCCACGAGGTTTTCGACCATACGGCCGATGCTGTTGCCACTGGCATCTTTAAAATCGTTAAAGCTGGTGCCGTGCAGTTCAGGGTCGTGAGGAGTCGCAACAAAATCTAAGTTGTTGTCGACAACATAAACATATTCTGATTCGTGGTATTTATTTTCACGAAGCACCTGAATAGCGAGTTGTTTTGCTTGTGCTTCTTCGAGTTGATTGTTTTTAACCATCAACTCAAATTGCTCAACAATATTGGTGGTGCTCTTCATGAGCTGGTTGATACGCGCGATGTTGTCGCTTTCGCTGGCATGGCGTAAAGATTGTAAGCCAAGTAAAGCTATCGCAGATAACGCAATAAACATAGCGATAGCAAATAAGGTGATTTTTGTTTTTAAAGCTAATCCTGATAACACAGTCAGCCTCCTTTATTATTTCCCCTTATTACTTCTACCACGTTTGTATTATTTTATTAAGTAAAAATGACAGCGTTATCATGATATTTGCTCAAGTACCTATTTAGAGCTTCAGTTCGGCTTCTGTAAGCGCTCGATATTCACCGCTTGCAAGGCTTTCGTCGAGGGTGATGTCAGCTATTTTTTCACGATGTAATTCAACAACTTTATTACCTACAGCGGCAAGCATTCGCTTAACTTGATGGTATTTACCTTCGCAAATAGAAAGGCGTAAGCTGTAGCTTGCAAGTTTTTCAACAATAGCAGGGCGAGTTAGCTCTTTTTCGTTGTGCAATTGCACCCCTTGCTCTAACGCCGCAATTGCCTCGTCTTCAATAGGTTCTTGAGTTTCAACTAAATACGTTTTGAATTTGTTATGCTTTGGCGCAGTAATTTTATGCGACCAGTCGCCGTCATTAGTGATCAGCACTAAACCTGTGGTATCGATATCTAATCGACCTGCAACATGAAAGTCGCTCATGTTTGGCTCATCGATTAAATCAAATACAGTAGGGTGAAGGTCATCTTTATTAGCGCATACATAACCTGCAGGCTTATGTAGCATGTAGTAGCGTTTACCTAAAAATACTAGTGGCTCACCTTGCCAGCGAATATCATCATCTTGTGTTACAGACAAATCGAATGAGGTAATCACCTCACCATTAACAGTGGCGTATTTGCGTTTAATACCAGCTCTGGTCTTACTGCGCGGTAACTCAGCAATATGGCTAATAAATTTATCTAAACGGCATGGAAATTTCATTGGGATCACATTTTTAGTCAGCTACAATGGCGGCGAGTATAGCGGATACTAGTTACCTATGACAGTACAGCAAGGACAAATATTACAGCACTACCAAACAGAGATAGCGAATGGCAACTTAACTGAGGATGTCGCTCAAAGAGCAGCTATAACCGCACTGGATCAGTTATCACAATTGCTAACTACGCCAAGTCATTGGTGGCAAAGAGCAAAGCCGATTAAAGGTGTGTATTTGTATGGCTCTGTTGGTCGCGGTAAATCAATGCTAATGGATATATTTTATCAACGAGTTAGCATTGAGGGTAAAATCCGTTTGCATTTTCACCATTTTATGAAGCAAGTGCATGAGCGTTTAAGTGAGTTGCAAGGGCAAAAAAATCCGCTAAATGTGATTGCTAAAGAATGGGCAGAGCACATTCGCTTGATTTGTTTTGATGAGTTTTTTGTGTCTGATATTGGCGATGCCATGATCTTAGGTGGCTTATTTAAAGCCTTGTTTGCGCAGCAAGTCGTGTTAGTGGCAACGTCGAACTGCCAACCGGAACAGTTGTATCGTAATGGTTTACAGCGAGCTCGCTTTTTACCCACTATCGATTTATTAAATAATCATTGCCATATTCTGAGTGTTGAAGGCCATACAGATCATCGCTTTCGCTTTGGTAAACAAACCGAACATTACTTTATTGATAATAAAGAGGCGCTAACAGAGCGCTTTTTAAAACAAGAGCAAGCAATACAGAGGCAAACAACGATAGAGGTTTGCCATCGCAAGCTTAGCTGTGTAATGCAAGCTCAAGACGCCATTATGTTTGATTTTATGACACTTTGCTCAGGACCCAGAAGCACCGCGGATTACATTTATTTGGCAGAGTGTTTTCAGCGTGTTTATTTACTCAATGTGCCGGTAATGGGGCGTGGAGCAACGGGAAAACAAATTGTGCATGGCATTGAAGATAGTTATCAGCGAGAAAAACAGGATTTACAAGAACACTTTTTAGATGATGAAGCACGGCGCTTTATTGCTTTAGTTGATGAGTTTTATGATCGCAACCGATTACTGGTGATCTCGGCCGAGGTCGGTATAAGTGATTTATATCAAGGACAAAAGCTGGCATTTGAGTATGCACGTACCGAGTCTCGACTAGTTGAGATGCAAAGTTGGAAAAGATAAAAGGCGCATTTTAAATGCGCCTTTGTTGTCAGCCTAGCTGGGGATCTTCATATGAAACGGTTAAAAGCTATATTGAGCACCTACATACACGTAGCGACCAGCACCACCGCCGTATGCGCTATAGTAGTTACCACGGCCATATGGATAAAAGTCACCTTTATTATCAAACACGTTATTTACACCACCGAATACGCGCAGTTGGCTCTGTTCACCAAGTGACATGGTGTAAGACGCTGAAAGGCTGTGCTTTAAGAACGAGCCATAATCTTGATAAGCAAGTTTTTCTGGGTTACTGATACAGGTATCTTCACCAGCCTCACAGCGGGCATCGTTTTCGGCAATATACTCTTGATAGTCTTCTTCAAGACTCTGGCTTGCTTTAAACGAGCCTAAGTAATTTGTGCGCCAGCGAATACGTAAGTTATCGTTACGCCATGTAACTGACATTGATGCTTTATCTTTGCTGCTGCCATAACCTGCGTAGTGACTGGTTACCAAGCTGCCATCAAGGCCTTCATAAGTTTGCGAGTTTTCGATTACATGGTTGTAATCTAGTTTAAACGACAACTGACCCAGGTTATCTAAGTCTAATTTGTACTGTGCAACCACGTCATAACCGCGCGCTGTTAGCTCATCGAGGTTATATTGGCGTTGTAAGATTTTAATAATATTACCTTCGCTGTTACGGGTAATGTCATTACAAAATACGTTGTCTTCGCCCCATGCTGCTTCTGAGTTGTAGCACTCACGCATGATGTTTTCATTACTGATCTGCGAAATCGCATCAACAATGGCGATATCATAGTAATCAACGGCAAGATTAAAGTTTTCTAAAAAGGTTGGAGCCACTGTAACCCCAAAGGTATAGGTATCAGCGGTTTCTTCTTTTAGGTTTTCGTTACCAGTACCCGGTGAATAGCTGTTGTTCTCATCGCTAAACTCAAAGTTAGGATCAGCCGCAAGTTGTGCAGCTAATGTAGGCTCCTTACGGCAGTTATCGTGACCTGGTTTAGTCGATGTTGCCGTTAAACCATCACAAATATCATCATAGCTGTCGTAATCGCCACGTGGAGGTGACATAAGCTCGGTGATCGTTGGCGCACGTTGAGCACGGGCGTAGTTTGCTCTAAATGCATAGCCTTCGATTGGCTCCCAAAATACACCTAGCTTGTAGCTGGCAACGGTGTTGACGTTTTCCATGCTGTAGTTAGCTAAACGTAATGAAGTTTCTGCGCTTAAGCTTTTTGCTAAAGGAGCATCTTTTAACAGTGGGATCGCAAGCTCTGCAAAGGCTTCGTAGACTTCAACTTCACCATAAAAATTTGGTACATAGTTAAAGGTAATACCGCCAGCTTTCATGTCATCGCTGGTTGATAAGTCTTGGCTGTCTTTACGGTATTCGCCACCAAATACTGCGGATACTGAGCCTGCTGGTAATTCAAATAAATCACCCGTTATGTAGCCAACCACACCGTATTGCTTTATTTCGGTATCAATAATTGGGTTAGTGCGGATCCAAGCGGCCATCTCTTCGGTGATAGATCCCTCACCAAATAAGTTAATTGGCACACAGCCTTCAGCACGAGCTGCTTCATCAATACATTGAATGGTGCCATCCGCTAACTGTTCAGCTTGCAAAGCTTGATTAAGTTTTACGGTATTTAATTCATTGCTGCGAATTTGGTGCTGGGTAAAACGACCATAACTTGCAGATAGATCCCAGTCCCACTCATCGTTAAATAATGTGCCTTGGAGACCTGCCCAGCTACGAATCGTTTTACGGGTATTATCTGTGCTGATATTACCAACTTCGCTGAAGCGGCGATCCCAATAAATGCGATCTTTATATGGGTTGGCATCGAGGATTTCTTGCGGCACATACGGGTTGTCGATTGGGATATAGCCCGGTGCTACATCTGCAAGGGGCTCGCCAGTAGTAGGGTCGTAACGTGGTACATACGCACCTTCGTATTCATCTTCAGGCGACTTATTGTTAAACGAGCCACTTTCGCTGTATTGAACTTGTGCGTAAAACATCACATCGTCAGTTAAGTCATAATCAATTTTAACTGCCGCAGACACGTTATCGCTTGGAACATCAAGCATGACGTATTGATTTGAGTTAATACCGTAAATTTCTTCATTGCCTTTCCAGTCATCACGTAGAGTTTGACCGTCATACCAAAACTGCGTGTCGTTGCGGCTGTTTTCTAAGAATACACCGCCCGGAATACCATCACTTTTGCTAACCCAGTCAGCTTGTGTGATGTCACGCATACATTGATCGCCATCTGCTGTTTGCATTACATTACACATGCGATCTGGATCGTAATCGTAACTATCTTCAATTTGTGCGCGTTTACGATCGTAAAAAGTCATACCAAAATCACGGTCCCAGTTGGCACTGAAATAAGCGTAGCCACGCTCATTAGCAAACGAGGTACCGTAGTTTAAATCAAGGGTAAATTCTTTACCGCCGCCATCAGTGGTTTCACCTGTGTTCGCTTTAAAATCAAAGCCTTCTTTTTTTGATTGGGTGATAATATTCACCACACCTGCTACGGCATCAGCACCATAGGTTGCCGATGCACCGCCACTGATTATCTCCACGCGCTCTACCATGCCGCTTGGAATGGTATTTAAACTAACATAGTTGCCGCTGTAGCTATTTGATACAACACGACGGCCATCAATCAGTGTTAGAGTGCGGTTAGCACCTAAATCTCGTAGTTCGACGGTAGATAACCCCGTTGCTGAAACACTTGATTGGCTGGTGGTGTTACCTATGCTCTCACTTAGAGCTGGCATGTTATCAACAAGAATATCTGATAAATTGGTTAAACCGGTATCGGCAATGGCTTCACGGTCCATTGTGACCAGTGGTGTAGGAATTGAAAAGCTATCACGCTTAATACGCGAACCCGTTACAACAATTTTTTCAGGCTCTTCAGTTTGTTCATTAGCTGTTGGGGTGGTGTTGGCGGTGCGGGCAATCTCAGCTTCATTGGCAAATGCATGTTGGCTAAAACCACTGGCAACAGCAAGTGCAATAGCACAGGGTTTGGTTAGTAGATTTCTCACAGGTGTTCCTAGTTGTTTTATTTTTAATTTTTAGAACCAGAGTGATGCTCTTTTTAAGGGCAGTTAAAATTTACAGTGAGCAACACTCTGGCTGGTCGGTATTGACGTAAAAATATTTATAGAAATGTGAACTTAACTACAATCTTAGGTGGCTCGTTTATGTCTCTATTTTATATCTACTGAATATCTATTCATTTAAAATCAGCGGCTTAAGAAATGGTCATTGTTAACTGTTTTGCAACGTTAAAGCTGGTGAAAGAAACGCTTTTAAGATAAATTGATAGGGCTTTATACTGCTGTACTTCTAAAATGGGGTTTTATTTAGAGTTAATGGAAACATCTAATCGCGCGTATCGGCTGGGTTCTTGTGTTATTAACCCACTCGAAAACAAACTTAACTGTAATGGTATTGAACAGATACTACAGCCTAAGTTTGTTGAACTATTAGGGTGTTTAGTCGCACGGTATCCTGAGCCCATCACACGCGAAGAGCTTATTAATAATGTGTGGGATGGTAACTTTTATGTTGGTGAAAAAGCCTTAACAAATGCTATTTGGCATCTACGAAAAGCATTTAAAGAACTCGACCCAGAACAAACTTACATAGAGACACTACGTAAAACGGGCTATCGTGTTTTGTTAAAGCCTGAGCCAATAGATACAGCTGATAAAGAAAAGTCAGTGGGTATTAGCATCACTACTGCGCAAATTCGTCAGCTGTTTGTGGCAATGTGTGTAATTAGTCTTGTGGTAATGTATTGGCTGTTCTCTTCGCCTGCAACGCAAACTAAGTCAAGCTTTGTGTTACCGCTTAATAGCATCGAAAGTGTTACTGCAAGCCCAGGTCGCGAGATTTACCCTTCAATTTCTGATGATCAGCACTATTTGGTGTATTCATGGCGACAACTTGGTAAACCAAATAACTTATATTTACGCGATTTACATTTTCCTGAGCATCCAGCCAAGCAACTAACTGACTCTCCTTATACAGAAGGGCGCTCTGTGTTCAGCCCAGATGCAAATACTTTGTACTATTACCGCATGGGGTCTGATGTCTGTGAAATTGTTAAGTTGTCTTTGATTAATGCCACCAGTGTCGTATTAGGGGAGTGTAGTAATAAATATCCGACTGATCTCGATATTAGTAGTGATGGTAAAACCTTAGTCTATATTGCTGATCACACCACGCAATCAGGTGACTATGTCACTCGTATCAAACTGCTCGATTTACAGGCAAAACAAACAAGTGAAACGTTTATTCCTTGTAATGATGACTGCGAAACTGTGTATGAGTCTGTGTCGTTTTCGCCAGATGCACAGCGAGTTGTGGTTACGCGTAATGTTAAAAACAACCAAAAAGCGCTGTTTTTAATTGATGTAAAAACAGGGCAAAGCCAACGCCTAACTCATGATTTTGTTGATATTCATGGTGTAGATTGGCATCCATCTAAAGCGCAATTGGCGTTTAGTGCAGTTGAGGGTGGCAAACGTTATGGCTACTTCTACGATATTGATAATCAAACCCTAATCAACACGCAAATCGCTGGCATGAGCTCACCTAACTACAGTAGCGATGGCAGTGTTTATTATCATCAGTGGGATTTAGATAAGGTGATCACGCGTCTGAAAATAGACGAGCAAGTGGCCAGTTCACCGTTTTCTATGTTATCGACCAATTTTAGCTCGCTATTCCCAGAATATAATCAGCAGCAAAACAAACTGCTGTATGTGTCGAATGAATCGGGCAGTTCACAGCTTTGGATTGTTAACCCCGATAGCAGCTCGCGAAAGCAGCTTACTGACTTTGCACATAACACGGGGGAAGTTCGTGATCCAACCTGGTCAGCCGATGGACGCTATATTTTGTTTTCATTGTATGACAATGGCAGTACCCACTTATATTTTTATGATTTCAAAGTAGAGCAAAGCCAACAAATCAAACTGCCATTTAGTCATGCTGTTAAACCCAAGTTTAGTGCTGATAGCCAGCATATTTTAGTCTCTGATGGAGACTATCTTTACCGTTATGACTTAACAGCAAAAAGCTTCGGTAAAGCAGTTGAAGTGCCAGCGCAGTATGGTGTTGAAACACAAACAGGTGATATTTTATTTACTAACTCGCGCCATGCTATTTGGATTAAACATCATGATACGGGTGTAGAAGAAATGCTGGTGAATGATATTAAATTAGCGCGCAGTTATGCCTGGTTGCTAGTGGCAAAGAATGCTTATCATGAGGGACGTATTTATTACTATAAAGAACGCTTAGGTGATTACCGTATTAGCTACTATGACTTAGCAAGTAAGCAGCATCATGATTTAATTGCTTTACCAGAGCGTGCTTATAGTCGCTCATCGGGCCTGACCTACATACCCAATGAGCGTTGGCTGGTTTACACTGCGTATTTATCGCCTGAGATAGAAATCAAGCGCTTACCCGCAGCCTATTTACCAAAGTAATTAACACTTACGGTAGATATCAGCATCCATATCGTAAATATTAACGCTTAGGCTATAGGAGCGGCGACAGTATGTTCTTAAGCAACTTAGTAATTGCTCACTGAGCATTTGCTTTTGCTCTATGGTTCTGCCTGCCATAATTGATGCGCCGATGTGAATAAAGCCATCTTTGCCTTCACCTAATTCGTAATGCTGATAAGCAATTGCACGAGTCTTTATGGTCGAAAGCTCAAATAAGCCAGAGTCAAAAACGGCTTGGTGAACTTTTTCAACTAACACTTGTGGCAGAATTGGCAAATCTTCTGAGTGTTCTATAACAATGTGCGGCATGGGGTCTTCCTTAAAAGCGGTAACTAAAACCGATGTTTGTCTGAAATTGGTTTAACACATCACCATCAAAGTGCCATAGACATTGATTGTCTTCTGATGTTGGTAAAGTGCACGATACGTTACTTGCATTATTTACAATAGTTGCCAGCCAGCGAGTTTCAACATAAACCCGTGCTTGTTCAGTAAATAAATAATCGACGCCTGCATAAAGGCCCGAGGTAAAATACGTATCTGAGTCGGCAAAGTCAGTGCTTACGTGGTTTGCGCCAATTTGGGCGCCAACAAAGCTAACCACACGATTAGCCAGTGGCACTTCTATGGCACTTTGAAATAGCAGGTATTGCATCTCGACTTGCTTGTTGGTTTGGTCTTTCATATCAAGCTCGGTTGCCGAATAGAAGAAGCCATAGCGAGCATTATCAATGGTTCTATCGAAGCTGACAGTAAAATGGCTGTCATCCTCAAGCTCAATCTTTAGATTTTCTTCGGTTTGCACCGAGTTAGTAAAGTTTTTGCCGAAACCGGCGCTAATTGAGTAGCCAGCTTGAGCTGTACTACTTAAGAACATGAAACACAGTAAACCAAGCGATTTTTTCATTGTTTAGGTGCTCGTTGTTGAAGATATTTTGAGATAGTATTGAAACATAGCAAGCAAATCGTTGTAAACGGACAACTATCGCTTTTTAATAAGGAACACTAGGATGAAGTTACTAAAATTAGCCGGACTTACTGCGTCACTTATTTTGTTGAGTGGCTGCTCGGATGATGCTGCTTCGGTAAGTTTAGGGTTATTTACTACAAAAGACATTAAAGTAGTATCACAACAAGACCCAATTATTAGCGGTGTAACCTGTCACATCAGCCACATTGAAGCCAACCTAGACTTTGCTGATCCTTCTGATATGTCTATTGCCTGTCGTCAAACAGGGCCTATTACAGCGGAACAATTACAAAAAATAGATCGTAGTAAATCGGGTGAGGTGGTTTTTAAATCATCAAAAAGTATTTTATTTAAGTCGTTAAAAGTGCGCCGTATTTATGATGCGCCAACACGTACACTTTTATATTTGTCGTATTCAACAAAAGAATCAAGTGGCAGTCATCATCATGCTTTATCAACAGTGCCTTTGTATAACACTGATGCATGGCAATGGGCACAATCACAAGAGTAATTTATGTTAGCGTTATTTAAATCAAGTCCCCTTATTGATGAGCAAGAGCAGCAGTGGCTAATTGATACCTTTTTGTGGGCTGTTGAGCACTTTGATAGTGATTATTTTTTAAAGCATACGAAAATCATTTTACCTAATGGGCAGTTCTTTCCTGATAGGGTATCGAGTGTAGCCGAAATGGCTGAAAAGGTATTTAGTCGGGTGGTTGATTATGCGGGTATGCAGGCGTGGCCAATTAACTTGGTTGCACCTTCTGGGCTGACACCTCAGGTGTTTCCACACTTCGAATTTTTAGACGCAATACGCGGCGAAAATGTACAGTTGATCGTTCCTGCAAATCATCACGTGAATATTTCATATAACCCGAACCAAATAAATCAGCCACAAGATTTAGTCGCTAGTTTTGCAGGGACATTAGCGACGATTTTGATTCACCATGTGGGTGTGTTACCACCCGGCGGTAAAGAGTATTTACCGCAGGCAAGTGATGCGTTGGCATGTTATTTAGGCTTTGGGGTGATGATGAGCAATACGGTGTATCAATTTAAAGGAGGTTGTGGCTGCGGTTATAACCCATATGCTAATCGTCAAGCGGCGCTGACTGAGCCACAAACGCTGTTTATGCATGCGCTGGTTACGCATTTTAAAGGGGACAGTCAGTCGAAGACGTTTTTAAAGCCACATCTTCGCAGCCAATATAAAAAAGCGCAAAAACAAATTAAAGCTCTCATGCATGACAGTGCTAATCCTATGTTATTGGCATTAGATCAAAAAGCGATAGGGTAAGTAGTTGTGCAGTATCTAGATGAGTTTTTATTGATTGCCATTGCCCATTTTTTTGCGGTAGCCAGTCCTGGACCTGACTTTGCGATAGTGCTTAAGCAAAGTATTCAGCAAGGACGTAAAAATGCACTTTGGACTAGCGCTGGTGTTGGCGCAGCTATTTTGTTGCATATTGCCTACTGTGTATTAGGTGTAGCGTTAATTTTATCGCAGTCGCCTAGCTTATTTATGGCTTTAAAATACGTAGCGGGGGCTTATCTGGCTTACTTAGGCGTACAAGCTTTACGCAGTGCCAAGCCGAGCGATAGTAAACAGCAACCCCTTGCTCAGGCTGAGCCAGAATCGGTGTATAAAGCATTTCGACGCGGGTTTTTTACCAATGCACTTAACCCTAAAGCAACCCTGTTTTTTATGTCGTTATTTACCCTCGTAATTAGCCCTGAGACACCCGTTTTAGTACAAGCTGGTTATGGCTTATATATGGCTATTGCAACTTGGCTATGGTTTTCATTTTTATCTTTGGTGCTATCAAAAGCATCGGTTCGTTCATTTTTCTTAAAAAGCGGGTACTGGTTTGATAGAGGCATAGGTATTGTGCTTATTGCGTTAGCTATTCGCGTTGTTGTGTGAGGTGACTATGACTATTTATAACTTTTCATTTGGGTCAAATATGTCTTCGAGCCGTTTGCTTGCAAGGCTTCCAGAAGCAAAGCGTATTGGCACAGCTATTTTAAAAGGCTATGAGCTTACGTTTGATATGGTCAGTACCGACGGCTCTGCAAAGTGTAGTATTCGCGAAACAGATAATACTGATGCCTTGGTGTATGGCGTGGTATATCAGCTCAATGAGATGGAAAAGTCGATTCTTGATGAAATTGAAGGCCCGCGTTATGACTGTATAGATATCACCGTTGAGCTTATTGATGGCGAGCGTGTATCAGCTCATTGCTACATTGCCAATACCGTTGATGACTCACTTTTACCATTCGACTGGTATCTTCAGCATGTTCATCGCGGAGCGCTTGAAGCGGGCGTACCAAATCATTACAGTGAAGCAATACTCGCAAGACAAAGTTGCGATGATCCAGATAAAACCCGGGCAGCGAGAGAATTCGCTATTCACAACAATAAAAATCACCAAGGGACATTATGATATTCCGTAAATTAGCCGTTGCAGCGGCATTGTTATCAAGCTGTTCATTTTACAGTTATGCCGACATTGATACTAAAAAAATAGAAGACGTTATCGAAACCTCAATGGCGCGTTTTGATGTGCCGGGTATGGCAGTGGCGATTGTTGAAAATGATAAAGTCGTGTTAGCAAAAGGCTTTGGTATCGCAAACCTTGATACTGGTAAAAAAGTGAATAAAGATACCTTATTTGGTATCGCGTCAAACACCAAAGCATTTACTGCCGCAGCGTTAGCTAAATTGATTGATGAAGGTAAGCTCAGCTGGGATGACAAAGTAATCGATCACTTACCTGAGTTTCGTTTATATGACCCTTATGTAACCCGTGAAATGACCATTCGCGATTTATTAAGCCATCGCAGCGGATTAGGTTTAGGGCAAGGCGATTTAATGATTTGGCCTGATACTGACAAATCAATTGATGAAATTATTGCGGGCCTTAAGTATTTAAAACCGGCGAGTAGTTTTCGTAGTAAATACGCGTATAACAACCTGATGTTTGTAACCGCAGGTGAAGTGGTTGCGCGTGTATCTGGTATGAGCTGGAATGATTACATTGAGAAAAATATTCTCGAGCCACTCGATATGAAAAACTCACGTGCAGGTTTTTCACGCATTCCTAGTAGTAATAAAAACTGGGCGACGGGCCATATTCCAATGGATGGTCAATTACATCCATTTTTTGTGAACTACCTTGAAGATTTCCGTGGTGCAGGTGCAATCGCTTCTAGTGTGAGCGATATGAGCCAATGGCTACGCACGCAGCTTGCGCATGGTAAAATGCCAAATGGTCAGCAGTTATTCACTGAAAAGCAGCAACAACAAATGTGGCACCCGCACATTACCTCACTGGCATCAAAAAGCGCTTACGAAGCTTATCATCAACAATTTAGAGGTTATGGTTTAGGCTGGAGCATTGAAGACTTTCACGGTATTAAAAAACTGGGTCACGGTGGCGGCATCTTAGGCATGGTGTCTCAAGTGACGCTACTACCAGAGAAAAACCTTGGTATTGTTATTCTAAGTAACCAGCAAGCATTTAGTGCGCTATCTGCGGTGACCTATGAAGTGCTCGAAGATGCGTTAGATCTTGAAGACAAAGATTGGGTCGAAGAGTTGGCTAAAAAGCATTTCGAAAACAAAGAAAAAGCGTACGCAAATGCAAAACCAGAAACGCCAGCAGATTATCAACCAAAACTGCCAAACATCAACTACACAGGCACACTACATGACAACTGGTATGGTGATGTGGTCATTGAAGAATTAAATGGTCAGTTACGTATTGATTTTACTCATACAAAGCGTTTGAAAGGCCAGCTTGAGCATTACACCGGCAATACCTTTATTGTTAAGTGGGATGAAAAGTTACTTGAGGCCGATGCCTTTATTGAGTTTCAAATGAGCCCAGATAACCGTGTGAGTAGTGCGAAAATGCGGGCTGTCTCTACTGAAGTAACTGACTTTAGTTTCGATTTTAGAAATCTAGAGTTACACGCTAAAAAGTAAACAAAAGTCGCAAAGCCACCATCAGGTGGCTTTGTTATACTGGGGGAAAATAATCCAAGGAGTGTATTATGAGAACGGCTGTAATAACTCACCCATTTTGCCGTAAGCATAAAATGATTGACGATCACCCTGAATGTCCAGCACGCTTAGATGTGATCACAGACCGTTTACTCGCCAGTGGTGTTGATGTTGCAATTACTCACTTACAAGCTCCTAAAGCTACCCGAGACGATTTTTTACGTGCTCATGACGAATCTCTCGTTAACCACGTCGAGCAGACTATTCCTGATGAAGGGCTCGCTGAATTAGACGGCGATACTTGGTTATGCCCAGATTCAATGAAAGCAATTGAACGCGCTGTAGGCGCTGGATTATTAGCGGTTGATGAAATTCTTGCTGATAATCTCGACGCGGCTTTTTGCTCCGTTAGACCGCCAGGCCATCATGCAAACCGCAGCACCTCTGCAGGGTTTTGCGTTTTTAATAATCTAGCCATTGCGGTGAAATACGCGCAAAGCAAAGGCGTTAAGCGCATTGCTATTTTGGATTTTGATGTACACCACGGTAATGGTACCCAAGATATCTTTTTAGATGACGACAATGTGTTGTTTTGCTCTTTGTTTCAACATCCGTTTTATCCTAATACTGCCGTTGAAAATAATGCGACTTTAGTTAATTCGCCGCTGCCGATAGCCAGTGATGGTAATGATCTTAAAGCTGTTTACCTTGAGCAGTGGCTACCAAAACTTAATGATTTTAAACCTGAACTGTTGTTTATTAGCGCCGGTTTTGATGCTCACTTAGAAGATGACATGGCAAGCCTCAAATTTGTTGAAGACGATTACGCATGGCTAACTACGCAACTTGCTGAGTTTTGTCAGCAGCAAGAATGCAAGGGAATTGTTTCGTTTTTAGAGGGGGGCTATGCCTTATCAGCCCTTGGTCGAAGTGCCGTGGCGCATATTAAAGCGCTGGTGGACGCACCTTAATCTGCCAGCATCGCAAAGGCTTGCGTTGCAGTAAGCCTAGTTACTTTACTTAAACAGCACACACCTTCTTGTGCTAGATGCTCAGTCACTTTATTAGCAAGCTCTACGTCAGTTAACGCTTTAACACTTTCTCCCTGCAAGTTGACATAGTGCCCTGTTGCTAAAAGTATCCTCGCTTCTTGTTGCTGCTCTTCACTTAAACCATAAATAAAGCTTTCTATATCGGCTTCATCTTCAACTAATGCCAATTCATTAGATGAAAAAATTATCTTAGGAAAAGATGTGTGCATTTATTGTCCTGCGTCAAAGTTGCCAAGGATGAAATGATTATAATTGTCAGTCCATGCAAGAACTAGGATTATTTACCTATGAATCAACCAAGACGACATCAAAAGGTGTGCGATGTATTTTCGCAAAAGCTCGTTTCATGTCCTGCGCATACGCCTTTGGTTGATGCCGTAAGGTTGATGCATGTGCATGGTGTAACCGCCATTTTTATTAAACATGAAAAGTCGATTGTTGGTATCTGGACTGAAGCTGATTGCTTAAAGGTAGATATAACTAATCCCACTTACAAGAATCTTGCAATTCACGAAGTGATGTCGGCACCGGTTATCTCAGTGCCAAGTCAGTATCCAGTAAGTGATGCAACATTACGTTTTCAACAACACGGTATTCGTCATTTATTGGTAATTGATGATAATAGCCAGCCTTTAGGGATGTTGAACCTTTCTGATATCGTTCACAACCAAGGTTTAGACCACTATTTGCAGTTTAGGCCCATTCATGAGCAGTATTGTACAGAATTAGAAGTGGTTGATGCCGATACGCCTATTGAGAAAGTGGTTGAACTGATGCGCATGAAACACCTTGAAAGTGTATTGGTTTATAATCAATCACTTGAAATTTATGGCATCATTACCCAGCGTGACATCGTTGAGTTGATTTTACAAACAGAGTGGTTAAACCCGTGCTGGGAATACGCGAGTTATCCACTTATTGAAATTGATAATAAAAGTAGTCTTTTTGATGCTTATCGAGTCATGACAGAACGCAATGTGCGTCATTTGGTGGTCAGAGACACCGCTATTTGTGGAGTGATTTCATTTGCTGATTTAATAACAGAGATTGAGTCGGCTTATTGCTGCGAGCTTGAGCGAGCGATTGAACAGCGTGACATTGCTTTGCAAAAATCACAGCGAAACCTTTTTCTTGCAAATAAAATTATTGATGCCTCACTCGATGGCATTATGTTAACCCGTAAAGACGGCACTATTATTCAAGTTAACCCTGCTTTTACTAAACTGACTGGCTTTGCTGAGCATGAAGTTATTGGCAAGCGGCCCAACATTTTAAGTTCAGCAAAACATAGCCGTTCCTTTTATCAAAAAATGTGGCATGCCATTGAATACGAAGGGGTTTGGCAAGGAGAGATCTGTAATCGTAGAAAAGATGGCGAAGAGTATGTTGAGTGGCTAACGATCATTCAGATCAAAGATCCCAATTTTGACGAAGTGCTCTATGCCGCTATTTTTAGTGATATTACAGAGCGCAAACGTGCCGAAGAAAAGATTGCCCAACTTGCCTATTACGATGAGCTGACTGGTCTGCCTAATCGGCGTTTGTTTCATGATAGGTTATCAATTGCATTGAGTGCTGCAAAACGAAATCATGACCTACTGGCGGTGATGTTTATTGACTTAGATCGCTTTAAAGAAGTGAATGATAGTTTAGGGCACGATGCTGGTGATAACTTGCTTGAGCAAGTTGCTGAGCGAATTTTATCGATCCTTCCGGATGGAGATACCTTGGCGCGGTTAGGTGGTGATGAGTTTGTTTTACTATGTGAAGTAAATCGTATTGAAGACTTGCTAAACTTTGCTGAGCAAGTACTTCAACAAGTTAGTATGCCTTTGGCTATTAACGAGCATGTTGTGGCCATTACGGCATCGATTGGCGCAGCGGTTTACCCTGATGATGGTGTGGATAGTGCTACCTTGCTGAAGCACGCCGATATTGCGATGTACCGTGCTAAAGAAGTTGGTCGTAATTCATTTCAATTATTCAAACCTGCGATGAATGCGCGCTCTTTAGAGAGACTTGCAATGATGAGCCGGTTACAAAATGCAATTGAGAGTGATGAGTTTGAGCTGTATTTCCAACCTAAGCAGCAGTTAACTTCAGGCAAAATTTTAGGGGTAGAAGCACTCCTACGTTGGCACGAACCAAGTTTAGGGGTGATTTCTCCAGCAAAGTTTATTCCTTTGGCTGAAGAGTTAGGTCTTATTGTAAAGCTAGACTTGTGGGTGATAGAAGAGGCTTGCAAAGAGTTAGTTAATTGGCAGCAACAAGGCATTGAAGCAGGGCGCTTAGCCATTAATATTTCGGCGAATCATTTACGTCAGGGGCAACTTGCGTCGAATGTAGAGCGGTTACTTGAGCACTATGAGGTTAACCCCTATCAGTTAGAGATAGAGCTCACAGAAAGCTGTTTTATTAGTCACTTTAGTGAAGCGAAACAAGAACTCATGGCACTGAAAAAACTCGGTGTGCATATAACTCTTGATGACTTTGGTACGGGTTACTCTGCGCTTAGCTATTTGACTAAATTGCCAATCGACACACTAAAAATTGATGCCAGTTTTATCGCTAAAGTGCCTGATGAATACGGCAATAGTGAAATTGTAACGGCAATCGTCACATTAGCTAAAAGCCTTAATATGCATGTGGTTGCAGAAGGGGTTGAGAAAATAGAGCAGTTAAATTACTTACGTTCACTTAACTGCGATACCATTCAAGGTTATTACTATTGCCGCCCAATTACGAAGCAGCAATGGTATGCCTTTTACCTCAATACCGAAAAAAGTGCCTAAGCTAGGCTAATTTCGTAAGAAGTAAACTTACGAATATTAATGACGCCAGTATCAAAAATTAAGTACTGGCCTTTAATACCTTTTAAAATGCCCGATACTTCTGGCGCTTTATCAAAATTGAAAGAGCTGATTTTGCTAGGGTATTCACTCACTGGATACTCTAGCTCAACAACATCTTCATCTAGTTTTTCAATGGCTGTGGCCCCAAATAGCTCAGCGAGTTCACTGAGTTTTTCATCAATTTGTGGGATAAGCTCTTTGGCAGCGGCTTTCAAATCAATTGCTTCTGATGGGCCTTTTAGCATGTTTCGCCAATTCGTTTTATCAGCAATAAACTTGGCTAGTGCAACTTCAACTAATCCTGATTGCAAGCGAGTTTGTACTTTAAAAATAGGCAGTGCTTGTGTTGCACCTTGGTCAATCCAACGCGTTGGAATTTGTGTATGGCGAGTAATCCCTACCTTTAACCCTGATGTATTCGCTAAGTATACATAGTGTGGGATCATACAGTTTTCTTCGCCCCATTGTGGCTCGCGGCAGGTACCTTTATCGAAGTGGCAGGTTTCAGGCTTCATAATACACATATCACAGCTAGCTAATTTGCGCATACATACAAAGCAGTGTCCTTGTGAGTAACTCTTTTTGGTTTTTTTCCCACAGTTACAACAAAAAATATTGCCCGTAAACGTAAGTGTTAGTGGCTTACCAATATAGTCATTTAATGAAACTAGCTCATCACCAATAGGTAATTGATATTCGACTGGAGAGGTGAGGGTCGACTTTAATTTTCTGAGCGTACCTTGCATCTTCACTTGGCCCCTAAAGATGTTAAAAGAGGCAAGTGTAACATGGTCTATTTAAATTGTGTGGCAATAAACGTTAGATACTCACTTAATGGTATCGCTTTGCTGTAATAATAGCCTTGGCCTTGATCTGCGCCCATTTTTATAAGCATCTGTTCTGTTTCTTGATCTTCTATGCCTTCAATGGTGATATTCATATCGAGGTTATGGGCCATATCAATGGCTGTTTTCACGATAACTTGGTTGTTGTCGTTAGTTGTTAAATCAAGGGTAAATGATTTATCTACCTTGATAGTGCTAAATGAATAATTAACCAGATAATTGAGCGATGAGTAACCTGTACCAAAGTCATCTAAAACCACTTGGCTACCTAGTTTATTGAGCTCATTGATGAAAGATACCATTTCATTATGGTTTTTAATTAGCGCGAACTCGGTAAGCTCAAACTTTAATTGGCTGGCCATAATGCCATGCTTCATGATGGTATTTTCAACTTTTTCAATAAGCTTTGGAATGGTGAGATTTTTGGCACTTAAATTAACACTGATTGTATGGTCACGATAACCATGCTGATTAAGGCTTGCAACACTTTGACAGGCTTGATCAATTACCCATAAGGTAAGCTCGTTTATTAGCCCTGTGCGCTCAGCTAATAGGATCAGCTGCTCAATATGGATCTCTTTATCGGCGCAAGGCCAGCGTAATAAAGCTTCTGCACCTGCCACTTTGCCTGCATTTAAGTTGATAATTGGTTGCAGGTAGATAGCTAAACTATTGTTTCGAATAGCGTGTTGCAGTGCAGCAGCTAAACTTAGATTCATATCTACATGAGGTTTTGCATGTTCAATATTATATTGAGGTCGTTGAGACAAGCTTAAGTAACCACGCTGTAACCAGGCATCAAATCCGTCGTCAGCAATCGGTTCTGCGACACTGCAGCGATAGTTAAGTTGTAGGTCAAGACCCAAAATGCTGTATTGTTTTGGCAACTGTTTCGATAAGTCGTTAAGCTCTGCATAGAGCTCCTCTGGTGGCTGAATCTTTGTAGAGATAAATGCCAGTATTCCGTTACCTAAGTCTGCTATTTTAGGGCTGTTATCGAGGGCTGATTCAAGGTTAATAAATTGCCTATGTTTACTTACTTGACGTTCTAGTGAATCAGCAACTGTGATGATGATATGACTGCTTTGTGTTGAATTTAGAATATTCATCAGTGCAGTGAATTGCTCTATCTTTATAAGGCACAGGTTAGCTGATCTTTGTTGCTTTCTCAGAACCATATAAGCTTGTTTGAGCATGGCCTGATTTAGAAGTTGTGTTTGTTGAGTATGAGTTGCATGATAGAGAGCTTTCTCTCTTTGATAGCGTACTCTATCTGCTAGAGCCATAGCCATTAATACAATCTCGCATAAAATAGCGACTAAAAATATATGCCTAACGGTAAAGCTATAAGGGATAAAGCCGGTAAGTTCTAACGGTTGAATTGCTGCGCCAACAATCAGAGGGACCCATGACATCACATAAAATTTTGCCCACCGAAAGCCACTCACTAATTTTTTATAAATCATGCAAATACATAAAGTGTACAGCGGTACCATAATGGCAAAGAAAATTTTTGATGAGTGGTATTCGAGCATAAAAAAGCTAATTAAGCTTAAGCTGAACAGTAGGGCTAAAAAGCTGAGACTAAGTTTATATAAGCGGCAATTGTCTTTGTGGTAGCGTAAAAACATGGTGCAAAAAGCAACGGTAAAAAAGGCAATAGCGTAGTTACTAAATACCACCTGTTTATTTAAAAATAACTGCCACGATAATGGCCAGAGATAAAAGCCAAAGCCGAGCACTGAGCCCATCAATAACAGCGCCGAAATAATATAGCCAATGTAAATTAGGTATACACGATCTCGTATGCCAAAAAATAACACTAGGTTATAGAGCGCAGCCATGATCAGCACACCAATAAAAATTCCCCATACACCCACTTGTGCGCGAACTAAGTCTTGAAATTCATTTTTACCATAGATGTTAATAGGCGTTTTACTGATCCCCACGGTATCAACTTTAATAATGATGGATGTTTGCTCATTACTATTAAGAGTGAAAGACGTATGTGGGGTACTGTATTTAAATAGGCTTAGATCAGGTACTTTATCGCCTAACACTGTTTTTTTTATAAGCTGTTGTTGTGTGTTTACACGGTAAACAGTGAGGTAATCAACCATAGGGTTATCAAAGTGAATAATGAGATCAATCGGCTTCGTTTGACGGTTTTCTAAGTCGAGTTTTAACCAGTAATCTTGAGCGCCTAAATGCCACTCAATTTGCGAGAATGGCTTTTTTATAAGTTGTTCTGGCTCTGCAAGAAATTGGTTAAGGGTGAGAGATTTGCTTTGGTCAATACGATAAGCCATTTGAGAATACACTGGCGCTGTCTTATCAATTGTATAGCGAGTTGGACTGGCCAGATGCGCGCACAAATTGGCGATGATAAAAAACAAAGTAGCAAGAATAAAAAAAGAAACAAAATTATATTTCAATGCTTTATTATTCAAAACGCGTTCTTTATCTAGTTAATTATTCTTAATAGTGTAGCATTAAAAAAGCGCAGATAAACTGCGCTTTTAAGAGAAATAAGTTTTAACTTACTTACTTTTGTTCGCGAGCAATAGCGCGGTAAGCGATATCAGTACGATATTCCATGCCTTCCCAGCTGATTTGATCAACGAGTTTATAGGCACGTTGTTGCGCTTCAGTTACTGTGTTACCAAGTGCCGTTGCACAAAGAACACGACCGCCAGCCGTTACTACGTTATCGCCGTCTTGCTTAGTACCTGCGTGGAATACTTTCTCACCTTCAGGGTAAGTAACTTGCAAGCCGTTGATAGTGTCACCTTTCGGGTAGCTATCAGGGTAGCCTTTAGCTGCTAATACAACACCTACTGCTGCGCGCGGGTCGAACTCGATATCTGTTTTATCTAGCTCTTCACGGTTAGCCGCTTCGATTAGCTCAACAAGGTCAGACTTAAGACGAAGCATCATAGGCTGTGTTTCTGGGTCACCAAAACGACAGTTGTATTCAATCACTTTTGGCGTGCCATCAGCGGTGATCATTAAACCTGCATATAAGAAACCAGTGTATGGGTGGCCTTCTTTCGCCATACCTTCAACCGTTGGGTTGATCACTTCGTTCATAATGCGATGGTGAATTTCATCCGTCACCACAGGGGCTGGTGAGTATGCGCCCATGCCGCCAGTATTCGGACCTTGGTCACCATTGTAAGCGCGTTTGTGGTCTTGGCTGGTTGCAAATGGTAGTACGTTTTTGCCATCAACCATGACGATGAAAGAGGCTTCTTCACCTTCTAAGAACTCTTCGATAACTACACGGCTACCCGCTTCACCGAAGCTGTTGCCTGCTAGCATATCGCGAATAGCTTCTTCAGCTTCAAGCTCAGTCATCGCAACGATAACGCCTTTACCTGCTGCTAAGCCGTCAGCTTTAACAACAATTGGCGCACCTTTTTCTTTCAGGTAAGCAAGCGCAGGTTCGATTTGTTCAAACGTTTGGTAATCAGCTGTTGGAATATCGTGGCGTGCTAAGAAGTCTTTGGTGAACGACTTAGAGCCTTCTAACTGTGCTGCACCAGCCGTTGGGCCGAAGATAGCCAGACCGTTTTCACGGAATGTATCAACGACACCTAAAACCAGCGGTACTTCAGGGCCAACAATGGTTAATTCAACGTTGTTTTCTTTTGCAAAAGTAACTAAACCAGCTAGGTCTTCAACATTGATAGCTACGTTTTCAAGTTTTGGCTCAAGTGCAGTACCAGCATTACCTGGAGCGACGAAAACGGTGTTTACTTTACTATTTTGTGCAGCCTTAAACGCAAGAGCGTGTTCGCGGCCGCCACTGCCGATGACAAGTACATTCATGGCGTATAATCCTATTTAAAGCGGTTTTTTAAACTTCAGCGTCATACGATCACTTTCACCAATCGCTTTATACTTCGCGGCATCTTGCTCGCCTAAACGAAGGCTTGGTGGTAGTGTCCACACCCCTTTAGGGTGATCTGCTGTATCAAGAGGGTTTGCATTAATGTCACTGCTTGCCACTAGTTCAAAGCCAGCTTGTTTTGCAATATCAATTACATAGCTTTGCTTCATATAACCTGATGATTTCTGATCTTCATCGCTGCGCGACTCAGGAAGGCGGTGTTCAACTACGCCTAATGTGCCGCCCGGCTTAAGTGCTTTGTAAAATGCTTTAAATGCACTCAACGCGCCTTCTTTATCTTTACCCATGTACCAGTTATGAACATTTCTAAAGGTTAAAACAAGATCTGCGCTACCCGCTGGTGCAATATCTAGATGTGTTACTGGCGCAAATTCAGTCAGTTTAACTTCACTGAAGCGCGCGTCTTCGCTCATCTTTTTCTTAAAGCCAGCTAATGAACGTTGGTAATAACCTACTTCAGAATCTGCTGGGAAATGTGCCGCGTAGTAAACACCATGGCCTTTTACAGCTGGCGCAAGGATTTCGCTGTACCAACCACCGCCTGGTGCAATTTCAACGACTGTCATATTTGGCTTAAAGCCAAAGAAATCAAGTGTTTCAACTGGGTGGCGGTATTGATCGCGAGCGCTATTTTTAGCATCACGTTCGCTTGATTGTACAGCACTTGTAAGCGCTGATTCATGGCTGTGGCTTAAAGCCTGTGCTGATGTTAGTGCAAGGCCTGCAACTAGCAGTGTTTTTACGGCAAATTTCATCATCTATTCCTTCATTATATGGGTCATTATTATTAGTAATCAGAATACGTGAATTTGTGGCAAACAAAAAGGGCTAAACTTTTCGCTTAACCCTTTGTGTTATTAGTGACGGAAATGGCGCATACCTGTAAATACCATTGCCATACCAGCTTCATCAGCTGCAGCGATAACTTCCTCATCGCGCATTGAACCACCTGGTTGAATAACTGCTGTGATGCCAGCCTCTGCTGCTGCATCAATGCCGTCACGGAATGGGAAGAATGCATCAGATGCCATAACAGAACCTTTCACTTCAAGGTTTTCGTCAGCGGCTTTGATACCTGCAATTTTCGCCGAGTAAACACGGCTCATTTGGCCTGCACCAACACCGATAGTCATACCGTCACGTGCATACACAATCGCGTTAGACTTAACGAATTTAGCGACTTTCCAGCAGAATAATAAATCTTTTAATTCTTGCTCAGTTGGTTGACGCTTAGATACAACTTTAAGATCGCTCTGCGTTACCATACCTAAGTCGCGGTCTTGAACCAAGATACCGCCATTAACACGCTTGATGTCGTGACCTGTTGCATTACCAGACCATTCACCACATTCTAATAAACGTACGTTTTGTTTTGCAGAAACGATCTGTGCAGCGGCTTCAGAAACTTTAGGTGCAATGATAACTTCAACGAATTGACGAGAAACAATTGCTTCAGCTGTGTCTGCATCAAGTTCTTTGTTGAATGCGATGATGCCACCAAATGCTGATGTAGGGTCAGTTTTGAATGCACGGTCATACGCTTCAAGAATGTTGTCACCAATTGACACACCACAAGGGTTTGCATGTTTTACGATAACACACGCTGGTACATCGAATTCTTTTACACATTCTAATGCTGCGTCAGTGTCAGCAATGTTGTTGTAAGAAAGTGCTTTACCTTGCAGTTGAACCGCAGTTGCAACAGATGCTTCTGTTAGGTCGTTTTCAACATAAAAAGCGGCGTCTTGGTGTGAGTTTTCACCGTAGCGCATATCTTGCTTTTTAGTAAACTGCATGTTGATAGTGCGTGGGAACTTAGTCTCTTCAGCAGCTTCTTCTGTGTAATCAGGAACCATTTTGCCGAAGTAGTTTGCAATCATGCCATCGTACTGAGCAGTGTGCTCGTAAGCTGCAATTGCAAGGTCAAAACGTGTTTTATACGTTGTTGAACCGTTGTTGTTTTGCATTTCGCTGATTACACGGTCGTAATCTTTTGCATTTACTACGATAGTTACATCTTTATGGTTTTTCGCCGCAGCGCGAACCATAGTAGGACCACCAATATCAATGTTTTCAATCGCATCTTCTAGGCTGCAGTCTTCTTTCGCAACAGTGTTTGCGAAGGGGTATAAGTTAACTACAACGATATCGATAGCAGAGATGTTGTGATCCTCCATTACGTCTTCATCTTGACCGCGACGCGCTAGGATGCCGCCGTGAATTTTTGGATGAAGTGTTTTTACGCGACCATCCATGATCTCAGGGTGACCAGTATGGTCAGATACTTCAGTGACTTTAATGCCGTTATCAGCAAGTAATTTGCAAGTACCGCCAGTTGATAAAATATCTACGCCTTGAGCTTCAAGAGCGCGAGCAAATTCAACGATACCGGTTTTATCTGACACACTTAATAGTGCGCGACGAATTGGACGATGTGTATCCATTGTAGTTTTGATTACCTCAATGTTTGAGCTAGCTTAGAAAGGCGGTATTTTAACTGAATATTGCTGAGAAAACGATGTTTAAAGCGTGAGGATTTTGCATAGTTTTTAACAGCAATAAAAAAAGCACCCTAAGGTGCTTTTTATTCAAAACTTTTATACCAGTTGTAATGGGGGAGTAAGCGTTTATTAGCACAATGAATATGCAGGCTTACTATCAGTCCATTAAGACGGGTATCAGTTCATGCCGTATTTTTTAAGCTTCTTACGTAAAGTACCACGGTTGATACCTAGTAAGATTGCTGCACGAGTTTGGTTACCACGCGTGTACGTCATTACTTCTTCAAGTAATGGTGCTTCTAGCTCAGAAAGAACAAGGTCGTACACGTCTTGAACGTCTTGACCATTAAGTTGCTTTAAGTAGTGATGAACAGCTTTTTTCACTGCATCACGCAACGGCTGTGGTTTCTCGTGTGACTGTACATGAGGGTTTGTGATAAATGGAGAAGTCACGTTTTGTTCGAACATCGTTATATGTCTCTTTCTTTCTTAGTTAGCTGCTAGTGTTTTAAAGTATTCTTCTAATGCGTCGACTTGTGCCTGTGGGTTATCTAACGCATTAAATACTCGCCTAAACTGACCGTCACTGTCATGGGTTTGCAAATACCAAGATACATGCTTTCGAGCGATACGCGCTCCCATTGGCTCCCCGTAAAACTGATGAAGATTGTCTAAATGCTCCATCAAAATGCTACGCACCTCTGCAATTTCAGGTGCTGGCAAATGTTCTCCAGTTCGCAAATAGTGGTCTATCTCCCTGAATATCCAAGGGCGACCTTGGGCGGCTCGACCAATCATAATGGCATCTGCACCCGTATAATCCAAAACCTGCTTTGCTTTTTCTGGTGAAGTAATATCACCATTGGCAACCACAGGGATAGACACTGAACGTTTAATATCCTTAATTGTGGCGTACTCAGCTTCACCTTTATACATACATGCGCGTGTACGCCCATGTACGGCCAATGATGCTATGCCATAACGTTCAGCGATTCTCGCAATCTCGACACCATTACGGTTTTCCTGATCCCATCCGGTACGGATTTTTAATGTGACAGGAACATCTACGGCATTGACTACCGCATCAAGTATCTCTTCCACTAATTCAGGAAACTGTAATAAGGCAGAGCCTGCAAGTTTCTTATTCACTTTTTTAGCTGGGCACCCCATATTGATATCTATGATCTGTGCGCCATTGCTGACATTGAATTGTGCTGCCTGCGCCATAAGCTCAGGATCGGCTCCGGCGATTTGCACCGAGCGAATTCCCGACTCACCGCTGTGATCCATACGGTTCATCGATTTTTCGGTTTTCCATACTTTCGGGTTTGACGAGAGCATTTCAGAAACAGCAAGGCCAGCACCTAAGCGACGGCAAAGTTGTCTAAATGGTCTGTCTGTAATGCCTGCCATTGGCGCGACAATTACGTTGTTCTCAAGTTGGTATGAACCGATACGCACGTTATTCAATTGGCCTCTTTTCAAGGGGCGCTAAGTTTACGGTTTTTTTTGCAAAAATCAAAGGCTATAAATTGAACAAAAGTGACTTTTTTTTGCCCTTTTCGTATTGACTTTTGATAACAGTTTGACGAGTAGGTTGATTTGTTTGTTATTTGAACAAAAATAATTTTGCTTGTACAAAGGCGAGAAACTGCTGACTGTAAAAATAAGGTAAAGCCTGTTAAATACTGGCTTTACCTATTAGCTTAGAGTTAATGCTCTAGAGAGGGTTAAGCCTTCTTCGTGCCACTAACTCGGGTCCATTCACCTTCAATAGCAATCTCATCAAGTGCTAAAAACGGGGCATAAACGTCCGCTACAGACTGAGCTTGCTCTTCTAAAATACCTGACATAGCAATTTTACCATTCGGTTTTAAAAGGCCTAAGATCACTTCATGTAGTTCGCGAAGAGGCTGAGCTAAAATATTTGCAACGACTATATCGGCAGTAAACTCTGGTTGATCCTCTGGTAAATAGACTTCAAGTTTATCTGCGACACCGTTACGCTGCGCATTATCACGGCTTGCTTCAAGTGCTTGAGGATCAATATCGATGCCGATCATACGCTCAGCGCCAAGTTTGATCGCGGCTATTCCTAAAATACCCGATCCACAACCAAAATCGACTACGGTTTTACCTGTTAAATCTTGGCTTTCAAGCCATTTTAGGCAAAGAGCCGTGGTTGCGTGCGTCCCTGTACCAAAGGCAAGGCCTGGGTCGAGTAATACATTAACAGCATTAGGATCGGGAATATCACGCCAGCTTGGACAGATCCATAAGCGCTCACCAAATTGGATAGGGTGGAAGTTATCCATCCATTCACGTTCCCAATCTTTATCTTCAAGCTGTTCTATTTTATAAACGAGCTTATCGGCAAGGGTTGCTTCAGCTTTTAGAGTTTCTACCACGCTGTCCATGTCATGGTTAGCGTCATAAAGACCAATTACAGTCGTATCGGCCCATAGTTGAACAGTGCCAAGCTTAGGTTCATAAATAGGGGTATCTTTGGCGTCAACATAAGTTACTGACGCGCTGCCAGTGTCCATTAATAAGTCGCTGATTAATTCTGCGTTGTCAGCATTTGCGTTGATGCGAATTTGGATCCAAGCCATGAATATCTCTCGAATAGAAAAAAGGCCGCAACAGCGGCCTTTTAGTTAATAATGCGATACTAAGTTACTTAGCATCTAAGAAGCTTTTCAGTAAGTCTGAGCGAGAAGGGTGACGTAATTTACGTAACGCTTTCGCTTCGATTTGACGAATACGCTCACGTGTTACGTCAAACTGTTTACCTACTTCTTCTAATGTATGGTCAGTGTTCATATCGATACCAAAACGCATACGTAGTACTTTAGCTTCACGTGCTGTTAAGCCCGCTAGTACATCGTTTGTTGCGCCACGTAATGATTCCATTGTTGCAGAATCAATAGGCGAATCGATTGTGGTATCTTCAATGAAGTCACCTAAGTGCGAATCTTCATCATCACCGATTGGTGTTTCCATCGAAATTGGCTCTTTCGCGATTTTAAGTACCTTACGGATCTTATCTTCAGGCATTAACATACGCTCAGCTAATTCTTCTGGGCTCGGCTCACGACCCATCTCTTGTAGCATTTGACGAGAGATACGATTTAGTTTGTTGATCGTCTCAATCATGTGCACAGGGATACGGATGGTACGTGCTTGGTCAGCAATCGAACGTGTAATTGCTTGACGGATCCACCATGTTGCATAAGTTGAGAACTTATAACCACGGCGGTATTCGAACTTATCAACCGCTTTCATTAGACCAATGTTACCCTCTTGGATAAGGTCTAAGAATTGTAAACCACGGTTGGTGTATTTTTTCGCAATCGAGATTACAAGACGTAAGTTCGCTTCAACCATTTCTTTTTTCGCACGGCGAGCTTTCGCTTCACCAATACTCATACGACGGTTGATGTCTTTAATTCGCTCAATACTTAAACCCGTGCTTTCTTCAATTGCGCGTAACTTGCTAATGCAACGGATGATTTCTGGTTTAACTTCTTCAAGTGCAACCGAGTATTTCTCGTTTGCAGCAATTTCAAGGTCAATCCAGCTAGTATCTGTTTCGTTGTTAGCAAAATGCTTAATGAAGTTCTTTTTCGGTAACTTCGCAATTTGTACAGCTTGTTTCATGATGATACGTTCTTGTACGCGAACGCGGTCCATCATTTCACGCATGTTGTTTACCATGCGGTCAAACTGTTTAGGAACTAACTTAAAGGTTTTAAATAGTTCGCCAATTTCTGCAATAGCTGCTTGTGAATCTGGGTGAGCACGGCCTTTTGCTTCAAACGTATCACGTGCTTTGTTGTAAAGCTCACGTAAGTTTTCGAAGTGAATACGTGCTTCTTCAGGATCTGGACCCGTATCACCATCGCTATCATCATCGCTATCGTCATCGTCGTCTTCATCGTCAGCTTCGTCGTCTTCGTCGTCAAGCTGCTCTTCGTTTAGCTCTGAACCGATGTGTGTAGCAGAAATTTGTGATTCGTCTTCATTATTAGGATCAAAGAAACCAGAGATAATGTCGCTTAAACGCATTTCTTCGGCTTCAAACTTATCCCATTGCTCTAGTAGATAAGTAATTGCTTCTGGGTATTCAGCAACAGAAATCTGAACTTGGTTGATACCTTCTTCAATACGCTTAGCGATAACAATTTCGCCTTCACGTGTAAGGAGTTCAACAGTACCCATTTCACGCATATACATGCGCACAGGGTCGGTTGTTCGACCGATCTCTTTTTCTACAGTCGCAAGTGCAGCGGCCGCGGCTTCTGCTGCGTCTTCGTCTGTCGTTGTTTCTTGCATCATTAATTCATCAGCATCAGGCGCATTTTCGCTAACCTTGATACCCATGTCATTAATCATGCTAATGATATCTTCTACCTGATCTGAGTCGATAATGTCTTGTGGAAGGTGATCATTAACTTCTGCAAAAGTTAAATAACCTTGCTCTTTACCTTTTTGAATCAGAAGCTTTAATTGTGACTGAGGAGTTGGATCCATAGAGATTTATTCTTCCACTCTGAAAGTTGATACAACAGGCGCCAGCTCGCTTACTAAATAAGCGACACGAAAACTAACTAGACGCAGTGAATAGCACAGTATAACAGAATTATTCAGTTCTGACTAGCTGTTGCTACCTTTTAACGCTTGTGTTAGTAACAGACATTCTAGCCTTTCTTCGCTGCTTAAGCCTTGGGTCTTGTCTTTTATTAATAGGGTCTCTAGTCGATAATTTAAACACTGGTCTTCAATAAATTTAAAAGTATTTTTAAAAACTGTCTCTAAACGATCGTCATTTATTTGGTGCTGCCAAGTCGCTAATTTAATCAACGCATCGTACTCTTGGCTTCCTCGGAACGATTCTAAAATTTGTGCCGTGGTGATACCTTGTCGCTCAAGCGCTAAGTGCTGAATGCGTAAAAATAACTCAATACCGGCAATTTTCATTTCAGCAAGTTCTGGCATATAAGCAATGCTTGTCGCGAGATTTGGATGCTGCAATAAAATTCCGATAGCTTGGCGCATTGGCGTTATTTTAAATTTACGCTCAATAGCATGCTGTTGCTTTGGAGTCTTAACACGGTTGTTTAATTGTTCTCTTGTTCGACCAATTAAACGGCCTAAATGTTCCAAAATATTTTCTTGATAAAAATCACTTGGGATTTTTTCAATTAATGGTAAGGCATCACTGAGTAGCTTTGCTTTACCTGCATCTTGAGTTAGGTCCACTTCTTGGCTGAGCTTATTAAATAATACTTTACTAAAGTCGTCGGCATCGCTCAATCTTGCTTCAAAGGCATCTTTACCTTCTTTTTGTACTAGTGAATCTGGGTCTTCACCGTCAGGTAAAAATACAAATTTTAATGATTTGCCATCGCCAAGATAAGGTAGTGCATTCTCAAGTGCACGCCATGCTGCATCACGACCAGCACGGTCACCATCGTAACAACAAATCACTTTATCTGTGGTTCTAAATAAAGTGTGCATATGTTCTGCGGTTGTTGCTGTACCAAGTGCTGCAACGGCATATTCGATACCTTGCTCAGCCAAAGCAACCACATCCATATAACCTTCAACAATCAAAATATGGTCAAGTTTTTTATGTGCTTGTTTTGCTTCGTATAAACCATAAAGTTCAAAGCCTTTATGGAAGATACGTGTTTCTGGTGAGTTGAGGTATTTAGGCCCTTGATCGGCTTGCATGACTCGGCCACCAAAGGCGATAACCCGACCGCGTTTATCGCGAATAGGAAACATGAGTCGATCACGGAAAAAGTCAAATTGGCGACCAGGCGACTTTTCAGAAGCAAGCTTCAGCTCTACTAACTGCTCTTTTTGTTCTTTGTTACGGCCTAGTTGCTGGCATAACGCCTCCCATTCACTAGGCGCATAACCAATCATGAATTTTTTCGCTGTTTCACCGCTTAAACCACGCCCTTTGATATAGTCGATGACCATTTTAGAATTAGCATGATGCTTTAATTGATGTTGATAAAAGCGAGCAGCGTGTAACATTAAATCGTAATCAGAGCGCTTTTGTTCTGCAGTGCGTTGAGGACCTGAGCTGCCACCTTGTTCACGAGGCACGTCTAAGTTGAGCATACTCGCTAGCTCTTCAATGGCATCAACAAATTCTAGTTTGTCGTATTCCATAACAAACGAAATAGCATTACCATTAGCGCCACAACCAAAGCAGTGATAAAACTGTTTATCCTGGGAGACAGTAAAAGAAGGGGTCTTCTCGTTATGAAAAGGACAACATGCTTGGTAGTCTTTTCCCGCTTTTTTTAAGCCAACTTTTGAATCAATTAGCTCCACAATATCTGTACGAGCGAGTAAATCATCAATAAATTGTCTAGGGATTTTTCCGGCCATAGCTGTTGTTTTTTCCTGCGCTATCTATGCGTTTTAAAATAAGATTTGAACACAAATACGGTGTTTATGAAAGACTAAAAGCAAGAAACCGAGCACTAGGCTCGGTTTGCTTGAATCATACATCTGTATGTGGGGGTTAGGCAGTTAATCGTTGCTTGATTAAGCCAGAAATCTTACCTAAATCGGCACGACCTTCAGCTTTGCTTTTGATAACTCCCATTACCTTACCCATGTCTTGCATACCCGCTGCATTTGTATCAGCAATAGCCGAGTCAATAAGAGCAATGATTTCTTCTTCACTCAATTGTTGAGGCAAGAATTCTTCAAGTGCTTTAATCTCATTGGCTTCAATTTCAGCTAAATCTTCACGACCCGCATCAATGTACTGGGTGTAAGAATCGCGACGTTGTTTTACAAGCTTTACTAAGACAGCGGTGATACCGTCGTCATCAAGTGTAATTTGCTCGTCAATTTCACGTTGCTTGATTGCTGCAAGTACCATGCGGATTGGCTTAAGACGTTCTTTGTCTTTTGCCTTCATCGCATCTTTTTGCGCATCTTTTAGCGTTAATAAAAGGCTCATTTATACAAGACCAAATACTGATTAGTATAATTTAACGCGACGTGCGTTATCGCGAGAAAGCTTCTTCATGTGACGCTTTACTGCAGCAGCTTTTTTACGCTTACGCTCAGCTGTTGGTTTTTCATAGTGCTCGCGACGACGAACTTCTGAAAGGATACCTGCTTTTTCACATGAACGCTTGAAGCGACGAAGTGCTACGTCAAACGGTTCGTTCTCTCTTACTTTAATTACTGGCATTAAAAATTCACCTACCTAAATAATGAGCGTTGCTCAAGTTGATCGAATAACGATCAAGTGGTTCAAAAATGGTGCGGTATTGTAATCCGAAGCAACACCACATGTAAAGGATAATATTAACAGAATCTGAGTCGGCAAAACAGTGCTAATTTGTTTCGCGTTGATACAATCTACAAATGACTTGGCCTGCAGTTTTTTCTTTTAAAAGCAGCCAGTTATCAGGAGTGTCTAAATTACTAAGCTCACTTTCAACCTCTACATAGATAAGAGCTTGCTCAGTTAACCAGTGATTTGATTCGAGCAAAAAACAACTTTTTTCGGCTAAATTCTGACGGAATGGTGGGTCAACAAAAACCAAATCAAATTTATCGTTCTCAGCATTATTATTTAAGAGTGTTAGGCTGTCCCCATGCTTTACTGTGGCATTTTTAAGTTGCAAAGTAGCGATATTGCTATTCAACTGCGCCGTTGCGCTTTTGTCGAGTTCGAAAAATACCGCGCTGGCTGCAAAACGAGAAAGAGCCTCAAAACCAAGCCCTCCAGAGCCGGCAAAGCAATCGAGTACGGCTGCGTCACGTGTATCTTGCATTAGCCAGTTAAATACAGTCTCTTTAATACGATCTGTGGTCGGACGTAAGCCCTGCACATCTTTTACGGGCAGTTTTCTGCCACGGAATTGACCACTTATGATACGAATAAAGCCATTGGCTGCTTTATTGTTAGCGGCTTTAACTGGGCGTTTAGCTGTTGATTTTTTTCTCATTTAACTCACTAATCATTGGTAACTGACCACTTGCTCAGATAATATTGTAAGCAATGGCTAGCGTGTCATTTTTCTAAAGCGCTAAAAGTGTTAGTATTGCGACCCTAGCGATAGATGGTATCCGTTTTAGTTTGGCTAAATTAGCTGGACTACCACCAAACTATTATTCATGTAAGTTTATCAGATTTTTATAAGTGGTTATTAGCAAGTATGGCAAAAAAAAGTAAATTCTTGTCTTGGTTTGGTTTTGGCAAATCAGAAAAACAAAAAGCAGAGCAAACAGCGACTGAGGCTGATAACCAGAAGCAATTAGAAGAGCAACAGCGCATCGCTGCTGAAAAAGCAGAAGCTGAACGTTTAGAACAAGAACGTATTGCTGCAGAAAGACGTGATGCTGAACGTTTAGAGCAAGAGCGCATCGCTGCTGAAAAGGCTGAGGCTGAACGTTTAGAGCAAGAGCGTATTGCTGCCGAAAAGGCTGAGGCTGAACGTTTAGAGCAAGAGCGTATTGCTGCCGAAAAGGCCGAGGCGGAACGCTTAGAACAAGAGCGCATCGCTGCTGAAAAAGCAGAGGCTGAACGTTTAGAGCAAGAGCGCATCGCTGCTGAAAAAGCAGAGGCGGAACGTTTAGCTCAAGAGCAGCAAGCGGCAGAACAACAACGCCAAGAACAACAAGCTCGTCTTGCTGAGCAAGAAGCAGCTATGAAATTAGAGCAAGAACGTGCTGCAGCAGAACAGGCGCAGCGTGAAGCTGAGCAACTCGCAGCAGAAAAACGCGATGCTGAACGTTTAGAGCAAGAGCGCATCGCTGCTGAAAAGGCAGAGGCGGAGCGCCTAGAACAAGAACGTATCGCTGCCGAAAAAGCACAAGCAGAGCGTTTAGAGCAAGAACGTATCGCGGCAGAAAAGGCAGAAGCTGAGCGCTTAGAACAAGAGCGTATCGCTGCAGAAAAGGCGGAAGCTGAGCGCTTAGAACAAGAGCGTATCGCTGCAGAAAAGGCGGAAGCTGAGCGCTTAGAACAAGAGCGTATCGCTGCAGAAAAAGCAGAGGCTGAACGTTTAGAGCAAGAACGTATCGCTGCAGAAAAGGCAGAAGCGGAACGTTTAGAACAAGAGCGTGTTGCTGCCGAAAAGGCAGAGGCGGAACGTTTAGAACAACAGCGCATCGCTGCCGAAAAGGCAGAGGCGGAACGTTTAGAACAAGAACGCATTGCTGCAGAACAAGCAGAGGCGGAACGTTTAGAACAACAACGAATCGCTGAAGAACAAGCAGAGGCGGAACGTTTAGAGCAAGAAAAAGCTGCTCAAGCTGCGGCTGAAAAACCAAAGAAAGAAGGTTTCTTCGCACGCCTTAAAAAAGGCCTATTAAAAACTCGCGTTAATATAGGTTCAGGCTTTGCGTCTATTTTTAGTGGTAAGAAAATAGATGATGAGTTATTTGAAGAACTAGAAACACAATTACTGACTGCTGATTTAGGTGTTGATACAACAATGAAGTTGATTGATAACCTAACTGATGCAGCAGACCGTAAGCAATTAAAAGACGGTGATGCGCTTTACGAGCTGATGAAGCAAGAAATGGCAAGCATGCTCAAAACGGCTGAGCAGCCGCTGGTTATTCCTAGTGACAAAAAACCATTTGTTATCTTAATGGTAGGTGTAAATGGTGTTGGTAAAACCACCACTATTGGTAAATTAGCGAAGCAGTTCCAAAACGAAGGTAAGTCAGTGATGCTTGCAGCTGGTGATACTTTCCGAGCTGCAGCGGTTGAGCAGCTACAAGTGTGGGGCGAGCGTAATAGCATTCCGGTTATTGCCCAGCACACAGGTGCAGACAGTGCGTCAGTGGTATTTGATGCATTTCAAGCTGCAAAAGCACGTAACATTGATGTGTTAATCGCCGATACAGCAGGGCGCTTGCAAAATAAAGACAACTTAATGCAAGAGCTTGAAAAAATTGCTCGTGTAATGAAAAAAATCGACCCAGATGCGCCACATGAAGTCATGTTAACTATTGATGCTGGCACAGGGCAAAATGCAATTAGCCAAGTTAAACTATTTAATGAATGTGTTGGTTTAACTGGGATCACCTTATCTAAGCTTGATGGTACAGCTAAAGGTGGTGTGATCTTCGCTGTTGCAGATAAATTTAATATTCCAATTCGTTACATTGGTGTTGGTGAGAGTATTGATGATTTACGTACATTTAATAGTAATGACTTCATTGATGCACTATTCAGCCAAGATGAGGACGATGCATAATTAATTAAAAGGGAGCGTGCTCCCTTTTTCGCTGCAAGATGATTGATAATTAAAATGATAAATTTTCAGCAAGTCAGTAAAACATACCCAGGTGGCCACCGTGCCCTTGAGAAAGTTAGTTTTCATATAAAGCCTGGCGAGTTAGCCTTTTTAACGGGTCACAGTGGCGCAGGTAAAAGTACCTTGCTAAAGCTCATAAGTTTGATGGAGCGACCATCGGCAGGGCAGGTACTTATTAATGGTGTAGACTTAAACGCTGTTAAATCGCGGCAAATACCTTATGTGCGCCGCGATATAGGGATCATCTTTCAGAATCACCGCTTATTAGAACGTTACTCTGTGTTTGATAATGTTGCTTTGCCTTTAATAATCGAAGGGACGCATCATAAACAAATTGCAAAACGAGTAAATGGTGCGCTTGATAAAGTGGGCTTACTTGATAAAGCCAAATGTAATCCTGCGACACTATCGGGTGGTGAGCAACAACGTGTTGGTATAGCCAGAGCAATCGTCAACTCCCCCCCGATTCTACTTGCCGATGAGCCAACGGGTAACTTAGATCCTGAGCTTTCTATGGACATTCTGCGTTTGTTTGAAGATTTTAATAACCACGGTACTACAGTGCTTATTGCGACTCACGATATAGGTCTTATTGCACGCATGCGCTATCGCAGTTTAACGCTCAAAGATGGTCGTATGATCGAAGACCCGTTAGCTGAGGGGGCACTATGAGTTTATTATTTAAAAGCCGGCCTAGCCAAAATGAGCGCCAAAAAAAATCACTTTTAGCAGCGCCGTACTTCTTTATTCTTAACCTTATTCGTCAAGGTATTCACAGTTTGGGTGAAATGTGGCGAACGCCTCTTGCCTCGTTAATGACCATTGCGGTATTGGGGTTAAGTTTAACGCTCCCTGCGACACTTTATTTAGTAGTCAAAAATGTCTCACAAGTAAGCAGTGGCTTTGAAGATGCAGCAGAGATCTCATTGTTTGTTAAAGAAACTATGACAGAGCAACAAACGCAAACTTTAGTTAAGCGTTTAGCACTCTACCCAGAAGTTGATAAAGTGGAGTTCATCTCAAAAGGTGATGCCCTCACTGAATTCAAACAAGTATCAGGATTTGGTCAAGCACTTGAGTATTTAGACGCTAATCCGTTGCCAGATGTTGTGATTGTTACGCCTACAGCACGATACCGTCAGCCGAATACAGCCAAGCAATTACTGCAAAAGCTGGAAGCCGAAAGAGAAGTTGATTTTGGTAAGCTCGATATTGCTTGGCTTGAACGCTTAAATGCACTATTAAGTTTATTAAAAGAAAGCGTTATTACCATTGCTCTACTATTATTAACTTCCGTCACTTTGATCATCGGTAACACTATCCGTTTATCAATTATGGATAAGAAAGATGAAATTCAAGTGATGAAATTAGTTGGCGCAACGAACACCTTTATTCATGCGCCATTTTTATGGACAGGGATTTGGTACGGCATTATTGGTGGTTTGTTCTCTTTTATTTGTGTTGCTTTAATGATGTGGTGGCTAGGAGCTGCGGTGAGTGAAGTGGCTGGCGTATATGAAACAAGCTTTGATTTAATCGGATTAACTTTGGCTGAGTTTGCTATTTTAGTTGCTCTTGCAACTGGATTAGGATTTGTTGGTTCTTACTTATCTGTAAACCGTTATATAAAAGAAATAGAACCTGATAAAGTTTAGCTAGTCGTATTGAGCGCTATAATTTTAGCGCTTTTTACTGTCGTTAATTTGTCATATTTAGCCGTTATGCTGTTTATTTAGGTTTTGAAGGGATACTCTATTTACCTTTCAAAACGCCTAAAAAGCTAGAATTCATCGCTTATTCAGCGCCTTAAAGTAAAATAAAATTATCTTAAAAAAACCACTTGATTTGAACTTTAAAAAAGTTTTTAATTCAAGTTAGCACTCTCGCTTAAAGAGTGCTAAGATGGTTTCAAATGTTTATCACTGAGGTGAAAAATGAGTAAAGATTTATACGCAATGGCACTTACTGCAGGTCAACAGAGCGCAAGTATGGACGGCTACCTTCAAGCGGTTAGCACTATTCCTATGCTTGATGCAGAGAAAGAAAAGCAGTTGGCGACACGTCTTCAGGAAGAAGGTGATCTTGAAGCTGCGAAGCAACTCATTATGTCGCATCTACGCTTTGTTGCTCATATTGCGAAAAGCTATTCAGGTTATGGCTTACCGCAAGCTGATTTAATTCAGGAAGGTAACATCGGTCTGATGAAAGCGGTAAAACGTTTCGACCCAAGTGTAGGTGTTCGCTTAGTCTCATTCGCAGTACATTGGATTAAAGCTGAAATTCATGAGTACGTACTGAAAAACTGGCGTATCGTGAAAGTTGCAACAACAAAAGCGCAACGTAAATTATTCTTCAACCTACGCAAAAACAAAAAGCGTCTAGGTTGGTTTAACCAAGCTGAGGTTAGCACTGTTGCTAATGAGCTAGGTGTAAGCGAAAAAGAAGTACGTGAGATGGAATCACGTATGAGTGGCCAAGATATGGGCTTTGACTTAACGGGCGACGACAATGACGATGCACCGACAAGCACATACTCGCCAGTACAATATTTAACAGATGGCAGTGCTGACCTTGCTGACGATATCGAAGAGCAGCAATGGCAAGAGCAATCTCATGCTCGTTTATTCAGTGCGTTAAAAACCCTTGATGAACGTTCACAAGACATTGTAAGTGCACGTTGGTTAGCTGATGACAAAGCAACACTGCAAGAACTTGCTGAGAAATATAACGTTTCAGCAGAGCGTGTTCGGCAGCTAGAAAAAACAGCGATGAAAAAACTGCAATCAGCAATGAGCTAATAGCAATCGCTATAGCAAACCATCTTTAGTAGACTACAAAGCCTCGCAAATGCGGGGCTTTTTGTTTTAAGGACGCGGTATGTCACAGATTGATTATCAACATGTATTAGATGAAATCACAAAAGAAGTTCAGCCATTACTGAGTCAAGGTAAGGTTGCTGATTATATCCCTGCACTTGCAGAGGTTGAGCCCAACCAGTTCGCTATTGCGATTCATACCGTGGATGGGAAAACCTACTGTGCGGGTGATTGTGGTGCACGTTTTACTATTCAATCTGTTTCTAAAGTAATGACCTTAACCTTAGCACTTCAGCGTTATGGTGATGAGCTGTGGCAACGAGTCGGAAAAGAGCCTTCAGGTACAGCCTTTAACTCACTAACACAGCTTGAATTTGAACAGGGTATACCACGCAACCCATTTATTAACGCCGGTGCTATTGTCACCTGTGATGCTTTATATAGTCGTTTATCAGCACCGATGCATTCAATGCTTGAGTCATTTCGTCAGTTATCAGGGAATCCTCAGGTTGTTATAGATAAGAAAGTCGCAAATTCTGAATATGAATTTCGTCACCGTAATGCCGCCATGGCGCATTTAATGAAATCATTTGGCAACTTTAATAATGAGGTTGATGATGTGTTATGGGCCTACTTTAACTTCTGTGCCATTGAACTTAACTGCATAGAATTAGCAAAAGCTTACAATTACTTAGCGAATCAAGGTAAAGATGCCAGCGGCAATAAAGTGCTCAGCGCCAGACAAAATAAGCAGTTAAACTCGTTACTGTTTACCAGTGGTTTGTACGATGCTGCGGGAGATTTTGGCTACCGTGTTGGTATGCCGGGTAAATCAGGGGTATCGGGTACCATATTAGCTGTGTTACCGAATCAATTTACTGTGGCTGTTTGGGCGCCAAGGCTTAATTCGTATGGTAACTCAGTAGCTGGGATAGCCGCTCTTGAGCGTTTATCCCAGAAACTGGATATTTCGATTTTCTAAAAGCGGTTACTGATCCCAGTAAACTTGCTCTAAACAATCTTCACGTTCAGGTAAACCACGCGATAAACGTGGAGAGTGCTGAACAAGTACTTCATAACTTGCACGGTTAGCGTATTTACTAATTTGTGCAAGTGATGAGTAAGTCATTGCAGGTTGCTGATGCTTCGCTGAGTTTGCCACATTAAGTTTGTGGTAAACGTTTGCTGATAAGTCATGTAATACCGCAGCAAGAGCACAATCGCCAGCACCATTGGTGTTTTTAATGCTGTCTGGGCCACCCATAAATGGTGCTGTGTGGCTATAAGCACGAATAGGGTTTTGGCAATCGTCTTTACGCATAGCGCGCGAAAATTCATAGCGGTTAAAGTCAGCAATCGCACCCGGTAATAGTGGATATTCTGTTTCACGCTTGAATGAATCGTCTACATAACCTGCCATAAATAAGCCTTTTTCGCCGGCAGTGCAAATAACTAAGTCTGTCCAGTCTAGTGCTTTGTCGGCAGCTAGAAGTGGGTCTTCAAAGCCAGTAATAGCAAGCCCTTCTTCTTCGTTCATCGCAAGAATATCAACATGTTCTTTAACGAAATCAGCCCACCAGGTAGGGTCTTGTTCAATTAAGAACTTAGTTCCAAGGGTTAAAACCACAGGTACGCCTGCATCATTGGCATATTTTACTGCCTGCATGGTGGCTTCTGTCATGGTTTCATCACCTTGCGTACGCATTAGGTATGCGCTGATCACCAGTGCTGAAGAGTTCTCAATAAGTTCTTGATCGATAGATTCAGGGCGAAGATGATTCATAAGTCCAGCGCTGATCGCAAAGGTACGTTCACCTGTTTCGTCAATCAAGGTAAAGCAGCGACCAATTGGGCCGTCTACAGGCTGAAGATAATCAAGATCAACACGGCTAGAGGTATTACATAAAAAGCGGTATGCATAGCTACCAATTTTAATGTTTTCACTCATGACTCCTAATAACACTGAACGGTCGTCAGCTAGTGTTGAGTAGTTGTGCATGGTGTTACCTACTGTACCGCCGGCAAACTCATAGTCGATCATGTTGTCGAGTTTCAGTCTGTCGTATAACGCATTGGTAATATCGCTATCGATTACTTGCGACATGCCACGGCGCAATTGAAATTCATCTAGGAAAGCTTGATCAACTTTCGCTTCAATATCCACCACAATTTGGTCGATACCCGTAATATAACTACGTTGTAGTCGTTCGGTTGAGTTAAGTTGATTCGTCAGTGGATCTTTGGCTTCCACCGGAAAATAATGTTTATGCCTGCGGCGTCCAGGAAATTTCATTTGCTACCCGTGTTGTAAGCTAAATAAAAAAAGCGCGAGATTATAGCGCAATATGAGGCTGTTGAGCCATGAAAAAGCCACTAAATTTTGCGTTAATTTTTAAGTGTAGCAGTATTTATTGCCGACATTTTTCACTAACTAGGTATAATTACTCACAGTTTTACAAGATTTGTGTGATATATGAGCGAACAATTTAGCGACCAGTATTGGATGGAAAAAGCATTGAGCTTTGCCAATGAAGCGGCAGCGATTAATGAAATTCCGGTTGGTGCAGTGCTCGTAAAAGACAATCAACTAATAGCTTTTGGCTATAACCGCTCAATTACCGATAACGACCCATCCGCTCACGCAGAAATGATGGCAATCCGCGAAGCAGGCAAAGTACTTAATAATTATCGCCTAATAGATTGCACCTTGTATGTAACCCTCGAGCCGTGTTCGATGTGTGCAGGACTATTGGTTCATAGCCGTATCAAGCGACTCGTATACGGTGCTAAAGATGCCAAGACGGGCTCTGCGGGTTCTATTATGAATCTATTACAAGAACCAAGGCTTAATCATCAAGTTGAAGTAACCGGTGAAGTTATGAGTGAGCAGTGTGGGGCGGTGATATCTAAGTTTTTTAAGCGTCGTAGAGAAGAGAAAAAGGCGGCTAAGCTTGCAGCTCGCAACGCCTAGTTATACAACCGGCGTTGCAGGAACTTGAGCTTCCATTAACTGCATCGCAAATAAGCGGCGACGCCAAATAACTTTTTTGTGTGTATTACGCAGCATGATACGACGGCGTGTCGCTGTTGAGTAAATAACATTACGCTTGAACTTATGTGTCTTGCGTCTTCTTTTTAACATGTGTGCTCCTTAAGTGAGAGAAAAGCATGGCATGGTCCATTCCATTTCTACTAAAAGATAATGATCATTTGATGACAAGTAAACAGATTTCTGGTGCTTTAGGTTAGTTGTTTTCTAACGTCTGCTGCTCTTGGGAGTCTGGTTGTGTTGTGTCGTTTGGCTTTTCGCTCGTTTCTGTGGAAGTGTTAACCTCTTCAATGGCTTGCTCTTCTTCACTTGGGTCAGCAATTGCATCATTTTCATCAAGCCAAACCAACGCATCGTAATAACGACGAATATTGTCAACATACTGCACGGCAACATCGCCACGTGCATAACCATATTTGGTTTTACGATAATAACGCTTTTTAATTAAAAGCGGTAAGCGTTTTTTTACATCCGCCCACTTATCGGGGCTTGCCCCTTCTCTCTCGGTAATAATTCGCGCGTCATTTACGTGGCCCCAGCCAACATTATAAGAGGCTAAGGCAAACCAAGTTCTATCGGGTTGTGGAATACGTTCAGGGATCCACGAAATAACCTTCGCTAAATATTCGGCACCGCCTTTGATATTTTGCTCAGGCTCTAAACGGTTAGTAACGCCAACTTGTTTTGCTGTAGTTTGCGTAAGCATCATGATCCCGCGAACACCTGTCGGTGACTTGGCTTTAGGGTTCCACATTGACTCTTGATAGCTCAAGGCGGCCAGTAAGCGCCAATCAATATTCCCTGAATACTGCTCAAACCAAGGCTGATATTTGGGGAGTGTTTCTTTGATAGCTTCGATATAGGCTAAGGTATTAACATAATTAAACTGACGAACGTGGCCAAAATACTTTTCTTCTAATACATAAAGTTGGTTATTTTGTTTTACATCACCAAAAAAGGGCACCATCAAGGCATATAAAGAATCGTCACCATCCTTTCTTAGTAACCAAGCGATAGGGTCGTTACGAGTCACTGAAAAGCCGATACTTAAATTAGGGTGGTAGCGGCGAAATAATGACAAGGTGTGAGAGTCAGCGAGAGTGTAATCAATTTCACCGTCTATAACTGCTTGCAGAAGTTCTTCTTCATCCATATCTTCTGTTTCATGCCATGTTAAGTCTGGATGAAGCTGTTTAAGTTGCTGTAATGCAAGTGAGTGACTACTTTTCGCAAGAACCGTTAGGTTCCCCGTTAAATCGGCAAATTCTCGAGGGCGAGTGCGGCCTTGCTTGTATACTAGCTTTTGGCTAATGGTGCGGTAAGTTGGCCCAAAACGATAATGTTCAGCCCGAATGGTATTATAAGTAAGTCCAGAGGCAATAATGTCTAAATCACCACTTTCGAGGCGAGAGAACATATCTGTAAGATTAAAAAAAGGCACCATCTCGAGCTCTACGCCAACATAATCGGCAAACTCTTGTGCTAATTCGTACTCAAAACCCTGCACACCTTGCGGTGCTTGATAGTAATTACTCGCGCCGGCTAAGGTGCCGACTCTTATCTTATTCTGTGCTTTGATATGAGCAAGTTGTGATGGTTGTTGTTGCATATCGCATGCACACAACATGAGCACAAGCGTAAATATAGCGAGTATTTTTTGCATAAATTAGAAATGCCCCTTAAACCATTACGTTACCGTTATAGCAAAACTTCACTGCCACGTCACTTCGCATATAGTTTTATATCTCTATTTAAAAATTAATAACTGTAATAGTAGCGGTAATAGATAAGTCATACAGAACAACAGCCTGCGGGAAAATAAAGAGTACTAAGATAGTTAATTGTTGCAACCATAATCGCGGTTATGAAGATTATTTAAATAAAAGCGCAATTTTGAGTTAAATCTAGACGTTATTTGCACTATAATACGCGCCTAAAATATCGTTCAATCCCTAACCCCGGATGAAAATACCTATGTTGATCCTTCGTGGTGCACCAGCACTTTCCGATTTTAGAGTTCAGAAAATTTTAGCGCGTTGCCAACAGGCACAACTTCCAGTCACTAACGTTTATGCTGAGTTCATGCATTTTGCTGATCTTACTGCTGAGCTTTCAGCAGATGAGCAAACAAAGCTTGAAAAGCTGCTTACTTATGGTCCAACGATTGCAGAGCACAGCCCTGCAGGCACGTTAATTCTTGTAACGCCGCGTCCTGGTACTATCTCGCCTTGGGCATCAAAAGCAACTGATATCGCACATAACTGTGGCTTAAGCCAAGTTCACCGTGTTGAACGTGGTATTGCATACTACGTTGAAGGTAATTTATCAGCTGAGCAAACAGCTGAAGTTGCAGCGTTATTACATGACCGTATGACTGAAGCAACGCATGCGGATATGGCTGATGCAGCTAAGTTATTCCGTCACGATGAACCGCGTCCAATGTCATCAGTTGACATTTTAGGTGGTGGCCGTGAAGCACTTGCTAAAGCGAATGTTGAGCAAGGTTTTGCGCTTGCAGATGACGAAATCGATTACTTGGTAGAAAATTTCCAAAAGTTAGGGCGTAACCCGAACGACATCGAATTATTTATGTTTGCACAAGCAAACTCTGAGCATTGTCGTCATAAAATCTTTAATGCTGATTGGACAATTGATGGCATCGAACAGCCAAAATCATTGTTCAAAATGATCAAAAACACTTACGAGCAACACCCTGAAAATGTGTTATCTGCATACAAAGATAACGCAGCGGTAATGAAGGGCTCAGTAGCGGGTCGTTTCTTCCCGAACAGTGAAGGCGAGTACGCATACCATCAAGAAAACATCGAAATCTTGATGAAAGTTGAAACTCACAATCACCCAACAGCGATTGCACCATTTTCGGGTGCATCAACAGGTTCTGGTGGTGAGATTCGTGACGAAGGTGCTACAGGTCGTGGTTCTAAACCAAAAGCTGGTTTAGTGGGCTTCACTGTATCTAACCTTCGTATTCCTGGTTACGAGCAACCATGGGAAACCGACTTTGGTAAGCCTGGTCGTATCGTTAATGCACTAGATATCATGACTGAAGGTCCATTAGGTGGCGCGGCATTCAATAACGAATTTGGTCGCCCTAACTTACTTGGTTACTTCCGTACCTACGAAGAAAAAGTATCAAGCCACAACGGTGAAGAAGTACGTGGTTACCACAAGCCAATTATGCTTGCAGGTGGTTTAGGTAACATTCGTTCTGAACATGTTCAAAAAGGTGAAATCCCAGTTGGTGCAAAACTTATCGCACTAGGTGGTCCGGCAATGAACATCGGCCTTGGTGGTGGTGCTGCGTCTAGTATGACATCAGGTCAATCGAACGAAGATTTAGACTTTGCATCGGTACAACGTGAAAACCCAGAAATGGAACGTCGTTGTCAGGAAGTTATCGATAAATGTTGGCAGTTAGGTGATGCAAATCCAATCGCTTTCATTCACGATGTGGGTGCAGGTGGTCTTTCAAACGCATTCCCTGAGCTTGTAGACGACGGTGGTCGTGGTGGTAAATTCCAACTTCGTGATATTCCAAACGATGAGCCGGGTATGGCACCACACGAAATTTGGTGTAACGAATCTCAAGAGCGTTACGTATTAGCAGTTGCAGCTGAAGACTTCGCGCGCTTTGAAGCAATCTGTAAACGTGAACGTGCACAATACGCGGTTATCGGTGAAGCAACAGAAGAGCGCCACTTAACGGTTGAAGATAGCCACTTTGGTAACAACCCTGTTGACCTACCGCTTGATGTTTTACTTGGTAAAGCACCAAAAATGCACCGCGAAGTTGAGTCTAAAAAAGCACAATCGCAACCATTAGACGTTGCAAACATTGATGCTGCAGATGCTGCACAACGTTTATTACGCTTACCAACGATTGCTGAAAAAACATTCTTAATCACCATTGGTGACCGTACCGTAACGGGTTTAGTTGCGCGTGACCAAATGGTAGGTCCTTGGCAGGTGCCAGTAGCAAACTGTGCGGTAACAGCCGCTGCGTTTGATACTTATCACGGTGAAGCAATGTCACTAGGTGAGCGTACACCAGCTGCACTGTTAAACTATGGAGCTTCTGCTCGTTTAGCTGTGGCGGAGTCATTAACGAACATCGCGTGTGCTAACATCGGTGGCCTTGAAAATATCAAGCTATCTGCAAACTGGATGGCCGCAGCTGGTCACCCTGGCGAAGATGCAGGTCTTTACGAAGCTGTTAAAGCGGTAGGTGAAGAGCTTTGTCCGGCACTTGGTTTAACAATCCCTGTGGGTAAAGACTCAATGTCGATGAAAACTCAATGGGATGAAAACGGTGAGCAAAAATCGGTTACTGCACCATTATCACTAATCATCACTGCCTTTGGTCGTGTTGAAGACGTGCGTAAAACAGTAACGCCACAGCTACGCACTGATAAAGGTGAGTCATCACTATTATTAGTTGATTTAGGTGCGGGTCAAAACCGTATGGGTGCATCAAGCCTTGCACAGGTTTATAAGCAATTAGGTGATGTAACACCTGATGTTGATAGCCCTGAGTTATTAAAAGGTTTCTATGAAGCAATGCAAGCGCTTGTTGCTGATAACAAGTTACTTGCCTACCATGACCGTTCAGACGGTGGTTTATTCACAACTATCGCTGAAATGGCATTTGCGGGCCATACAGGTGTAACTGTTGACCTTGCAGGCCTTACAGGTTCAGACATCGAAGCGCTTTATAATGAAGAGCTAGGTGCGGTTATCCAAGTGGCAAACGCTGATTTAGATGCAGTTAAAGCCGTTCTTGCTGATCACGGCTTAGCAGCTATCAGCCATGAAATTGGTGCATTAAACGCTGATGACCGTGTGGTATTCACTCGTGGTGATGATGTGGTGCTTAACCACACGCGTACTGAGCTTCGCACTATTTGGGCTGAAACAACTTACCAAATGCAAGCACGTCGCGATAACCCAGAGTGTGCTAAGCAAGAATTTGACGCTAAGTTTGACGCAAAAGACCCAGGTCTTAACGTAAAACTAAGCTTTGACTTAAACGAAGACGTTGCTGCGCCTTACATTGCAACTGGTGCGAAGCCGAAAATGGCGATTCTACGTGAGCAAGGTGTTAACTCTCATTTAGAAATGGCTGCGGCATTTAACCGTGCTGGCTTTGCAGCGGTTGACGTACACATGAGTGACATCCTTGAAGGTCGTTTAACACTTGAGCAATTTAAAGGCTTAGTGGCATGTGGTGGCTTCTCTTACGGTGACGTATTAGGCGCAGGTGAAGGCTGGGCTAAGTCAATCTTATTTAATGAGATGGCGCGTGAGCAGTTCCAAAGCTTCTTCCACCGCGAAGATACATTCAGCCTAGGTGTGTGTAATGGCTGTCAAATGCTTTCAACATTGAAAGAGTTGATCCCAGGCACTGAGCACTGGCCACGTTTTGTAACCAACAAGTCAGAGCGCTTTGAAGCTCGCTTTAGCCTTGTAGAAGTGCAAGAAAACCCATCAGTATTCTTTAACGGTATGGCTGGTTCTCGTATGCCTATCGCTGTTTCTCATGGTGAAGGTCATGCTGAATTCGCTAACAGCGATGCAGTTAAAGCTGCGCTTGAGTCAGGCACTGTGGCAGTGAAGTTTGTTGATAACTACGGTAACCCAACAACGCAATACCCAGCTAACCCGAACGGCTCGCCTGAAGGTATCACAGGTATTACCTCTACTGATGGTCGTGCCACGGTTATGATGCCGCACCCAGAGCGTGTTTTCCGTACTGTTGCTAACTCATGGCACCCAGATGAGTGGCGTGAAGATAGCCCATGGATGCGTATGTTCCGCAACGCACGTAAAAACGTTGGCTAGAACTTAGCTATATACCTAGCTATACAAGCTAGGTTCATACAAGCCGTTTAAACTAAAAAGGCTGCACTATTAAGTGCAGCCTTTTTGTTTATAATGGTGCTAGTAAGTGTAAGTTCAAAGGCAAGGAGAGTTTTTTGAGTTTTAAGCGGGTAAGCGTAGGGTTGCTAGGTATCGTGCTAAGCATGCTGCTGTTGGCGTATCTGTTCAGGCTACCACTGACATCGTGGTACTTAACGCCTATGCTTAGTAAAAATGGCGCTGAGCTTCACTGCATTGATTGGTCATTGACCAGCCAGCTTGATTTAAATATCGAGAAATTATGCTTAACTTATCAAGGGCAGCAAATAGAGTTAGCTGGCATCCTTGCTAACAAGCAACAGGTTAGGGTTTCTCGCGCTAATCTCATCGTTAGCGACCTTGCAAATAAAAAACAACCAGAATCAGCACAGACTGAATTTAAAAAGCTCGCTTTAGTATTACCAGAGCAAAGACCGCTAATAAGCATTGAGCAGCTTGATGTAGTCTCACCGTTTACCGATAGCCCTGTTAGGTTGGCAATACAAGAAAAACGCTTAAACCATTTTACGATTTCACGTGATCTTAATGCAGATGTTGAAATATCTAATTATGAAATAAAAGCCGATCTCACCCTTGATGAGCAAGTAGCTAGGCGGTTCATAACATTGCCAGCAAGCAGCCATTTTAGCACTCAATCGCAGGTTAAGTTTGATGGTATTACGATTGCAATTGAAAGCACCGTCAATGCAAGTTATCAGCATGCTCTAGCGCAATGCGACCTAGGTTTTACCACTGAAGGGCAACTGAGTGCGAAGTATCAATTAAACCAACAGCATTTATATGCGGATTTATCAGCTTTACAAAATCAGCTTAGCGCAAACCGAGATTGCTTGAACACCATAGCAGATCAACAGCATCAATCATTTATTGAAGCGCAGTTACCGCTTACTTGGCAGTTACACATTGAAAAACCAGTTAGTGTAGAAGCCGAGCAGCTATCAGTCCCAATCGTAAAACTGCTAGCAACTGAAGGGCAAAGTGAAGTGACAGTCAATAATACGACCTTTTCTTTACAGGATCCGCTCACATCACTGAATAGCCAAGTTAGTATTGATTTTAACAGTAAAGATATTGATGAGCTTAAGCTCAATGCGCATTTGCATGAAAGTGACGTTAGCGCTGATTTTCAACTGTCACTTGATTCACTCCCTGCATATTTAGATTTTCAGGCTGACGGTGTTCTGGTTGAGGGTATTGGGGCTAAAGGAAAGCTAAAAATTGATGAGTTATTTTCTAGCCCGATAGCTGCTAGATTGAACGCAAATGTCAGTGTTAAAAACGCGCTTATATCGGGTGCTCAGATAGCCGACTTTACCAGCACGATTGAGGCAGAGCATAATGCCGAGCAACACTTAATTGTTAAAGCCAACAGTAAGGTTAAATCATTAAATTATAATGATATTAACGCAGCAAAAATCAGTAATGAGCTAACCCTTAGTACAGATCTCAGTGTGGGGGAATTATTTGCTGATATTGATGCCAAAACCACGGCTGCTAAATTATCAACACCTGAATTTACTTTAAATAAGTTGTCTGTCGTTACAAATGCCCTACAAAGCCGCGCTTTGCAGGCAACGCATCATGTTTTTGCAGATGGCTTTGAAGCGCTTGTTAGCCATCATATGTCTAAGGTTGCGCACCCATTTGAATTGGTGATACCTGAGCAGGCAGTATCCAAGCTTAATCCGATAATTGCTCAGTTTGAGCCCCTTGCAACCATCACTGATGGGGTGGTTTCAGGGATTATTAAAGGTGATGTAAATCTTCAGCAAGCAGAAGGTAGTGTTCACATTAATAAGCTCAGTGCGCTTTATAATGACTACCTAGCAAATGATTTTGCCGTGGATTTGGATGGGACGTTTAATTCAGGGCAGCTTAATATTGCAGCGACTAAATTTACACTCAATGAACTGCGCGCAGGTGCTGTGGTCAAAAATATGCAGGGTCAGTTGCAGGTAACGGCTAATCAGCCTTGCGCAGCTGATCTAACCGGTCAGGTTATGGGTGGCAAATTTGTGGTGAATAAATACTGCCCACTGAGTGACAACCAAACCGCGACCGTTAAGTTTGAAAATATTGATGCTAGCAAATTGGTCACCCTTGATGCCGAGTCTGGAATTAGTTTAAGCGGGCGCTTAGCGGGCACCTTACCTGTTGTTATAAGCAAACAGGGAATAGAGGTAAAGCAAGGGCAGCTAGTTAATCAAGGTGATGGTAAATTACTGATCACTAATAATGCGGGTTTTGAAGCTGTAAAAGCGCAGCAACAGGAGCTGAGTACAACGCTGAGTTTGCTCGAGAATTTAGATATTAAAAAACTACGCAGCAGTGTTAACCTCAAACCAGATGGTTGGTTACATTTAGGTGTTAATTTAGAAGGTTATAATGAAGCGCAGCAGCAAGCAGTGAACTTTAATTATAACCATGAAGAGAATGTATTTACTTTACTTAGAGCGCTGCGTTTAAGTGATGAAATTACTCAAAAAGTTGAGAAAGAGTATGCAAAAAAAGGAAGCAATGATGGCTAAGTGGTTAGTAATGCTGACGGCAGTAGGCATGCTGAGTGCCTGTACTCACCGTGTTGAGGTGGCAGCAAAAGAGCCGATTACAATCAACTTAAATGTAAAAGTTGACCATGAGATCCGCGTAAAAGTGGATAAAGAACTTGATACCTTATTCAGTGATGACAGCGAATTATTCTAAGGAGCACACATGCGTAAATTACAACTTAAAAAACTAAATGTGATCACCTTGATCAGTGCTGTTTGTTTCTCTTTTTCTGCGTGGGCTATTAGCCTTGATGACGCAAAGAGCCAAGGATTAGTGGGTGAAGATAGCTCAGGCTATTTAGGTTTAGTGGTTAATAATAGTGAAGCAAAAGCAGTCGTTGATGAAATTAATGCAAAGCGCAAAGAGCAGTACTTAAAGCTAGCGAAAAAGAATAACCTTTCGTTAGCGCAGGTAGAAGCACTTGCAGCTGCTAAAACTATCGAAAAAACGAAGCCGGGTCACTACATTGAAGTGAACGGTGAGTGGGTAAAAAAATAACTCACTAAGTTAAATTAGAAAAGCCAGCATTGCTGGCTTTTTATCTTTATAACGCCGGCAGGTGTTAGCGTTTATCGATGCAGCTTTGTAATAGCTGCAGCCAAAAGTCGATGCCTTTACGTCTTGCAAGTTTAATGTTGTGCTCTGGGATAGACTCAGGTTCATTGTAGTTATCTAACGCTTCGCTCATACTGGCTTCACGGATCAAATGTAGTGTTGGATAAGGTGCGCGGTTAGTATAGTTTGCAGCATCGCTGTCATCGCTATCGGCAAACACATAGTCAGGATGAAAGTTAGCTATTTGATACTTACCCTCATAACCTTGCGCAGCTAAAAGCGCATTAGCTAAATCGACTAAATCTAAAAACTCTTCAAAATTCTTAAAGCCTTGCTCAAACATCAACAGGGTTGTTTCACGCTGTGCTTGTTGGTCTAATTCGCTACACTGCTCAAGCATATCCATTACCGCATCATCAAGTGTAATAGACTGGCTGATTTGATAATGAATGCAATTGCTTTCAACTTCTTTGCGGGCAAACGGGCAGAAATTGTATTTCACGATTACACTTGATACCCATTCGCGCATTTGCTTTTCTGGGCGATTCATCACTTGCTTTGAAGTCACGTTATTTCTCTATTCTATGTCTCTATTTTACTTTTCTAAGTAAAGCTCAATTAAATTAACCGTTTTACTGATAGCACCTTGATTATTAGCCACGCATTTTGCAGCTTGTTGACCAAGCTTTATGGTCTGTTCTGCATCATTACTCAAAGCGATAAGCGTGTCAGCAAGTTGGTTTTCATCAGTGACAATTTTAGCTCCTTGAGCACTAATCAGCTCAGGGTATATATGGTCAAAGTTATAGGTATGAGGGCCTGCTAATACGCCAACCGAAAACGCTGCTGACTCTAACGGATTATGGCCGCCTCGCTCTATTAAACTACCGCCAATATAGCTGATGTTTGCCACTCCATATAAGCATTGTAGCTCGCCTAACGTATCCGCTAGCACAACTTGCTGGTTGTTATAGTTATCTGCACTGCGACGGCTAAAGCTCATATCTGAGTTTTTTAATATCTCCGCGACTTTATCAAATTGCTCGGGGTGACGCGGAGCAATAATCAAAAGAGCGTTGGGCAAGGCTTTTAACAGCTTTTTATGAGCACTTAAAATAAGCTCATGTTCAACAGGGTGAGTGGAGCCTGCAACCCAGATAAAGCGCTCGTTGTTATACTGATTTTTAAGTGCTGCGACTTTATTTAATTGCTCATCTGTCGGCGTGATATCAAATTTAATTGAGCCAAACACGCGAGCCTTTTCAGGTTTTAAACCTAGTTCAATAAAACGTTTCGCATCATCTTGATTATGACTTGCAAGGTCGCTAATTGATTGCATGATCAGCTTAGTTAATGGCATCACCTTTTGGTAGCCTTGCTGTGATTTAGCTGAAAGCCGGGCATTTAAAACAAGTACTTTTGTGTCGTAGTTGTTGCTTTGAGCCATAAGGTTAGGCCACAGCTCTGTTTCTAAAATACACAGTACCTTTGGCTTGATACGCTTTAAAAAACGCTGTGTAGCGAAGAAAAAATCAATCGGTAAATAACAGCAGCTAACAGTATCGTTAAAGTTGTTTTTTATTTGCTCGCGGCCAGTTGGGGTATTGCAGGTTACTAAAATCGTAAGCGCAGGGTGTTCGGATTGAACTGCCTTAATAAGCGGGGTTGCCGCTAGCACTTCACCTACAGAGGCACAATGAAAAACAATATCGTGGCGCGATAAATCTGCATAGCCAAAGCGTTCAGCAAAATGCATTCGGTAGCCTTGGTTTTTCTTACCTCGCAAAACATATAAGTAAAAAACAATTAGCGGACTCAAAATGTATAGGAGTAAAGAATATATAATACGCGCCATTGGTTAGCCTATATGAATAAAACCCTATGATAGCGTGGAACATACGCTATCTAAATATAAAATGTTAAAAAGGGTTATCTATGAGAGTTTTAAGTGTTTAGTTTCAGGTAATTTGGTAGTATTTCGATTACTTATTAAATAAACGAAGCAGTTATGAAATTTAAAATGATAAAAGCCTCGGTAGTAGGTGCTCTCTTAAGTTGCGCTATGCCTTTATATGCAACACCCACCGCTTATTTACCTGTTGGCATGGACGCACAGCTTGATCATCAATTAGATACTTTGTTTGCACTAACAATTGGCACTCCTATGGCTAAACCATATCGTTTAGCAGAAGTCGAGAAAGCACTTCTTGTACTTGAAAAGGAAGAGCCTGGGTTAGCTGCTGCTATTCGTTCAAAAATAAAGCCATATCAAAGTGATGATGCAGTGACTCGTGTCGGTGTAAAACTACAAGTAGATACGGATAATGCAAAGAAAATAGCGAATCAAAGAGGCCTAAGCTCGGATGAATGGGGGCAAGGTTTTTTTGAAGGTATTTGGCGTGCTAATGATTATACCTTGGTACAAGTGGGTGTAGATTACCGAGCCAAAGCTAATAAATTTGTAAATTATAATTCGTTTATAAGTTTTGCTGGCGAAGATTTACAGTTAAATCTTGGTTATAAAGAACACTGGTTCTCGCCGTTTAAACATTCTGCGCAGATTATTTCTACCAATGCTAAAACAGCACCTTCGATTTCATTGGGTATGGTAAAACCAGCCCACAATTGGTGGAATTTTGATTTTGAGCTTTATTATTCTGAGCTTGAGCATGTCGATAATGGTATTCTTTATCAAAATGAGCTCCATAGCGGCACACCAAAGCTCGCTGGGACGCATTTTAGTATTGAGCCGCTTGATGGTTGGAAGCTGGGCCTTAATCGTATGATGCAGTTTGGTGGGGGCCCCCGCAAAGTCGATGTTGGTGATGTGGTCGATGCATTTTTTGATCCTGCGGGTAATGACAACTCAGGGCTCACTGGTAGTAAAGATAATGAGTTAGGTGACCAATACGTAACAATTACCAGTACGGTGAATTTTAATTGGGGAATGCCAGTTGAACTTTACTTTGAATATGGTGGTGAAGACACAAAAGACCACAAAAACTACCAATTTGGTAATACTGTTAGCAATTTTGGCTTCTTCTTGCCAAAACTGAGTAATACAATGTCGCTTAGGTATGAATATACCAACATGCACAGCCTGTGGTACGTCAATGAGATTTATCCAGTATATGGTAATACAGTGGGTGGTTTTGTAACGGGTCATTATGCGGCTGATCAACGTTATACTGAGTTACATGCCAATGGTGTTGCGAGGGTTTATGCAGATGCGCCACCGACGCAAGTGCACAGCATGGAGTTAACTTATAGTGAAAACTACCGTTCACTTTGGCGCAGTAAGCTCACACTGATAGAAAACGAAAGTAATTACCTAAATGAGTGGGGTCAAACGACCGGAGACTATGAGCGTGCCGTTGAACTGCAATTAAGCAATACACGCCAATTAAACGAGCATACATTAGAGACAACTCTTACCTATGGCGAAGATGTATTTGGCGATAACTATACGTGGTTATCTGTTGCCTATTTTTGGTAAGTAAGCCGTTAATACTTTTTAAGGAATTTATATGTCTAATCTTGATTCTGTAGCGGCAAGCTACCTCGAAAGTTTAAATCGCCATCAAATGTTGTTTGAAACGATGGAGACCTACCACCCAGAAGTGATGCAATTACTTGAAGCATGTCACAGTGCTTTACAAGCGGGTGGCAAAGTCATTTGGTTTGGTAACGGCGGAAGTGCGGCAGATGCACAGCACTTAGCTGCTGAGTTTGTGGTGCGTTATAAATTAGAGCGCGGTCCACTTGCTTCAATCGCACTGACTACTGATACCTCAATTTTAACAGCGCACAGCAATGACTATCACTTTGATACTGTATTCGAGCGCCAAGTTCAGGCCCTGTGTAAGCCCGATGATTTGGTTATTGGCTTAACCACCTCGGGTACTAGCCCTAATATTAATTTAGCGCTTGCTGCTGCTAATGAAATCGGCGCTTTTACCGTAGCATTAACAGGCCGAGATGGTGGCAAAGTAAAAGACATCGCTAAGTTACCTATTATTATTAAAAATGATGAAACCGCACGTATTCAAGAAGCCCACATGTTCATCGGGCATTGGCTATGTGAAGCCATCGATATGGTTGTAGCGGAGCAAAAGTAATGGATTTAGCGTTACTAAAAAACCTTTCAAAGGCACGTATTTTAGTTGTTGGTGATGTCATGCTAGATAGATACTGGCATGGCGACTCTGGGCGAATTTCACCTGAAGCACCAGTCCCGGTTGTGAAAGTGAGTAAATTTGAAGACAAAGCCGGTGGTGCAGCAAACGTCGCAAAAAATATTGCTCGTTTAGACGGTAAAGTTGGCCTATTAGGTTTAGTCGGTGAAGATGAAAGCGGGCAAATTCTTGAAACTATCTTAAGTTCAGAAAAAATTGATTCGCAACTTGTAAGTGTGTGTGACTTACCGACAATTTCTAAAATGCGTGTTATTAGTCGTCATCAGCAAGTTGTTCGTTTAGACCTTGAAGAAACCTTCACTGACCAGCACAGTCAACTATTACTTAATCGCCTAGAGCTAGTATTGGATGATTATGATTTTGTGTTGTTCTCTGATTACAACAAAGGCTCACTGAGCTTAATTCAACAAATGGTTCAGGTTGCAAAGAAAGCAGGCAAAACAGTGCTTATTGACCCTAAATCATCAGACTTAAGCTTATACCGTGGTGCTGATTACATTACGCCTAATCTAAATGAGTTTAAGCTTGCTGGTGGTTTGACGGACTCTGAGCAAAACTTGACTGACAGTGCTCGTAAATTAATTAGTGAAGCGGGCATAGCTGCGATGCTATTAACGCGCTCAGAGCATGGTATGTCGTTAATTAGTCAGACAGAAAAACATGATTTTGCAGCCCAACAGCTTGAAGTTAGCGATGTAACCGGTGCCGGCGATACTGTAATTGCGACATTAGCAGTGATGCTAGGCGCTGGTATGGCAGCAAAAGATGCGGTTGAAATTGCCAACCTTGCAGCAGGTATTGCTGTAAGCAAGCTTGGAGCTGCCACTGTTTCGCCTGAAGAACTAAGCCGTAAGCTTGGTCAATATTTACAGCAAACTGGCGAGCATTATCAAACACCGTTTGAAGATGTACTTCAGCATATAGAGTTTGCCAAACAAAATGGTGAAAAAATTGTTTTCACTAATGGCTGTTTTGATATTCTTCATGCAGGTCACGTACGCTACCTTGCACAGGCAAAAGCTCGTGGTGACAGGCTTGTTGTTGGCTTAAATAATGACGAGTCTATCACTCGCTTAAAAGGCCCACAAAGACCAATTAACCCACTCGATGAGCGTGCCATGGTTTTAAGTGCGCTGGCGTCTGTTGACTGGGTTATTCCATTTGGTAGCGTTGAAGAGAATGACACGCCAGCTAAGCTCATTGAGCAAATTAGCCCCGATGTACTAGTAAAAGGCGGCGATTACACTGTTGACCAAATTGCCGGAGCTGATCATGTATTACGCCATGGCGGTAAAGTCGAAGTGCTTGAGTTTCTTAATGGTTGCTCAACATCTAACGTAATTAGCAAGATTAAGTCTTAAGTAAAGCTTGGTAGTCGCATATTAGTGACTGCCAATCACTTTGTCGCCAATGCATCTGTTCGTTACGGCCTTGCTCTTTTGCAAATGAACGAGCAAGGCGTTTAATATTCTCTGTTTGCCAGCTAGGGTGCGGCTTTTTGATTTCACCGCGGTCAAAGTCGATGATAAACACCTTGCCTGTATCATCGAACAAGATGTTATTGATGTTTAAATCTGCGTGGTATACCCCGTGATTGTGAAAATCGCTGAGGGTGGCTGCAATCGCTTTGAGTTCAGACTGGCTTAGTGGGCGCGTGATTAAAATATCTAATACACTTTTTGCGCCTGTCACTGCCTCGGTGATGATATCGCCCCGATAGATAAAGCCGCTGGTTTTAATTTTGGCCCCAATCGGTGTGGGCACATTCAGGCCAAGCTCACGCAAACGCATCATTAGTGTAAATTCTTTATAAACTCGGGTTTGTTTTAAGCCAAAGTATAGGTACTGATCGCTGAGTAACTTACCAACGAGTCCTCCTCGCCAATAGTGGCGCAGAACACCTGTGAGCTGTTGATGTTTAAAAAACCACGCTGTTGCTCGGCCTTTTTTTGCGCCAACTATTTTTTCTTGTTGTTGCCAGTAGCTGGCATCAAACCACTGTTGCGTGAGCTCATCTTTGTAGTCAGGGTGACACAAAAGGGTGGTGTTTTGTAGATGCTGAGTTTCGAACATAACAACTTCAAGATTAAATAGAATTAGTGCTATCTTACCGTATTTTTAGCTTTTCGCATAAGTGCTTGCATTAGCATCAAGTTAATTTAAGATCGCATATTATTTGCTGTAGCTAAGGGCGCACGTGACTCAATCAACCTCCTATTCAGATATTTGTATTTTAAGGCTTTCGGCTATTGGTGATGTATGTCACGCCGTATCCGCAGTGCAAGCAATTCAAAAGGCACATCCGAAGGCAAAAATTACCTGGGTGATAGGTAAAGTTGAGGCTATGTTGTTGGCTGATTTACCGGGCGTTGAATTTGTTGTATTTGATAAAAAACAGGGTAAACAGGCCTATCAGCAACTAAAAGATACTTTCAAAGGTCGTAAATTTGATGTGCTCTTACACATGCAAGTAGCACTAAGAGCAAATTTAGCAGCTCGTTGTATTCCGGCAAAAGTCAAAGTAGGGTTTGATTGGGCTCGTTCAAAAGAGTTACATAGTTTATTCATTAATAAGCGTATTGCCCCGCAATCTGAGGCACATGTCCTTGAGGGCTTTAAGGGCTTTGCTCAAGCAATTGGTGTACCTGACTATGCGCCTCACTGGCAAATGCCAATCACAGATGAACATCAACAAGCTGCTGATGCCTTATTGGGTGAAGAACGTTTAGCTGGGCGTATTTTTGTTATCTCACCTGCGGCAAGTAAAAAAGAGCGTAATTGGTTGCCCGAGCGTTATGCGGCACTTGCAGAGCATGCTTATCAGCAAGGTTTTTCGGTGGTTATCACAGGAGGACCAACACCTTTAGAAATAGAGTTGTCTGAACAAATAATTTCGCAAACGAATGCGCCTGTGCTTAACTTAGTAGGTAAAACTAAGCTTAAAGAGTTGTTGTGTGTATTAAAGCGCGCTTCTTTAGTTTTAGCTCCTGATACGGGACCTGCACACATGGCTGTAACTGTTGGTATACCTGTAATAGGTTTGTATGCCCATTCAAACCCGAAACGTACAGGTCCATACTTGTATCTAGATTACGTGGTTGAGGTGTACCACCAAAACTTACGTGAACAAACAGGCAAAACAGCTCAAGAGCTACCTTGGGGAACACGCGTTAAAGGAGCTGATTTAATGACGCAAATAAGCATTGATGAGGTTATAGCTATGTTTAACCGTGTTGTAGATAAAGAGCAATTGTCATGAGTAAAGTACTGTTTTTAGACCGCGATGGTGTGGTTAATGCTGATCACGGTTATGTATATAAACCGGATGAGTTTGAGTTTTTACCCGGTGTGTTTGATGCGTGCAAAAAGTTTATTGATGCAGGTTATGAAATTGTCATTGTGACTAATCAGTCAGGTATTGGGCGTGGCTACTATTCAGAACAAGACTTTTTAAACCTTACAGACTGGATGAAAGCTGAGTTTATGCGTCATGACGTGCCAATTCTTGATGTGTACTTTTGCCCGCATCATCCGACTAAAGCAGAGCCTGCCTATTTACAGGATTGTCATTGTCGTAAGCCTGCTCCAGGCATGCTGTTACAAGCCATTGAAGAGCATAGTATTACTCCCTCACAAAGTATTATGGTCGGCGATAAGCTGGGCGACTTAATTGCAGCAGAAAGAGTGCAAATCGCGACCCGTGTGCTGGTTCGTTCAGGGCAAAGTTATGCTGAATCAACAGAACAACATGCTGATTACGTATGTGAGTCTTTAGCTGATTTACCTGCTTTAATTTTACAGTCTTAGCAGGTAAGACCAGTTTTATTTCTTTAGCCTCAAGGTTTGCGACGAACTGCAAACAGTGCAATTGTTCGTCTAAGCTTTTACAATAGGCGCAAATTTTACAGTCATGCTAATCATTTCTGGTTAGATACAAGAATATTTGGAGATTACAGATGAGAGCATCTGCGTTTTTTAATCAGCTGCAACAGCAAATCGACGAAGTAAAAGCTGAAGGTTTATACAAAAGTGAACGTGTTATTACATCGCAGCAGCAAGCTCAAATTGAAGTTGCCTCAGGTGATAAGGTAATCAATTTTTGTGCGAACAACTATTTAGGTTTAGCCAATAGCCCTGAGCTGATCAAAGCCGCGCAACAAGGTTTAGATGACCATGGTTTTGGTGTTGCTTCTGTGCGTTTTATTTGTGGTACTCAAGATATTCATAAAACATTAGAGCAAAAGATTTCTGAGTTTTTAGAAACCGAAGATACGATTCTTTACTCATCTTGTTTTGATGCAAACGCTGGTTTATTCGAAACAATTCTCGGCCCAGATGATGCAATTATCTCTGATGCGCTAAACCACGCCTCAATTATTGATGGTGTTCGCCTTTGTAAAGCAAAGCGCTTCCGTTACGCTAATAACGACATGAGCGACCTTGAAAAGCAACTTATTGCTGCTGATGAAGCGGGTGCTAAAACAAAACTAATCGCAACTGACGGCGTTTTCTCAATGGACGGTGTGATTTGTAATCTTAAAGCGGTTTGTGACCTTGCTGACAAATACGATGCCTTAGTTATGGTTGATGACTCTCACGCTGTTGGTTTTGTCGGTGAAAATGGTAAAGGTACGCCGGAGTACTGTGGTGTTCTAGACCGTGTTGATATCATCACAGGTACACTTGGTAAAGCACTTGGTGGCGCATCAGGCGGTTACACATCTGGTAAAAAAGAAATTGTAGAGTGGTTACGTCAGCGTTCTCGTCCTTATCTTTTCTCAAACTCACTTGCGCCATCAATTGTTACTGCATCGATTAAAGTACTTGAGATGCTAAGCAATGGCGGTGAGTTACGCGCAAAACTTTGGGATAACGCAAAATATTTCCGTGAACAAATGGAAGCGGCAGGATTTACCTGTGCAGGTAAAGACCATGCAATTATCCCAGTTATGTTAGGCGATGCAAAAGTCGCTTCTATGATGGCAGACAAATTACTTGCCGAAGGTATTTATGTAACAGGTTTCTCATTCCCTGTTGTACCTAAAGGCCAAGCACGTATCCGTACGCAGATCTCTGCGGCGCATACAAAAGAGCAATTAGATACCGCTATTGCTGCCTTTACCCGTATTGGTAAAGAAATGGGTGTTATCTAATTTTATTTCCTAAACCGAAGCTTTTGCTTCGGTTTTGTTTAATTGAGTGTAAATCATGAAAGCATTATCTAAATTAAAAGCAGAACCAGGGATCTGGATGACTGATGCGCCAAAGCCTGAAGTTGGCCATAACGATCTGCTTATTAAAATCCGCAAAACAGCAATTTGTGGAACAGATGTCCATATTTATAAATGGGATGAGTGGGCACAAAATACAATTCCAACTCCTATGGTTGTTGGCCACGAGTATGTTGGTGAAGTAATTGATATGGGTCAGGAAGTACGTGGTTTCCAAGTAGGTGACCGTGTATCTGGCGAAGGCCATATTACTTGTGGTCATTGCCGTAACTGCCGTGCTGGTCGTGTGCATTTATGTCGTAATACAACTGGTGTTGGTGTTAATCGTGAAGGCGCATTTGCAGAATACCTTGTGATCCCTGCTTTTAATGCATTTAAAATTCCAGATAATATCTCAGATGAATTAGCCTCAATTTTTGACCCATTTGGTAATGCAGTTCACACCGCATTGTCGTTCGATTTAGTGGGTGAAGATGTATTAATTACAGGTGCAGGCCCAATTGGTATCATGGCAGCTGCGGTTGCTAAACATGTTGGTGCGCGTCATGTAGTTATCACAGACGTAAACGAATACCGCCTAGATTTAGCACGTAAAATGGGTGCGACTCGTGCAGTAAATGTAGCAAATGAAAAGCTTGAAGATGTAATGAAAGAGCTTGGCATGACAGAAGGCTTTGATATTGGTCTTGAAATGTCAGGCGTACCCGTTGCATTTAATAGCATGCTAAATAACATGAACCACGGCGGAAAAATCGCTATGCTAGGTATTCCACCTTCAGATATGGCGGTTGATTGGAACCAAGTTATTTTTAAAGGCCTTATCATTAAAGGTATTTATGGTCGCGAAATGTTTGAAACTTGGTATAAGATGGCGAGTCTAATTCAGTCTGGTCTTGATCTTAACCCAATTATCACGCATCAATTTTCGGTAGATGACTTCCAAAAAGGCTTTGATACAATGATTTCAGGCCAGTCTGGTAAAGTTATCCTGAATTGGGATTAAATGAAGGTCTAAAAGCCTCAAAATTAAGGCGGCTTTAGGCCGCCTTTTTAGTTTAGAGAGTATTATGTCGTATAAACATATTTCAGTTAGCGAAACCTTTTCGCTGTTAGAAAAAGACGATGTCGTGATTGCCGATATTCGCGATCCGAATTCATTTCAAAGCGGACATATTCCAGGCGCTGAGCATTTATCGAATGCAAATATCAGCGAGTTTATGATGAACAAAGAGTTTGATCAGCCAATCGTCATTGTTTGTTATCATGGAGTTAGTTCTCAAGGTGCTGCGAGCTATTTAGTTGAACAAGGCTTTGAAGATGTTTACAGCATGGATGGTGGCTTTACTGCGTGGCAAACGCAACTTCCGGAGCATATAGAACGATGATTGAACTGGGCAGCATAAATAATCCGCGCGCCGCACAAGGCTTTATTGACTACATTAAAAGTAAAGGATTACAAGGTGAGCTGCGCTCGCAAGATGGACAAACTGTGATTATTTGTGTTGCTCCAGAGCATTTTCATCAAGCTCAACCTTTATGGCAAGAGTTTGCTGAAAATCCCAACGATGAAAAGTACTTACAAGCTTCATGGCAGGTAGGAAGTACACAATCGCCGTTATCATATCAAGGCCAATCACTTGATTTAAAAGCGCGATTTAAGGCTTTAAGTTGGCTTAATCGTACCGTAACCTTAGTATCTATAGTCATCTTTGTTGCTTTTCTGATGGGCGGCTTTGAAACTATTTATGGCATGCTCCAATTTAACCCTGCCAAGCCAATTACTTGGCTTACTCCTGCCATTGTGCATTTTAGCTCTATACATCTTATTTTTAATTTGATCTGGTGGATGACGCTGGGTAACGATATTGAAAAGCGCAGCGGTAAATTAACCTTAGTAGGGTTATTTTTAGTTACGGCGTTTATTAGTAATTGGGCGCAGTTTTTACTTGTCGGGCCTAACTTTGGTGGCTTAAGCGGCGTTGTGTATGGTTTGCTTGGGTTTTGCTGGATTTATAGTGCAATGCGCCCTAACGAACCACCTTTAGTCAGCAATAGTATTGTTGGTTTTATGTTGGTTTGGCTTATTCTAGGCTTTGTAGATATGTTGCCAGTGAGTATGGCGAATTGGGCTCACTTAGCAGGTTTGCTGGCTGGTATGGCATATGCGGTGTCTGATAAGCTGCTTACACGTAAATAAAAAAGGCGGTTAAACCGCCTTTTTTATTAAACAAACTATTAATGGTACAAATACTTAGTAAATAACACTTCTCTGACAATTTCTTGGCCAGTTTCTTGTTTAAGTAGTGACTTTAATTTTGCAGTACAGCGTTTTCTGATTTCTTCTCGACCAGTAAGCGATTTAATGTTTTCTTCAGGCTCTTTTGAGAGTATTTCAACAATCGCATCACGCAGTAGAGGGGTGTGATGTTCAACAACGCTGATATCGGCTGTATCATTTAGCATAAGGTCAACGGTAATGCGCACGTAGCCTAGCTTCTTATTACCTTGGCCTATGTAGTTGGTGATGATATCAGGCTCAAAACCAAAGTAGCCAACTTTTGACTCAGCCTGTGCAGACAGACTGGTCATTGCGCCAATTAGTAGCATACTGACTAAGTAAATTGATAACACTGATGTTTTCATAATTAAAAATATTCCACCCTTTCAATGGTTTTAGTCTATACCCAAATTCGCTTGAGATACAGGCTGTTCTGTGATTTTTAACCGTGCTTGAGATTAAATCATGACTTTTGCCAAACGTGCAGCAGTGATATCATTTGCACGGTTTTTAAAAATAATGAGTCGTTGTGATCACATTCCCAGTTTCATTAGCTGCAAATTGGCAGCCTGCTTCAGCATTTCCAGATTTGACGCAACAACAGCAAGGTTGGCTGCTTGAAGCCGGTTCATTAACAGCTAAGCTCAAAAGTCACTGTCAGGCTTTTTCAGTTGAGGTACTAAACGAAGCGCCTTTTGATTTAACTGCCGAGCAACAAGCGCTACTAAATACCTCTTTAAGTCAGGCATTAAACCGCGAGGTGCTATTATTGTGCGATGGTAAACCTATGGTTTATGCGCAGAGTTGGCTACCAGCAGACGATACTTTAAAGAAACAGCAGTTGTTAAATATGGGGACGAGGCCGCTTGGCGATGTTATTTTTCAAGACCCCAGCTTGCAGCGAACAGAAATCGAGGTGGCTGAATTTTCTCAGCAGCATACTATTCAAGCGTTAACAGCTCACCTTGGCTTACCGTCAAATTCATTGTGGGGCCGACGCAGCGTGTTCGCATTATCAAATGCTCACTTTCTTGTGGCTGAAGTGTTCTTACCTGAGGCATATATCTACTTATGAAATTAGCTGCATTACATCGCGCAAACATTCCTTATTACAAACAACTGATGCGAACGGATAAGCCAATCGGTACTTTGTTGCTATTGTGGCCAACATATTGGGCTTTATGGCTTGCTAATCAAGGCACGCCTAGTTTGTTAAATTTTGTAGTGTTTAGCTTAGGTGTCTTTGTGATGCGAAGTGCAGGTTGTGTGATCAATGACTTTGCCGATCGTAAAATCGATGGTTCAGTAAAGCGAACTGCTCAGCGCCCTCTGGCTGCAGGACTGGTTTCTAGTGCAGAGGCAATGAGTTTGTTTGTGTTACTTATTGCAGTGGCATTCGGATTGGTTATGTTACTTAGCTGGTCAACTATTTTGCTTTCATTTGGTGCTTTAGCACTGGCGTTTTGTTACCCATTTATGAAGCGTTATACCCAATTACCGCAAGTAGTGCTTGGTGCTGCATTTAGTTGGGCAATTCCGATGGCCTATATGGCATCAATTGGTTCAGTACCATTAGAAGCCTGGCTACTATTTACCGCTAATCTTGTTTGGACTGTGGCTTATGACACCATGTATGCCATGGTTGATAGAGATGACGATTTAAAAATAGGGGTTAAGTCAACGGCAATCTTGTTTGCCAGCTATGACAGACACATCATCTTTTTACTCAATGCCTTATTTATCGCGATTCTTGTTTTCATCGGCATGAGTAACCATCTTGGTTTGCCTTATTGGTTGGGTTTAGTGGCAGCGGTTGGGTTTTTACTTTATCAACAAATGCTTATTCATAAACGAGAGCGAGATCCTTGCTTCAAAGCATTTTTGAATAATCACTATGTGGGGTTAGTGATTTTTATCGGTTTAGCAGCATCCTTGCCACTGCCATTTTAATTATCTAGGTGGGTCGATAATGCCGCTGATCGAGGCATTTTTTCTGAACCAACCCGCAATAGAGTAGCGAACATCATTTGCGGGTAATACCTCATGCATAAAGCGTTCGCTTTCAAACATTACCAGCATGCCAGCTTGAGGTTTTACGACAATCTCGATATCTTTACTTTTCGGCTTGTAAATCACCAACTCACCGCCAGATTCTGGCGTATTTAAGTAACAAACTGTTGTGAAAATACGGTTCGAACGGCCTTTGAAGGCATCATAGTGCTTTTTATAAAAGTCACCTTGTTGATACTTTGCATAATGGCATTCGTAGTCAAATAACCCTAAATAAAAACTACGATTTAACTGCGTTTTTATTGCTTCCATGGTCGCCAGATAAGTAATTTGTGCTTGGCTTGAACTATCAAACCAAAAGGTCTTATCTTTACGGACATTTTTATCAATTTGTTGGTCGTTTAAACGACCAATACCCGCTGTGTGAAAATGCGGATTTATACGATAGCAGTCGGCGATTAAATCATTGATTAATGTTTCATCAATCGCGTTTTCAACAATAGCATAACCAGCTTGTTCAATTGCATCTAAATAAGTGTCAGAAATCAGCTGAGCGTTCATTTATATACACAATAAAAAAAAGGTGCGTAAGTGTATCTGAAAAATAATGCGATGCACGCTTTTTATGCAATAAATAAGTGATCAGTAAAAGACGGGAGAGCTAGCCTGTTTAATTCAGGCTAGCAGATATAAGAGACGACTAGTGCTGGCTTGCTAAGGCCATTTTTTCAATAAGATCAAGCAAGTGACTTACATGAGAGTTGTCGTTGATTTTTTGGTTTGTTTGTATAACAAGCTGCTCTTGAGCAACACCTTTGTTGGTTTTTAAAAGCTGTAAGGCAGGATCAGAAGCAACATTGTTTGCGTGTTCAATGCTAGCTATTGCAATATGGTTCGATCGTTTTAGTCCTTCCATAACTTGTTCAATACTACCTACTTTAACACTGGCTGACTTATCGAATGAATCAATGGCGTCGTTTAGCATCTGTTGTACTTGTTTCGATTGTGAAAAGCAGCTGTACATAGGGTAGTCGGCAAAATCGCGTTTGCTGATATCACTCTTATTCGCTAATGGATGATCTTTAGCAACAAATAAAATCAGTTGGTCAGGTAAATGGATATCGCTTCCTATACTATTCATTGCTTGCGAACAAACACTAATATCAATTTCACCAAGCTGTAGCTTACGCATTAGCTCGCTTTGCTCTTGTAGTTGCATCTCGATTTTTACATGTGGATACTGCGCTAAAAATTGCCCGCAAGATACAGGAACGACAGCACTGGCTTTATTAGTGTAACCAATAACAAGCTTTTCGCTTGCGCAGCCATTTAGTGATTCGAAAAGATGTTGTTTTGTTTCTTCTAGATTGTCGAGGGTTTGTTGCGCATATTCTAAGAAAATTTCACCTTCTTTGGTTAACTTAACGGAGCGGGTTGAGCGAGTTACCAGCTCATAACCAATTTCGTCTTCAAGAGTTTGAATACTCCGGGTTAACGCTGAAGTGCTTATTTGTGTTTTTTCAGCAGCTTGGCGAAAATGCCTTAATACGCCTAATGCTACAAACTGTTCAAGTTGTTCAAATCTCACTTTATATAGTCCCTTGTTATAAGTAAGCCCTACATCCAGGCAATATAATTATAATCTACAGAGGCATAGTAAATTATAGTACCTGTTTTGGGAAGTTCGTTTTACAGAAAAGTTACATCTAGTCAGGGTAACGATCTTTAATCTCAAGGAAAAGTGGTAAATTTTCAAGTAACAAGTCAACAAGATTTGGATCAAAATGTTTCGAACGTTGCTCTTTTATCAATGACAGTGCTTCATCTAAGGGCCAAGCAAGCTTGTAGCAACGGTCGCTACATAGCGCATCAAACACATCGGCAAGGGCGGTTATGCGACCAACAATGTTGATTTCATTGCCAATTAAACCTTGCGGATAACCTGAACCATCCCATTTTTCGTGATGCTGATATGAAATCAAAGCGCCGCAAGTCAGAATTTCGTTACTTGAATTTTTTAAAATTTCGTAACCCACTTCTGCATGAGTTTGCATTATTTTCCATTCTTCATCAGTTAATTTACCTGGCTTATTTAAGATGCTATCAGGAATACTAATTTTACCAATGTCATGTAGTGGTGAAGCGAGCTTGATAATTTCACATTGAAATGGACTGAGTTGTGATAGTTTAGCAAGTAATTCACTATATAAAGCAACGCGCTTAACATGCGAGCCTGTTTCTTTAGAGCGTTTTTCAACGGCTTCACCTAAAATGTAAGACAACTCTTTTTGTGATTCTTTAACCATTTCTCTAAGCTTAAGGTTGTCGTAGGCTAGGGCAATATTGTTCGCGTAAAACTCTAATAGTTGATGATCGGTTGTTTGCAGTTTACTTCCTTTATGAACATATAACATGGTCTCAAGGCCTGCTTTTGTCGGAAAGTAACCAATATAGTCGGTGCTCGTTTTTAATGATGATTTACGCTCATGGGCGTCAATAAATAAACTTTTCACCTCATCTGGAATAGTATTTTGATTCGGCGTTGGTCCAACTCCCGACGCGGCTAATAGTTGAAAATCTTTCGCCGGCGAGGACTGAAAATTAACTGCTGCAGCGCAATAGATTTGTGCGTCATTAATCCCCATTACATTCGTGACGTGACTCAAAATAGTGGATGCAAATTCGTTAACACTATCGCATTTTAAGAAATTCGCAGACGCATTAATAATTTGCTCTAGGCCACTTTTATGGCGATCAATAATTTGTATATCGCGATGCCCTCTGAGTGCAGAATAAAGAAGCGTCTTAATTTTTATAGCCGTTAGTTCGGTTTTATTCTTGTAATCGTTTATATCATAATCACGGATAATCGACTCTTCAGGTGCCTCTCCAGGCTGACCTGTACGCAGAATTAAGCGAATATCATGGTTTTCTATTTCATCGCGAATGTATTGGATAAGCTCAAGACCTGCATGGTTTGTTTCCATGACAACATCGACAAGCGCGACTGAAAAAGGAATATTTTGCTTTAATAACTCTTTTGCTTCGGCTGCTGAATAGGCGTCATAAAAGCGCAGACCTTTATTTTCGAAAGTGAAGCCAGCTAGCACTAATTTCGTAACTTGGTGAATATCTTCTTCATCGTCAACAACAAGAATATGCCAACATTCTGATTCATCAATAGGAACGTTATTTTCTTCTAGCTGCTCATCAGAAAATAAAAAATCTTCCACAAACACACCACTTATTGTTGCATCTCGTAACAATAAGTATAGAGGCAGAAATTTACTCTGCCTTATCAGCTACTGGTTTTTTTTCGATATTTTTTAATTCGATTTCGATGGCATCGCATGAAATGTGGATCTCATACAAAGAGGTTAAAAGTGACATCGCTAAGCAAGCTAGGCTAATCCCAAATAAGATGATGCCTGTGGTATTAAATTCTATAAATAAAGCGAACATTGATAAGGTGCACATTAAAAATGAGGCAACGCCGTATACTTGCATCACTCTTATTAACTTAATGCGCTTTCTTAAGTTGGTAATTTGTGCGACAACAAGAGGGCGAATACTTTCCCCTTCGCGCGCATTCAGTTCACGAATAAGTTGGGCGAGCACCAAAAAACGATTGGTGTAAGCGAGTAAAAGTAAAGAAATCGCAGGAAATAGTAGTCCTGGTGTCGTTAATGTCATGTAGTTACCTTGAAATAAGCATTGCGGCAAAGCTTTTGTAGTTTAGGTTTTATATTTAGAAAAGTAAAAGAGAAGTAATTTGCAAAATAAGAAATTAAATCAAACCGCTAGCTCAGAACCGTTCAAATGGGTACGAGTATTTCAGGCTGAAAACAGCCTTGAAGCAAATATTATTAAAGGGCTGTTAAACAGCAAAGGCATTGAGTGTCAGTTACAAGGTGAGCTCTTACAAGGGGCATTGGGAGAGATACCCTTTGAACAGACGGGAGTTGATATGCTTGTTTACGCATTAAAAGAGCGCCAGGCGCAAGAAATATTGTTAAACTATCGGCAAGTAAAACAATCGGCTCCTGATTGGGTGTGCCCAAAGTGTCAAGAGCTTAACGGATCAACATTTGAACTTTGTTGGTCTTGCGGGACTGTTAAAAATGACGAAAGCGAATAATTTTCAACGCATTAGAGAATTAAACTATTTACAAAAAGCAGTATTAGGTGGTGCTTTGTTAGAACGCATGTTGCCTAATTACAGTTTATTCTGTGAAGCCACAGGGTTTGGTGATGCTGCGGTTTTTCGTAGTGCTTTGAATGTTTGTTGGGAGAAGATTTTACTGCCAAAAAGTAAAATTAGCCTCGAAAAACAAATCGAAAAAATAGAGCCTAATGTGCCTGAACTAACTGATTTTGATATGTTTGGCACTTACCCTGCTATTGATACAGCAACAGCTTTACTAGGCATGTTACACGGTTTAATGGCAAAAGATGACCAAGAGTTTTTGAACATTAGTAAAATTTCACAGGCATCGGTGGCACGTTACATTGAATATCAACTTACCGTTGATGGTGAAGTAGCTGACAATAAAGCAGTTCGTGAACACCCATTAATGCAATATGAAATTGAAGTACTGGCTGAGTTAATTGATTTTGTAGAGCAAATGGGCCGAATTAGCTCTGAAAACGTAAAAGAACTTAAACAGCTTGCGGTATCAGACGGTCAAACCAACATTGGTATTGCAATTTAATATTCAGTAATGCGTATTTTCACTGTAAAATACGCGTTTATTTTTTCTTGGCGGAGTAATTGATGCGAATTTTAGGTATTGAATCATCATGTGATGAAACAGGTATTGCCATTTACGATGATGAACAAGGCTTATTAGCACATCAACTGTATAGCCAAGTAAAAGTGCATGCTGACTACGGCGGTGTGGTACCTGAACTTGCGTCACGTGACCACGTGCGTAAAACCTTACCTTTAATTGATGCCGCCTTTGCACAAGCGGGCTGTGGCCCAGAAGATTTAGATGGCATTGCTTATACTGCGGGCCCTGGATTGGTTGGCGCACTCCTTGTGGGTACTTCTATTGGTCGTTCTTTAGCCTATGGTTGGAATATACCAGCGGTAGCGGTTCATCATATGGAAGGGCATCTTCTTGCGCCAATGCTTGAAGAAGACAAACCTGAATTTCCGTTTATCGCGTTATTAGTATCTGGCGGCCACACCATGATGGTTAAAGTATCTGGAATTGGTGAATATGAAGTATTAGGTGAGTCAGTTGATGACGCCGCAGGTGAGGCATTCGATAAAACGGCGAAATTACTTGGGCTTGATTACCCAGGAGGCCCGCGTTTGGCAAAACTTGCTGAGCAAGGTACACCTGAGCGCTTTGTATTCCCGCGTCCGATGACTGACAAACCCGGCTTAGATTTTAGTTTCAGTGGTTTAAAAACAGCTGCGTCACTCGCTATTCGTGATACCGATGATGATGAACAAACCAAAGCGGATATTGCTCATGCATTCCAAACAGCGGTTATTGATACCTTAATTATCAAGTGTAAACGTGCATTAAAGCAAACCGGTATCAAGCGCTTAGTGATTGCTGGGGGCGTGAGTGCAAACGTGCAATTGCGTGCGCAACTTGAGCGAGTAATGCAAGGTATGAAAGGGCGTGTGTACTACCCGCGCACAGAGTTTTGTACAGATAACGGTGCGATGATCGCTTATGCTGGTATGCAGCGCTTAAAAGCAGGACAGTTTGCTAGCCTTGATATGAAAACAAAGCCGCGCTGGCCAATAGACTCGTTAGAGGCTATTTAACATCAACCTTCTTCATGTTCAGGGGCTTTTTTCTTAGCCCCTACTTTTGGCTCTTCACCGGCGAGTAAGCGAGTGATATTTGCTCTATGACGGAAAATTATCAGTACCGTTAAAAAGGTAACGGGCAAGGTATATAAAGGTTTTATCCACCAAGTATATAGAGGTGCTAACGAAACCGTGACTAACGCTGCAAGAGATGAGTAGCGCGTGATAGCAACAATTAAGATCCAAGTTGCAATTAACATCCCACCTAACGATAAACCAATCGGTAATAACGTGCCAAAAGCGGTCGCGACAGCCTTACCGCCTTTAAAACTGAAAAACAGCGGGTACATATGGCCTAAACAGGCTGCTACACCAATCAAGCCGAGCATAAGTGGTTCTATTTTTAAGAAGTAAGCACCCCAAACCGGAATGGTTCCTTTTAAAATATCAAAGACAAGTACAAGTACAGCAGGGACTTTTCCACCTAAGCGATAGACATTCGTTGCACCTGGGTTGTTCGATCCGTGACTGCGTGGGTCCGGTAGTTTAAACAGCCGAGAGACAAGGATTGCGGATGAGACCGATCCCAGTAAATAGGCTAAAACTAACATTAGGGCTGTTAACACGCGCTTCCTTATTTTTAAATCTGCACTTTTGGGCTATCATTGGCGGCAAAACCATCTGCCACTATTTTTGAGTAGAACATGTGAGCAATAATGCATCGCATCTACCCGTTATTGTAGGGGTAATTTTTATATATTAAAACAGTATGACAACTTATAGCGCGGATTATTCAAATCAATAAGCGTTTAGTATGAGAGGTGTTTTAATATTTATGTCACTTGGAGTATCAATGGACAAGGTATATATATCACAATTGCATGTAGACACCATTATCGGTGTGTATGATTTTGAAAAAGAAAGTAAACAAAGCCTGTATTTTGATATTGAAATGCTATGTGATATTTCTGCGGCAGCTGCAACTGATGATATTAACCTTGCACTTGATTATGCAAAAGTCAGCGAGCGGGTTATCGCTCATACAACAGCAAAACCAGTAGAGCTGCTTGAAACCTTAGTTGAACAATTAGCGGCCATTATCTTAACTGAGTTTGCAACTGAGCAAGTGACCATTCGCGTGAGTAAACCTGCAGCAGTGCCACAAGCCAAAACGGTGGGAGTCGAAATCACCCGTCGCAAGGCATATTAACATGGCGCAAATTTTTATTAGTTTAGGCTCTAACGTTAATAAAGAGCATTATATTCGCCAGGCGCTTGATGCTCTAAAAGTACATTTTCCTGATTTTATTCACTCATCAGTTTTTGAGAGTGAAGCGGTCGGTTTTGCAGGCAGTAACTTTTATAACTCAGTATTAGGGGCGCAAACCGATATGCCACTACCTGAACTGTGTAAGTTATTGAAAGAAATTGAGCTTGAAAATGGCCGTACCCGTGATGACAAAAAGTTTAGTCCACGAACGCTTGACCTAGATCTTTTATTTTATGATGACGTAATTTGTGATTCGCCTGCACAGTTACCTCGCGATGAAATTACCAAAAATGCATTTGTTCTTCAGCCTTTAGCTGAAATAGCCCCTGATTTTTTTCACCCTGTAGCAAAATGCACGCTAGCAGAGCTATGGGATAATTATAATAATCAGCAACAAAAACTATGGAAGGTGGAGTTTTCTTACCCATGAGTATTATTGAGATAATTGTTTTAGCCTTAATTCAAGGATTGACTGAGTTTTTACCTATTTCGAGCTCAGCACATTTAATTTTACCTTCGCAAGTTCTAGGTTGGCACGACCAAGGTTTAGCATTTGATGTAGCCGTTCATGTCGGTACTTTAGGTGCAGTGGTATTGTATTTCCGTAAAGAAGTGGTAGACATTCTAGGTGCGTGGTTTAAATCGTTTGGCTCTCAAGGTGCCACCGATGACAGCCGCTTAGGCTGGTGGATTATTGTCGCAACCATTCCTGCATTATTAATTGGTTATTTGTTTAAAGATTTCGTTGAAAGTTACTCGCGAAATGCGTGGGTTATTGCCACCTCTACCATCGTGTTTGGTTTGTTACTTTGGTATGCCGATGTAAAAGCAAAGCAAGTTAAGAACATTTACCAAATCAATTTTTTCAGTGCGCTATTGTTAGGCTTTTCACAAGTGCTGGCTATGGTATTCCCTGGGACATCGCGTTCAGGTATTACCATCACCGTAGGTTTAATGCTGGGCCTTAACAAGCAAAGTGCTGCGCGTTTTTCATTTTTAATGTCAATTCCGGTCATTGCAGCAGCGGGTTCCTATTATGTGTATCAGCTTGCAACAGCGGGCGAGGCGATTGATTGGCATGCGATTTTACTCGGCGCAGGCTTATCATTTGTATCAGCTTATGCGTGTATTTTCTTTTTCTTAAAAGTTATTGAGCGCATGGGTATGATGCCATTTGTTATCTACCGCTTGTTACTTGGTGTTGGTTTGTTTGCATTCTTAATGCTGTAAATAACCATTCAACTTAATTCGAAAAACACCTCAAATTTGAGGTGTTTTTTATGATGGCTATTTGGCAATACTCTATTGACCGCTAGTCATGGTAAGTAAAGCTTATATTTGGCATTATAACGCCTTAGTTTATCTCTCATTCATTTTGCTCAGGACAGTAGATGCATATTCATATTCTTGGAATTTGTGGCACCTTTATGGGTGGTATTGCCGCAATCGCTAAATCGTTAGGTCATACAGTGACAGGCTCTGATCAAAATGTGTACCCACCGATGAGCACGCAATTAGAAGAGCTAGGTATTACGCTCACCCAAGGTTATGACGTTGCTCAACTAGAGCCTGCGCCAGATATGGTAGTAATTGGTAACGCTATGAGCCGAGGCAACCCTTGCGTTGAATACGTACTTGATAAAGGCTTGCCTTATACTTCTGGTCCAGAATGGTTAAAGCATAATCTGTTGCAAAATTCGTGGGTGTTAGCTGTCGCTGGTACACACGGCAAAACAACAACAGCGAGTATGTTAGCCTGGTTATTAGAGTATGCAGGAATGAAGCCTGGCTTTTTAATTGGTGGCATTGTGCAAAATTTTGGCGTGTCAGCACGGGTTGGTGAAACGCCATTTTTTGTTATCGAAGCCGATGAGTACGACACGGCATTTTTTGATAAACGCAGTAAATTTGTTCATTACTTACCACGTACCTTAATTCTTAATAACCTTGAATTTGATCACGCTGATATTTTTGAAGATTTAAACGCAATAAAGAAACAATTTCATCACTTGATGCGTACATTACCCTGTAGCGGTAAGGTTATTTGGCCAAGCCAAGATGAAGCCTTACAAGATGTGATTGAGCGTGGTCTTTGGAGCGAAAGTGAAACGCTGGCAGGTGATTGGGATTACCGTTTACTGAAAGCTGATGGTAGCGAATTTGAAGTGCTACTTGAGGGAGAAGTTCAAGGCGTTGTTAGTTGGCAAGCGATGGGCGAGCATAATGTGAAAAATGCTATCATGGCTATTGCAGCAGCGCGCCATGTCGGGATTGCCGTACCAGTCAGTATTGCGGGCTTGGCTGAGTTTATTTCTCCTAAGCGCCGTATGGAGCTTAAAGCCGATATTAACTCGATTAAGGTGTATGACGATTTTGCCCATCACCCAACGGCAATTAAAACAACTTTGGCAGGGCTTCGTGCAAAAGTGGGCGATGAGAAGATTATTGCCATTTTAGAGCCTCGTTCAAATACCATGAAAATGGGCGTGCATCAGCAAACCTTGATTGACTCACTTGAAGCTGCCGATGAGGTGTATTTATTTGAACCAGACAATTTAAGCTGGTCACTCAAAGAATACGCCGCTGCGGCAGGTATGCATTGTAGCTCTAGCACTGAAGAAATTATTAAACACGTGGTTGCAGGTAAAGCGCCTAAGCAGCATGTTTTAATAATGAGTAATGGCGGCTTTGAGGGGATTCATCAGCGCTTAATTACCGCTCTTGAACACAACTAACCGGTATATGGAGCGTCAAAATATGCAATTTAAAGATAAAATAACCTTAGCTTTTAGCGGTGCCTCTGGTGCGCCATACGGTTTACGGTTATTAGAAGTGTTACTTCAGCAGCAGTTTCAAGTTTATGTGTTGATCTCAAGTGCTGCTCGAGTGGTTTTTGATACAGAATCGAATATCAAGCTATCGGGTAACGAAGATAAAGCGACAGAACAGTTAAGCACGCTTTTTAATGCTGCGCCTGAACAACTAAAGGTGTTTGGTAAAGACAATTGGTTTAGTCCTGTTGCGTCGGGCTCTGCTGCGCCGAAAAAAATGGTGGTTTGTCCGTGTAGTGCAGGTTCAGTGTCTGCAATTGCGGTCGGTGCGTCAGATAACTTACTTGAACGCGCTGCTGACGTGGTGATTAAAGAACGTGGGCAATTAATTTTAGTCCCGCGTGAAACGCCATTTAGCGAAATTCACCTTGAAAACATGTTGAAACTAGCAAGGCTAGGCGTAACGATTATGCCTGCGGCACCGGGTTTTTATCATCAGCCAGAGCAGATTTCAGACTTGGTTGATTTTATGGTGGCGCGAATTTTAGATCATTTAAACATTGAACATACTCTGACCAAGCGTTGGGGTTATGGAGAGGGCAAACAGTGAGCGAAAAAACGATCGCATTAAATATTGAAGGCCTAAAAAAGGTTTATAAAAATGGTGTTGAAGCCGTAAAGGGCATCGACTTACAAGTTCAACAGGGCGATTTCTTTGCTTTACTTGGTCCGAACGGTGCCGGTAAATCAACTACCATTGGTGTTATCTCATCGTTAGTGAACAAAAGCGCTGGCCGTGTCCAGGTGTTTGGGCATGACATTGATACAGATTTGGAAGCCGCTAAGTCTGAACTAGGTTTAGTGCCGCAAGAGTTTAATTTTAGCCAATTTGAAACACTGAACCAAATTTTGGTTAACCAAGCGGGCTATTATGGTGTACCAAGAAAGCTGGCGCATGAGCGTGCTGAAAAGTATCTAAAGCAACTAGGTTTATTTGAGAAAAAAGATAAGCAAGCGCGTACGCTGTCAGGTGGTATGAAGCGCCGTTTAATGATTGCTCGTGCACTGATGCATGAACCTAAATTACTTATTTTAGATGAGCCAACAGCCGGTGTTGATATTGAGCTACGCCGCTCGATGTGGGACTTTCTTCGCGAGATTAATAAGCAAGGTGTGACCATCATCTTGACTACTCACTACCTAGAAGAAGCTGAGCTGTTATGTAAAAACATCGCGATTATCGACAGTGGCGTGATTGTTGAAAACACCACTATCAAAGCGCTACTTGCCAAACTTGATAAAGAGACCTTTGTACTTGATTTAAAGCAGCCAGTGCAGCCAATTAGCATTGAAGGTTACCAATACACACTAACTGATGACCACACTTTAGAAGTTGAAGTGGCGAAGTCTCAGGGCTTAAACCAAGTATTCAGCGCGTTGACCGAACAAGGTAATACCGTGCTCAGTATGCGAAATAAAGCAAATCGTTTAGAAGAACTTTTTGTAGGCTTATTAGAACAAGGGCGAGGCGAATAATGTTTAAATATGGAGTAGCGCTAAAAAGTATTTGGATCAAAGAGTGTATTCGCTTTTTACGTATTTGGGTGCAAACCTTAGTTCCGCCAGCAATCACGATGAGCCTTTATTTTGTTATTTTTGGTAACCTGATTGGTTCGCGTATCGGTGATATGGGTGGCTTTACTTACATGGAGTTTATTGTACCGGGTCTGATTATGATGTCGGTGATCACTAACTCTTACTCGAATGTAGCTTCAAGCTTTTATTCGACCAAGTTCCAAAAGAGTATTGAAGAGCTATTAGTTGCACCAGTGCCAAATTACATTATCGTACTTGGCTACATGGGCGGTGGTATGACCCGCGGTATGCTAGTTGGCTTAATTGTTACCTGTGTATCATTGCTGTTTGTTGATATACAAATTCATAATATTTTTGTGATCATGGCGACGGTTATTTTAACCTCAGCGGTATTTGCTTTAGGTGGCCTTATTAACGCAATTTATGCAAATAGCTTTGATGATATTAGTATTATTCCAACCTTCATTCTTACTCCACTAACTTATCTCGGTGGAGTGTTTTACTCAATCAGCTTGTTGCCAGAATTTTGGCAAGGTGTATCGCAAGTAAACCCAATTATTTATATGGTGAATGCATTTAGATTTGGCTTTTTAGGTGTGTCTGATGTCGATTTATCGGTAGCATTTGGTGTACTTGGTTTATTTATTGTGGGTTTATTTACTTTAGCGTTAACGCTTATTAAACGTGGTGTGGGGCTTAGACACTAATGACGGATGCAAATTCGAGAAGTATTGTATCGAATCAGCCTGGCTTACATGAAAAGTTAGACGAAATAGTTTTAAAGCACTTAAGTGCGGATTTTAAGAAGCCGATTGCACAACATACGCAAGCGGCTTTTGATGAGGTAAATGAAAAGGTTCAAGCGTTTAACGGGCCTATAATCCTTGATTCGTGTTGTGGTGTAGGTGAAAGTACGGCTAACTTAGCTAAGCGTCACCCTGATGCGTTGGTGATTGGTATCGATAAGTCATCTCATCGCTTAGAGAAGCATGAGATAGAGTACAAGCAAACCGATGCGGGCCAGTATATTTTAGTGCAAGCAGACTTAAACGACTTTTGGCGTTTAGCGGTAGCTGCTAATTGGCAACCGACGCATCATTATTTGCTATACCCAAATCCATGGCCGAAAGCAAAGCACTTGCAAAGGCGCTGGCATGGCGCTGCTATTTTTCCGTTTATCATTAAATTAGGCGGTCGTTTAGAGCTCAGAAGCAATTGGGATATTTACGTGAAGGAATTTGCCCGCTCGCTCGAGCTTGCAGGACATCCTTGTGATGTTCAATTATATGAGAGCGATACAGCAATCACGCCATTTGAACGTAAATACTGGGCTAGCGGTCAGCAAAGCCACCGTTTAGTGATCAACCTTTAATGAATGTAGGGAGCTGGCGATGAAAAGTGGCTCCCCTGCATTAAATTAATCCCCGCACGAGACAGCGCGTCAGCAATTTGTTCGTTATCGACTTGCTCAGCGATAACTTGCAGGTTTAGCTGATTAGCGTACTTTACTAAATTCTCAATAAACAAAAAGTTATCATTATTACTGTGAATTTGACTCACAAGGTTTTTATCGAGTTTTAAACCATCGATCTCTAATTTTAGAATATGCGGTAAGTTTGAAAAGCCTGAGCCAAACTCATTAATAAACACCTGCGCTCCCTTGTTTTTTAAAAGGCTAATAAAGGTTTTTACCTCACTAAAATAAGCAATAGCATCGCTTTCATGAAATTGAAAAATAATGTTATGAGGCTGTGGGTAGCGTCTTAGTTGCTGTTCGAAAAACTCACTTAAGCTTGGATCAAGAATATCTTGCGCGGTGATGTTAATGCTCCAGCTTAGGTTGGTTTTTCTAAAATGCTCAACACAACGGGTAAACATGGTACGTCTTAACAGCCCATCCATACGTGAGCGTTTGAGCACCGTCATAAAATAGTCAGGACTATGAATACGGCCTTGGGCACTGGCTAATCTCGCTAGACATTGGTAGTGCTCAATCTGCTCAGTGTTGGTATCATAAATAGCTTGAAAGTAAGGCACAATGCGATTGTTATCAAATGCTTCTTTCACCTCTTTGGCAAGCGTTACATTATTTCTAAAGCGCTCTTCGACTTGTTTAAAAACATTTTCATAGCGAACAACTCGCTGATTATTAAACTTTGCTTGCTGTAAGGCTATGTGGGCATTTTCGATAAGCATAAGCTTGTTGCCAGATGCAATGCCTGCATACAAGCTAACGTAAATGAACGGTTCTTTTAACACCGGGATAGCATTGTTGAAGGTGTTAATTATTTCTTCTAATTCTTTGTCAGAGCTGCGCGTTTGCAACAAAGCTATCTTATTCGTGGCAAGGCGATAGGCAAAGCAGTCATTTGGCAAACGTGCTTGGAAGTAGCCAAGTAAACTTGCCATAACTTTATCGCTGACTTCGGTACCGTAAAAGCTACTGATATCGTCTAATTCATTAATGACGATAACCGCGAGCTCCATGCGATATTTTGTTGTCTTTTTTAAGTAATACTCTAGCGCTACATGATTGGCAAAGCCTGTGCGAGCATCTGTTGATAGTGAGCGTTTGAGTTGTAAAAAATAGAGGCCTGCAATTAATACTGCTATAAAGAAAAAGAAACAGGCTGTAATTGCTGCGCGAGTAACACTGTATTGCAGTTGCTGATTAAAATCGCTAAGTGTTATGTCTGCACCGGTGATGTAGGTCTGGCCGTTGTTATCGACAAAGGTTACGAAAATACTTTTAAAGTAGCCCCATTGATCTTGTGAAATTTCATAAACAGGTTCTGTTGAATTAAAGGCTTCTTTATTTAATTCTGTTGCTTCAGAGTAGATGTCAAAAAACTCGGTAACTTTGCCTGTATTTTGATCTTTTTGAGTATAGCTTGAAGCACTGAAGTAGACGGTATCATCACGCTTAACCATGGCATAGACATAGGCAAGTTGCATTTGTTTTGCATACTCAGAGAGTGCGCGACTTTTTTCTTTGTATACAGCAGGAGAGATAGCTAAACCAGCATTAACTCGATCATGGTAATCATCACCTAAGATATGTTTTACACTCACAGCAGCATTAAATAATTTGTTATCAACATGCGTGATTATTTCATTGCGAGTGGTTTCATAGGTATAGTAAATGTAACCAAATAAGCTAACAAAAAAAGCGGCAAAGCCATAAAGTAGCCAGCTGGTTTTTTGCATTCCTTTGGGCATAAGTGCTCCCTTAGCTGTTATTACTTGATTATACTGAAAAAAGACTTAATCGATAGTATAAAATTACCGCAAATGTCATTTTTAGATCACTTTTTTGTCATCGAAGACGTGGCTTTTTTGCTTTAGACGAGACATTTTCGTGATATTCCAGTAAAGTTAGCCAATTTCGTAGCAACAGTGCCGCAAAAGTGAAAACGGTGATGTTTCAACATCTAATTCATTTTTAGCTGCTTAGAATGGGTATTAGGATGGATCAAAAGCGTTGTGCCGTCGCCTCTAAAGAAAGCTTGATTCGTATATTTACGGTGCCAGAGGCACCTGACTCAACCTTGAGTAAAATCGAATCAGAAATTTCAAGCAATCTTGCTGGGTTCTTAAATGAGAACATAGCGGCGATTGAGAAGCCCTTGCACGAGATTGAAAAAGATTTTCAGTCGGCCACTATCCCTGAAGAGCCAACTTTCGTCTCTGACTATGCACAAGACATTATGGAGCAGTTAGTTGCGCATTCTGTTCATACTGCAGCACCAAGCTTCATTGGTCATATGACCTCGGCATTGCCGCACTTCGTTTTGCCATTATCAAAATTGATGGTGGGCTTGAACCAGAACCTAGTTAAAATTGAAACATCAAAAGCGTTTACACCCCTTGAAAGACAAGTGTTAGGCATGATGCACCATCTAGCCTATAGTGAAGACGATGCTTTTTACAGCAAGTGGATGCATAGCGCTAAAACCTCTCTTGGGGCGTTTTGTTCAGGTGGCACAGTAGCCAATATCACCGCATTATGGATTGCCCGCAATCGGCTATTAAAAGCCGATGGTGATTACAAGGGAATTGCAGCACAAGGTTTAATCGCCGGTATGTTGCACTACGGCTATAAAGGGTTGGCTGTGCTTGTTTCTGAGCGGGGTCATTACTCTTTGGGGAAAACGGTCGACTTATTAGGTATTGGTCGCGATAACATTATTGCCATCGAAACTGATAAGAATAATAAAGTTGACGTTAATGCCATGCGTAAGAAGGCTTATGAACTCGAAGCGTCAGGCATTAAAGTGATGGCATTAGTAGGGGTTGCTGGCACTACAGAAACCGGCAGTATAGACCCACTCAATGAAATGGCTGATTTAAGTGCTGAACTAGGCTGTCATTTTCATGTCGATGCTGCATGGGGTGGAGCCACATTACTATCAACGAATTATCGCCACCTTCTAAGCGGTATAGAGCGTGCTGATTCGATCACTATCGATGCGCATAAGCAAATGTATGTGCCTATGGGGGCGGGCTTAGTGTTATTTAAAGACCCTGCTGCTACAGATGCGATTGAACATCATGCCGAGTATATTCTTCGTAAAGGCTCGAAAGATTTAGGTAGTCATACACTTGAGGGAAGTCGCCCAGGTATGGCGATGTTAGTGCATGCTTGCTTACGTGTTATTGGCCGTAAAGGCTATGAAATGTTGATTGACCGCGGCATAGTAAAGGCGCGTACGTTTGCACAGATGATTAAAGAAGATGAAGACTTTGAGCTTATTTCTGAGCCTGAGCTTTGTTTATTAACGTACCGCTATGTGCCTAAAGAAATTCAGGCCAAAATAAAAGACGCCGACGAAGAGACCAAGCTCGACATCTATGCGTCATTAAATCGCTTTACTGCAAGTATGCAAAAGCGTCAGCGTGAAGCCGGTCGTTCTTTTGTATCGCGTACTCGTTTGACACCTGCAAAATATGACCATCAACCAACTGTGGTATTTCGAGTTGTATTAGCAAATCCGCTCACTTCTAAAGCCATCCTTAAAGATATTTTGGCGGAGCAAAAAGAGCTGGCGAAAACCGATCCGGTATTTAAAAAGTACTTAAGTAAGTACATGGATTAAAAAAGGGAGCGTGATGCTCCCTTTTTATTATACCCAAGCCACCTCAAGATGCAGAATTCAGCGTTTCACAGGTGCTTAATATCAAGGCGTTACTTTGCAAGAATGGTAGTCCCTTTTAAGAAGTAACAACGATGAGAGTAAGTGCCTGTGAAGCGCCCGAAGGGTTGGTTTAAAAGCGATTTATACTGCGTTATTGATTTTAACAATAGAACCACTATTACTTGCAATCAATGCCTTGTCTAAATCGCTTTTAATTCCAACTGAAACTCGCATCTTGAGGTGGTTTGGGTATATTCACTAAAGCAGCTTGCTTTAATCATCTTGCTAATTATCTCTTGTGACGGTTTTATTTTTTCCATCGCTAAAAACTCATCAGGCTGGTGGGCTTGATTAATTGAACCTGGCCCCATCACAATCGTTTCGCAACCTAGTTGTTGAATAAAGGGAGCTTCAGTGCAGTAGTTTACAGCAACAGCAGGTTGTCCTGAGATTTTTTCAGCTAGTTTTACAAGCGCAGTATCTGTGCTGCCACTAAATGCAGGGATAGGTTCATGCATGTCGATAACACTCACTGCATTTGGGTATTGGGTATTTATTTCTTCAGCAGCACTTAGCAAAATCGCCTGCAGTTCTTGCACGCTCAAACCGGGCAGTGGTCGCATATCGATGTGCATTTCACAGCAGCCACAAATACGGTTGGCGTTATCGCCACCATGAATATGACCAAGGTTCAAAGTAGGGTACGGAATTTCAAAGTGGTCAACTGAATATTTATTCTTTAATTCTTCTTTAATGATTAACAATTTTGTAATCATTTTATGCATCACTTCGATGGCGTTTAAACCACGTTCAGGATCAGAGCTATGGCCTGAGCGACCAATTACCCGAATGGCTGTACTCATATGTCCTTTATGAGTGAAAACAGGAGTCATATCGGTTGGTTCACCAATAATACAGCGCGCTGGTTTCAAGTTAGGGTGGCGGCAAATTTGTTGCGCCCCCGCCATTGTGGTTTCTTCATCGGCGGTTGCTAAGATTAATAAAGGCTCTGTTTGCTTTGTTGCATCAAGCTCACTAATCGCTTGTAAAACAAAGGCAAAAAAGCCTTTCATATCAATACTGCCTAAGCCATATAATTTATTGTTATGCTCGCTGAGTTTGAAGGGATCATAATTCCAGCGGCTATCATCAAATGGCACTGTATCGGTATGACCTGCCAACATTAATCCACCGTCACCTTCCCCGCGTTTTGCCAATAAATTATAACGGCCTTTACCTTGCTCCAGTTCTGTTATTTCGCAAGTAAAACCGAGGCTTTCACACCAAGAGGCAAGCAAGGAGATCACCTCTTTATTGCTCATACATAGTGAATCTTCAATTGCACTGATTGAAGGCGCTGCAATCAATTGCTGGTACATAGATAAAAAAGACGGTAAAGACATAAAAAATCCAAAAATAATTATTCAATCTAATTGCATAACAATATAAAAGTATTTATGATGAATATCAATTCACTTTTTAAGCATAAATATTAGTGTAACTGTACTATGAACACAAAACGACGATAACCTGATTTCATTACTTTAGACAGTGTTTTTATTCGCTTTTCAGCGAGAAGTTTTAGGCGTATCGATAAATAGATTTAATAGGTAAAAGTAAGCAATGAATGTAGTGATTATTGGCGCAAGTGGTTACAGCGGCGCAGAGCTAGCAAGTTTAGTTGCTAAGCACCCTAAATTAACCCTACAAGCATGTTATGTCTCAGAGGGCAGTTTAGATAAAGGTAAATTATTAAGTGATTTATATCCTGAGCATTTAGGGCTGTTAGAGTATCCTTTACAAGCACTAACAACAGCTGCTTACAAAGATATTGAAAATAATGCTGATTATGTGTGCTTGTGTACTGATCACAAAGTAAGTGTCGACCTTGCGCCACAATTTTTAGCTATGGGTAAAAAAGTATTCGACCTTTCAGGTGGTTTCCGTTTAGCTGGGAATGAGGATTACCAAACTTATTACGGTTTCGCACATGAACACCCTGAGCTTTTAGCACAAGCTGCATATGGTTTAGCTGAATGGAATAGTGATGCGATCAGTAAAGCAAACCTTGTTGCTGTAGCGGGTTGTTATCCGACAGCAGCGCTTAACGCATTAAAGCCCCTTAAACAAGCGAACTTACTTGCTGAGCAGCCTGTTATTGTTAATGCTGTGTCAGGTGTGACAGGCGCTGGTAGAAAAGCCAGTGTTAATACGCATTTTTGCGAAGTATCACTTGCCCCTTATGGTTTATTTAATCATAGACACACGCCGGAGATTGAGCAGCATCTTGGACATCCCGTGTTATTCACCCCGCATTTAGGTAATTTTCCACGCGGCATCCTAGAAACCATTTATGTGCAGCTAAAGCCAGATGTTACCCCTGAACAGGTTAAAGAGGCATATCAAGTTTTAGCCGATGAGCCATTGATCCGCTTATTAGGTAATAAGATCCCAAGTATAAAAGGTGTTGCAAAACAACCTTATGTAGATATTGCATGGCAACAAAAAGGTCAGCAATTAATTGTAATGTCTGCGATTGATAACCTATTAAAAGGTGCTGCAGGCCAAGCGTTGCAATGTATTAATTTAGCGATGGGTGAACCTCATCATACAGGCCTTAGCGGAGCACTATGATGAAAACATGGGTTATTAAAATTGGTGGTGCAGTATTAAACACTGCCGATGCAGCAAAAGCATTGTTCGATGTTCTAGCATCGCAAGAACACGCTAATTTTGTGATTGTGCATGGCGGTGGAGCGCTTGTAGATGCATGGTTAAAAGAGGCGGGTTTTGTAACTGCAAAGCACCAAGGATTACGCATCAGTCCTAATGAACAAATGCCTTATATTGTCGGGGCGCTTGCAGGTTGTGCTAACAAACAGCTTATGAGTCAAGCTATCGGTGCGGGCCATAAGCCTGTTGGTTTGAGCCTTTATGAGGCGGGCGTTGTAGCTTCAGAAAAACTCAAAGTATTAGGCCAAGTTGGTCAATGTAGTGGAAGCTGTCATAGCGTTTTACCGAGCTTATTAGAACAAGGTCGCTTACCCCTTGTTAGTTCAATAGGCTTTGGAGAGGACGGTCAGTGGTATAACGTAAATGCCGATGAAGCAGCCGCAGCCATAGCGAAAGAGCTCAATGCAGAGCTTATTTTTATGACTGATGTAGAAGCTGTACTTGACGCAAATAAGCAGCCATTACATCAATTAAATACGCAGCAAATCGATACACTTATCCTTGAAGGAGTTATTCAGGGCGGGATGGAGGTCAAAGTAAAGACCAGCCTTCTTGCTGCCCAACATTTACGACGTGGTGTGTATATCTCAAGCTGGCTAAAGCCAGAAAACTTAGTCGCTTTATTACAAGGCGAGCACGTAGGAACGAAAATTACACCATAGGTATTTCATGTTAAATCATTTTTTATCGGGTCTAGAGTTAGACCAAAAAGGCGCACTTAAACTTCTTAACTTAGCGCAAAAAATTAAAGCAAATCCTGCAGATTTTAGCCAAGCGCTTGCAGGTAAATCAGTGGTTACTTTATTTGAAAAACCTAGTTTACGTACCCGCTTATCATTTGATATTGGTATTAATAAGCTAGGTGGTCATGCGGTCTATCTTGATTCACAAAATGGTGCCATGGGCGCACGTGAATCAGTTAAAGACTTTGCACTTAATATCTCAACGTGGGCAGATGGTATTGTTGCTCGTGTATTCGAACACAAAACACTTACCACTTTGGGTGAGTTTTCAAGCGTACCTGTTGTTAATAGCTTGTGCGACTTATATCACCCATGCCAAGCTTTGGCTGATTTCTTGACTCTTCAAGAAGTACATGGCGATGTTAGTAAACTTAAGCTAGCTTACTTAGGTGAGGGGAATAATGTAACTCACTCACTGATGCTGTTAGCAGCCACTTTAGGCACTGATTTTGTTGCAGTTTGCCCTAAAGGTAGCTCACCTGATTCGCAAATTCTTAAGCAAGCTGAGCAAATTGCAGCGATGAATGGCGCCTCTGTAATGGTCAGTGACCGAATTGAAGCGGCAGTTGGTGCAAATGCAGTCTATGCTGATACGTGGGTTTCGATGGGTGATAAAACACCGCTTGAGCAAGTTAAAGCTAAGTATATGCCGTATCAGCTAAATCAGGCATTGCTTGAGAAGACTGGCGCACAAACTGTGCTGCACTGTCAGCCGGCTCATCGAGAGTTTGAAATTACCTCTGAGGTAATGGAAGGCCCGGCATCAAAAATTATTCAACAAGCAGAGAACCGTATGCATGCGCAGAACGCTCTTCTTGTGACATTACTAAATCCAAATTTTGTTTAAGGAACACCAATGAGTTCAATTAAAAAAGTCGTATTAGCCTATTCTGGTGGTCTAGATACATCGGCAATCGTGCCTTGGTTAAAAGAAAACTATGGCTGTGAAGTAATTGCCTTTGTTGCTGATGTAGGTCAAGGCGCTGAAGAACTAGAAGGCGTTGAAGCAAAAGCGATTGCTTCAGGTGCGTCTGAGTGTCATATAGTTGATTTAAAAGATGAAATGGTAAGTGATTATATTTACCCAACATTAAAAACTGGCGCTATTTACGAAGGTACGTACTTACTAGGTACGTCTATGGCTCGTCCGATTATTGCTAAAGCACAAGTTGAAATTGCTCGTAAAGTAGGAGCCGATGCGCTTTCGCATGGTTGTACGGGTAAAGGTAACGACCAAGTGCGTTTTGAATCATGTTTCGCAGCCCTTGCGCCAGATCTAAAGGTGATTGCACCGTGGCGTGAGTGGGACTTATCAAGCCGTGAATCATTACTTGATTACCTTGCAGAGCGTAATATTCCGTGTTCTGCTTCTGCGACAAAAATTTATAGCCGTGATGCAAACGCATGGCATATTTCACACGAAGGTGGTGAGCTTGAAGATCCATGGTGCCAACCAAGTGATCAAGTATGGACTTGGACTAACTCTCCTGAACAAGCTCCTAATGAAGCTGAATATGTGACATTAAATGTTGTTGAAGGCGAAGTGGTTGCTGTGAATGGTGAATCACTAAAACCGTATGACTGCTTAGTTAAATTAAATAACATTGCTGCGCCACATGGTGTTGGTCGTGTTGATATCGTAGAAAACCGTTTAGTAGGCATGAAGTCGCGTGGTTGTTATGAAACGCCAGGAGGCACTGTGATCATGGCTGCATTACAAGCTGTTGACGAACTAGTGCTAGATAAATCAAGCCGTAAATGGAAAGAAGTACTTGGCGGTGAGTTTTCACACTTAGTGTATGACGGTCGTTGGTTTACACCGTTAAAAGACTCAATTTTAGCGGGTGCGGAGTCTCTGGCTAAATTGGCAACAGGTGAAGTAGTACTGAAGCTTTATAAAGGCCAAGTAACTGCGGTACAGAAGAAATCTCCAAACAGCCTTTACAGCGAAGATTTTGCAACCTTTGGTGAAGATGATGTTTATGATCAATCACATGCAGAAGGCTTCATTCGTTTATTCTCGCTTTCTAGCAGAATCTCAGCACTAACGAAAAAGTAATTTTATTATCGTCCCGCTTTGCGGGGCGATAGCCCAATTTGGAGACAGTTCAATGGCATTATGGGGCGGACGTTTTTCTTCGGGTCCAGATGAAGCGTTTAAACAATTTAACGACTCACTTCCTTTCGATTATCAGCTTGCAGAGCAAGATATTATTGGCTCAGTTGCATGGGCAGGTGCTTTAAAGCAAGTTGATGTTTTAAATCAGCAAGAGTATGACGATCTTGTTGCAGCACTGAATACTTTGTTAGAAGAAGTTAAAGCTAATCCACAAGCTGTAGCAGTTGCAGGTCATGAAGATATTCATTCATATGTTGAGTCAGCACTGATTGACAAAGTAGGTGATTTAGCAAAGAAACTGCACACCGGTCGTAGTCGTAACGACCAAGTTGCTACAGACTTCCGCTTATGGTGTCGTGACACCGCAGAGCACATCTTAACAGCAATTAGTGACTTAAAAGCGGAGTTTGTTGCCTTAGCTGAACGTGAACTCGGTACGATTTTACCGGGCTACACACACTTGCAGCGTGCTCAACCTGTGTTATTTAGCCATTGGTGTATGGCTTATGTTGAAATGCTTGAGCGTGATGAAAGCCGGTTAAATGATGCCAAAAACCGTATGAATTATTGCCCATTAGGTAGTGGTGCATTAGCAGGTACTGCGTACCCAATTGACAGGCAGATTCTTGCCGAGGGGCTAGGTTTTACCGGGGCAACACGCAATAGCCTTGACGCTGTATCTGACCGTGACTTTGTGGTTGAGCTATTAAGCTGTGCATCAATTTCGATGATCCACTTATCGCGTATGGCTGAAGATCTGATTTTTTATAATTCAGGTGAAGCGGGCTTTATAGAGCTTTCAGATGGCGTAACCTCTGGCTCATCATTAATGCCACAGAAAAAGAACCCTGATGCATTAGAATTGATCCGTGGTAAAACAGGCCGTGTTTTTGGTGCATTTAGCGCCATGATGATGACATTAAAAGCGTTGCCACTAGCCTACAACAAAGACATGCAAGAAGATAAAGAAGGCCTGTTTGATGCAATGCCAACTTGGCTTGCTTGTATTCATATGGCGCAAGCATGTATTAAAGGTATCAAAGTAAAAGCTGATAAAACGCTTGCAGCAGCTAAAGGTGGACACTCAAATGCGACCGAGCTTGCAGACTATTTAGTTGCTAAGGGAATTCCATTTAGAGAGGGTCACCACATTGTAGGAACCTTAGTGCAAATGGCTATTGCCCAAGGGAATAACTTAGAAGATTTAAGTTTAGAAGAATTTAAGTCTGTGCATAGTATTTTTGAGTCAGATGTTTATCCTGTACTAGAGATAGATGCTTGTATTAAAGCCCGTCGAGCTCTTGGTGGCACTTCATTAGAGCAAGTGTCGAGTGCAATTAAGCAGGCAAAAAAAAACAGCAAATAACGGTTCGTGATGCAAACTTAGGTGATGTTGAATCGATAGCAAAGCTTATCCAATATTGGGCTGCGGTAGGTGAAAACCTTCCGCGAGCTAAAAGTGATATGGTTCATTCAATCAACGAGTTTGCTGTTACACAATGTAATAACAAAATTACTGGCTGCGCATCACTATATATCTATGATACCGGTCTTGCCGAGATCCGCTCGTTAGGCGTTGATCCACAAGCAAAGGTGTCGGGACAAGGTAAGCTACTTGTTGAGCACTTACTTGTAAAAGCCAAAAAATTGGCGCTTAGCAGGATCATTGTACTTACGCGTGTGCCAGAATTTTTTGCAAAGCAAGGGTTTAGCCACTGTAGTAAAGACAGCTTGCCCGAGAAAGTTATAAAAGACTGTGAGCTTTGCTTACGAAAAGATAATTGCGATGAAGTTGCAATGGAATTCATTTTAAAGCCAAGTACTAAAGCGGTGATCCCGTGTAAAAGCGTGGCTTAAATTCCCTGGATAGAAAAAACGCACGGTTACCCCTGTGCGTTTTTTTATGTCTAATAATAAGCTGAAGATCAAAAAGATCATATGTTAACGAAAAGTTGGATCGCTAATTGCTTTTAGATTAGTGTGGTGGCAACATCACATTAATGCACAAAAAAGCGTCAAAAAAAATGAGAACGCTTAACAAGTTACATATTTCATGTAAACCTTGGTGCAACAACAATTAACTTAAAGGAATTATCTTATGCAAATTTCAAATAATAGCCAATTGCAAATGCAAGCATACAGCCAAATGCAACAAACTAAGCCAGCTTTGGAACAAACTACTAGTAATAAAACCCTGCAATCTGATACAGTAACTTTATCAAGTGAAGCACTGTCTTTATCAGGTGGTGCAGAGATTCAACGTGGCGGTGGTGCAATGCTTCCACCTAGCAAGAAAGAGTACTAGGAACTGAATGTCTTTTATAGAGCAACTAGGTTTTTTTTCCCTGTCTGCAATGAGTGCATGGGGATTTTTAATGGCGTTCTTTTTTAATATTTTTGTCTATTGCATAGACGAAAATAAAAGAAAAACCACGTTGCTCTTTAGTTCTTTTATTATGATGCTCTCTTATTTAGGGGGAGATTACTTTTTTAATTGGATAACTTACACTGCAACAACATTTCTAGATTGGGCTCTTTACGATCTGGCTACGCTAATATTCTTAGCTATTTCTTTCTTTGTTATTAAACGAACGACTCCTTCATTCATTTATCTTATTGTAGGCTTGATAATAAACACTATTTTATTCCTTGCAGTTTACTTGGACGTTGAAGTTTATAAAAATACAACTCATTGGATACTCTGGGATATTTATTCGCTTGGAGTTAACATTGTCGATTTTACGATGATTATTGCTTTAATAGTTGATCGTGACTTTCTCTTGTTAAACAAGTTAAAAAACGCAGTTTTTTCTGCTTCAAATACCCAAAGCTTAGCTTAAATATTTTCAATATGTACATAAGTGATGTTGTTGGAAGCTTGATAGGCTCCTTTATTGAGTGGGGGTTTTTGATGGCTTTTCTTTGCAATCTAGTGACTCACATAAATAAACCAGATAAACGCCTTGTTATCTTGGCATTTATCATGATGGTTTCGTACTTTTTAAGCGGTATTTTTAATTTTTCAGTTTATAGCTATATGAACTGGTTTTATTTTGACCTACTTACAATAACAGTCATATTTTCTTGGGGTTACTTTGCAAAGATCAGCTCTTTTTGCGCTCTTTATTACGCAATATTGGGATTATTTTTGAATTCCCTTTTGATGCTCTCAATTTATGTAGATATTGTACTTCTCGAAAACCGGACTCCATGGGGACTTTGGAGTATTTACTCTTTTGGTGTCAACATTATAGACATTACAATGATAATTGCATTGATAACAAACCGTGACTTTTTGTTTATTTTTAAGTTAGGTAAAGCTATAGAGAGTAAAGTTATTTTCTTTTCTAAAGAGTTTTCAAAAAGTGGTGCTAACGTTTCATAATGCCTTTTGTAAATTGAAGTCAAAAAGTTTGACGTTTGTATAATGCTTAAATTAATCCAAGAAAACTTTGGGGTCTATCTCGCCGCATTTATTATGTGGGGGTTTCTGATGTCTTTTTTATATAACATGGTGAAGAAGTCGTCTACGCCAAATGGTGACAAAACACTAATGTGGATGTCGCTGGCACTGTTTATCTCTTATATGATGAGTGATCCATTACTAAATATAGCGCTAGGCTATAATATTCTAGACTCGAGCTTTGCTTATATGATCTGGGCTGTTTCGGATCTACTAATACTTTTAATTATTAGCTTAATTGCTCGTGGCAGAAAGGTAACTTTGGTGCCAGCAAAGCTCTATATTTTTACTGGGCTTTTGATCAACACATCGCTTTTTTTAGGTATGTATTATGACATCAATTATGCCTATACGGGTGATTGGTGGTTCTGGAGCTTTTATACGGTTACAGTCAATGTCATGGACATCATGATGCTCATTGCACTTTTCTCTAATAAAGACTTTTTGGGGCTGGTGCGGCTCTATAAGGGTTTAACAGGTCAAGCTAGGCTAGCTTGACCTCAATAAGTTAAAAGCGGTATTCCCAACTGGTTCTGAGGGCCGTGTTGGTTTCGTTGTTATCGTTTAATTCATCTCTTGAAATTAATCCAGTTACTTTCCAAAGACCGTTGAGTAATGCTTGTTGATAGCCTACTTCTAACTGCAATTGGCTACTCTTAATGATATTTTCACTATCAATCCAGCGTAGTTTAGCATGTCCGCCATAGCCGTTAAGGGTGTGATAATATGCCCCAAGCACTGCTGATTTACTTTGCTCTGGTGTTGAGCTGCCAATTAAACGCGAGCGCTGGGTATAGCTGCCTGAGCCATACACACAGTCACTGGCAATATTACATTGTTGCTGAGTATTCGAGTATTCGAGATACGTTTTTAGCAAGCTATCAGTTGTACCAAAGTAGCTTTCAAAGCCAACGGTGTAAAACGGCTCACTTGGTGCCAAACCGCTTTCGTTGCGGCCCATTAATTCACCATATACGGCAATAGGAACTGACATTAAAGTGGTTGAGTATTTAACATCAATCCCCGTTAAACGATGCGTTTGCTCGTTATTCTCAAGATTAATAGGAGCTAATTCTGGAGTTGTTAAATAGTCAGAGCCAGCTGTATTAACTGCCACTTCTAAACCATTTAAAGGGGTACTAGCAAACCTCAACGCCCAATAATCACCTTTGTCGCTTGTATTCAAATATGGCTTTTGTTTGGCATAAATACCAGTCAGTTGCCAATTACCAATAAATGATAACCAACTTGGGCCTACATATTGAGTATTCGCTCTTGTGAAACGCAAACCTTTCATGGGAGCTGCATTATTTGATAGTAGTAACGCATTATCGTTACTTGGTCCCCACCAATGACTGACTTGCTCGGCACTGAGTGACCAATTACCAACCAACACCGCTAAATAGCTATCTTGGTAGTTTACATGCTGTTCGTCGAGTGCATCATCTGCGTAATTAACACTCACTTTTGCACTTACACGTTTACCCGTTATTGAACCGTAGCTATTAACACCGCTTTGCTGTTGATGGCGTTTACCAAACCCTTGTTGAGTATCAGTGCTGCCATTGTAGTTTAGTCGAACCCCTGAATCTGTTTTTTGCTTGGCAATATTTAACGCGTGTTTCACATGTTGATAAGCAAATTGAGACTGTTCATCAAGTTGATTGCTATCTACAAGGCTAAGATCGCGAGCAATACCTTGCCACATCAAAGGGTAGCTATTTATAGGCTGTTTAATCACACCTTGATTAAATAACATCTCGATTGAGGCGCGTAATAATGGATCGTCACTTTCAACCCAAGGGCCTGCTATAGTCGGTGTCGAGACCATAAAAAAGGCCCCTAGGGTAAGTATTTTTTTTAGCTTCATCCGCGAATTTTTTCCTGTAAAGCTTTAGCAACAATAGGATCAACAAACTCGCTAACATCACCATTGTGTCTTGCTACTTCTTTTACTAAGGTTGATGAGATAAACGAATTTTTTTCGGCGGGTGTTAAAAATACACTTTCTAAATCAGGGTTAAGTCGACGGTTCATATTTGCTAATTGAAACTCGTAATCAAAGTCAGAAACAGCTCGAATACCGCGAATGAGCACTTCAGCTTTATGGTCGCGAGCTAAATCTGCTAATAGTCCAGAAAAACCAATTACACTCACATTATCTAGGTGTGCCAAGATGTTATTAGCAAGTTCAACGCGCTCATCAAGCGTAAAACACGGCTGTTTACTTGGGTTGTGCGCAATAGCAACGATGACATGATCGAACATTTTCGCTGCTCGGTGAATTAAGTCAGTATGGCCATTTGTAAGTGGGTCAAATGTACCCGGGTATATTGCAGTAACGTTCATAACTATCAGCGATTTAGAAATTTGCCTGCTATATTAACAGTGTTTTAGCCTGTCTGCAGCTTAGAAAATACGCGTATCTTATTAGATTGTAAAACCCATCTAAGGTACTGCACCGATTGAGGTTATTATTTTTCAAGGTAGTATTTAATTGTCACGCATTTGTTTATACTGCTTGGCTTAGCAGGGCAATAGAATGCAATAACCACAACAACAGAGTAAACAGCATATGAGTACAAAGGATAAAATCATACACACCAGCATCGAGTTATTTAATCGCCACGGTGAGCGTGCTATTACAACCAACCATATTGCTGCACATATGGGCATTAGCCCTGGTAACTTGTATTACCATTTTAAAAATAAAGAAGACATTATCCGTCATATCTTTGCTTTGTATAGTGAACATTTACATACGCATTTTAAACCCTTGTCTCCTGATGATGATGCACTTGAAAACCTAGCTGGTTACCTTGATTCGCTGTTTGAACTGATGTGGCGTTATCAATTTTTTTATGACAACTTGGGCGATATTTTATCTCGCGATGAAGTATTAAAAAAAGATTACATTGATTTTCAAGCGGCGTTGCTAGAGCAAGTGAAAGAAGTTTTATTAGCACTTCGTGCTGGCGGTATCATCTGTATTGAAGATGATGATGTCACAGAGCTTGCACACATGTTAAAAATGACGGTTAGCTTTTGGACCCCGTATATAAAGGCGCGTCGCTTAAGTGGTGAGTTAGCAAGAGAAGATATCTACAATGGTATTTTAAAAGTGCTATTGCTATTAAAAGCGCATTGCACAGAGCAGCATTTACCACAGGTAAATCAGCTAAGGGCAAAATATTTAGCGCTCAGCGAAGCCTCAGATCCTGAACAATAACTCCAGCCAAGCAGTTTATTTCCTAGACGCTATAATTTTTGTTATAATCGCGCGCCCTTGAGGTTGGTATGCCTCGGGGCGTGTGAATCCCACAGTCTAAGAGTGAACTATGCTTAAATTTATCGTCAAATTACACCCTGAAATCGCTATCAAGAGTAAATCTGTTCGTAAGCGTTTTACCAAGTTATTAGAAAATAACATTAAGATCGTCTTACGTCGTGTTGACGAAAAAGTACAAGTTAGAAACAACTGGGATAATATTTCGGTTGTGAGCCTTTTAGATTCTGAGCAAGTTCGCCTAGATATCATCGATGGCTTAAAACGCATTCCGGGTATTGTGCAATTTATCGAAGTTACAGAAACAGACTTTGATTCGTTAGACGATATTTATCAAAAAGCCCTTGAGCTAATTGGCCACACAATCGAAGGTAAAACATTCTGTGTGCGTTGTAAGCGTTCGGGTAAACACGATTTCACTTCTAGCGATGTAGAGCGTTATGTTGGTGGCGGCTTAAACCAGCATGTTGCAGGTGCAAGCGTAAAACTATCCCATCCTGAAGTAACCATTCGTTTAGAAGTGCGAGATGATAAAGCGTATATCGTTACTGAAACTCACTTAGGTATGGCAGGCTTCCCGTTACCAACACAAGAAGATGTACTGTCGCTTATGTCGGGTGGCTTTGACTCAGGTGTAGCAAGCTACCAGATGATCCGCAAAGGCGCGCGAACTCACTTCTTATTCTTTAACCTAGGTGGGGCAGCTCACGAAATCGGTGTTAAACAAGCCAGTTATTATATCTGGAAACAGTTTAGTTCTACCCATAAAGTAAAGTTTGTCACTGTAGATTTTGAACCTGTTGTAGCTGAAATCTTAGAAAATGTAGAAAACAGTCAAATGGGTGTGGTGCTTAAGCGTATGATGATGCGTGCAGGTAGCCAAGTTGCAGAAAAGTTAGGTGTGCAAGCATTAGTAACAGGTGAAAGTATTGGCCAAGTATCAAGCCAAACACTGGCTAATCTAAGTGTGATTGACCGTGTAACTGAAACTTTAATCATTCGCCCGTTAATCCAACACGACAAGCAAGATATTATTAATATTGCTCGTAAAATTGGTACCGCAGAAATGGCAGAAAGCATGCCTGAATACTGTGGTGTGATTTCTAAAAAGCCAACGGTTAAAGCCAAAATTAAAACGATTCTTGCCGAAGAAGCTAAATTTGATTTTGACGTGTTAAATACGGTTGTTGAAAATGCCCGTGTGATGGATATCCGTGATATCGACACCGAAGCTAAGCAAGAAGTAAAAGAAGCCGAGTCTGTATCTGATTTACCAAAGGGAGCGGTTGTTGTTGATATTCGCTCACCTGAAGAAGAAGACGCAAATCCACTTGAGCTTGAAGGTATTGAAGTTGTGCATTTACCTTTCTTCCGCTTAGCGACTAAATTTGGTGACTTACCAAAAGATAAAGAATATTACTTATACTGTGCTAAAGGTGTGATGAGTCAGCTTCAAGCGCTGATCTTACACGAAGAAGGCTTCAGCAACGTCAAAGTGTATCGTCCGTAAGGGATGGTGATAAAAGCGCGACAGGTTTGCGCTTTTTTAATGCCTGAAATAATTGTCAGAAGCTAGTAACTTTACTCTTTCTTCTAGTAGCTAGCTTTTTATTTTTATCATACTCAGCATGGCTTGGTTATACGGTGTTTTTACACCTAGCTTAGCGCCTTGTTCACACACATAACCACAAATTGCATCTATTTCTGATTGTCGGTTATGGCTGATATCTTGCTGCATAGAAGAAAAGTTTTCTGCAGTTGCAGTCATCACCGAGTAGGCTTGATCAAGTGCCTCGCAGAGCTTTACATCAACACCTTGTTTATTGGCTACCAGACACGCTTCACTCAGTAAATTAATGATGCGAGTGCTAAATTGCGGTGCACGGAGTTGGCCATTTTTAACGTTATGGATTGCTGTTAACGGGTTAATGGCAATATTGACTAACAGTTTTTGCCAGCGCAATGAGTGAATATCATCACTCACTGAAAAGTGTGGCAGGCTGCTAAATAGATGGTCAAGTTCATTGAGCTTTTCAGTTGCTGCTGCATTACATGCGCCAAGCACACTTTCGCCATTTCCTGTGTGGTTTACACTATAGGGCGTTGCTTTAAAGCCAGCTAAACGAGTTGTTAGAAACGATAACCCTTGAGTGTCTAACAGTTGGGCATTAAGTTCATCGACATTACCCATACCATTGTGAGAAATAACAAGTTGGCAGTTTTTAGTAAGGTAAGGTTTTATTTGTTTAAAAGCAGCTTGCACCTGAAATGCTTTAACAGTAATTAATACCAAGTCAAAGGGCGGCGATTGATTTAATTCTGCATAATTAATAAGGCGCGCTTTAATAGGATGTGATTTGCCATTACTTGCTTGATAAAAACGCGTGGTCAGGGTTGGCTTACGAGTCAGTAATGTGATGTCATGTTGTGCAGATAAAAAATGGCTAAATAGCAGGCCTATTGCGCCATCACCCACTACTAATAAATTAGCCATTACGTTGCTTACTACCTAAATGAAAGCCAAGCTTTATAGCAAAATAGCTTACAGCACCAATAAAGTCAGCGATAAAGTCACCAACTGAGGCTTGGCGATAAGGCAGCATATCTTGCATAAATTCAATGGCGGCTCCGTAGCCTGCTAACAGTAAAATTTGTACCATTAGAGGTAACTTAAATGCCTTGTCCATCACCAAAGCGAGTATGAAGAAGATACCAAAGTGCGCTACTTTATCGACGTGAGGAAACAGGTTGCCAACCCCTTTAATTTCTTTGGCAAATAAAATCGTAAAGCCAATAATGCTGGCTAAAAAGATAACTTGGTAAACACGCCTTGTCACAATAACCCCTAAAAATGCCGAAATTGAATGGCCAGTATATCAAACAATTTTTGCATCGCACCTGAACAAATCGGATAAAAATAGAAAGAATCGACAAATAAGCGTTATAATTGCCAACCATAAACGAATTTAAAAAAGACTATGTTAGGAGAACCCCATGCCTTCATTTGATATTGTTTCTGAAGTAGAAATGAACGAAGCGCAGAATGCAGTAGATAATGCAAAGCGTGAACTAGAGACGCGTTTTGATTTTCGTGGTGTTGATGCATCAATCGAACTAAGTGACAAAGTAATTAAGTTAAAAGCTGAAGCACCACAGCAAGTGATGCAACTTTTTGACATTCTTGCAGCAAAAATTTCAAAGCGTGGTTTGGATGTATCTAGCCTTGAATTAAGAGACGAGTCACGTAGCGGCAAATACGTAATGCGTGACGTTGCACTTAAGCAAGGTATCGAAAAAGACGTAGCGAAGAAAATCGTTAAGTTAATTAAAGACTCAAAAATCAAAGTACAAGCCGCGATTCAAGGTGAAGAATTACGTGTAACTGGTAAAAAACGTGATGATTTACAAGAAGCAATGCAAGTTGTTCGTACTGCTGATTTAGGTCAACCATTCCAGTTCAAAAACTTCCGCGATTAAAACTTATAGCTTTAAGCTGTAAGCCAGTAAGTTTCTGAGCTTTACAAGGAGCGTATCATGAGACGAATATTAGGTTACAGAGAAAAAGATATCTTCTAGCTATTTTCAGCTAGAGGATATTTATGTCAGTAAAAAACAAAACAATTGACCGTAATAAATACGGTAAAATAAACAGAAAATACACAGGTCCACACAGTACTTATTTTTATCAACAAACACCAAGTTGGTGGGTAAAAATGACGATGACTAAGCCAAGAAGACGCTTAAATAAAGCACTTTGCAAGCGTGTGATGAATGGTGCTGACCCAGAAGGAATTGTTTTTCCGTTAGGAAACTCAAAACCTCATGAGTATTTCTGGTAATTATTTGTTTGATAAAAGCCAATCACCGTGTGATTGGCTTTTTTACTTTCGGCTTACGGCTTACAGCTTAAAACTTGTCTTTAGCGGTATAGCCGTCCATTGACATTCTTTCCTAAAATCATCACAATAGCAGCCTATTTTCAAGGTGCTTGCTGTATCTACAAAGATACGTGTTATTTCAAAGGGTGAAATAGTCGCAAGATAATCGGGAAGTTGGTGCGTTTTCAGGGAGAAAACAATGCCAACACTGCCCCCGCAACGGTAATGTGTATGCCATACATACGCAGAGTCCGGAGACCGGCCTTGAAGTAACTTACTATTTGCGTGTGCGGTGGGCACAGGCTAGGGGATATCATGCTAAATAAATCTGCGTTAGGCGTAGCGATTGCTGCTGCGTTGTCTTTTTCTGTATCTGCTGACGAGCAATCAATCGAGCACATCACAGTTACTGCCAATAAATTCGAACAATCAATTAATGATGTATTAGCTAGTGTTACAGTTATTGACCGTGCTGATATTGAGGCAAGCTATGTTCGTGACTTACCAAGCTTACTGGCAACTCAAGCTGGCTTTCAAATTAATGCCAATGGTGGTTTTGGGCAAAGCTCAGGTGTTTCATTACGTGGTGCAAGCTCTCGCCATACGCTTATTTTAATTGATGGTGTACGTACAGGATCAGCAACACTTGGCTATAAAAGTATTAGCAATATTCCTTTAAACAGTATTGAACGTGTTGAAGTAGTAAAAGGCTCACGTGCTGCTGTATATGGTTCTGATGCGCTAGCGGGTGTGATCAATATCATTACGCGTAAAGCACAAAATACGACTTTAGATGTCACTTTTGGCTCAGACTCTTACCAAGAGTACCAAGTAGCGACAGGCGGTCAGTTTGCGGGTGTTGATGTGGCCGTTAATGCCGGTTATGAAAAAACAGATGGGTTTGATGTCCTTCAAGGCTTAGCGCCAGATGAAGACGGCTACGAGAACAAAAACCTTGGCTTTAACCTAGGTTATCAAAATGAGCAGTTAGGTGAGTTTTTAGCGCAAGCACAATACTCAGAAGGCGAAGCAAAATACGATAGCGCTTATAGCCCTGCAGACAGCACTGTAGAAAAAGGCGAGTTCGAAAATTACCAAGCTTCACTAGGTTGGAAAAAAGCTTTCGACAAACAAAGCCATGCCATTGATATTGCCATATCAAGTGATAGTTCAGATGACTCACGTATTGATTACACAGGCGCAACGGTGGTCGATAAGTTTGAAACTGAGCGTGAGCAAATTGATTACAATGGCCAATACTTTTTCAATCAAGCGCTGACTCTTAGTGGCGGTTTGAATTGGTATAAAGATGAAGTGAACACTAACTCAGGTACTTACTTAAAAGACAGCCGTGAAGTATTCGCTGCGTTTGTTGGCGCTTATTATGATGATGAACAAGTACTTGCAAACCTAACTGTTCGCCAAGATGATGACCAGCAGTTTGGTGATGAAACCACTTACACAGCCGCTGTTGGCTATCACTTAAATGACATCGCCACATTCCGTGTAAGTCAAAGTACTGGTTTTAAATCTCCAACTTTTAATGACCTATATTATCCAGGCTCGGGTAATCCAGAGTTAAACCCTGAAACATCAGATAACCAAGAGCTAGGCCTATCACTCAATGTGAATGATATTAGCCTTGATATTGCGATTTTCCGCAGCGAAATCGACAACAAAATCGCCTGGGCGCCAAATGCAGCAGGGCAGTGGATCCCAACTAATATAAACGAAGCTCGCCATGAAGGTGTTGAGTTTAGCTTTAAAAACCAAGTGTTTGGCTTTGATCACAGCTTTAACTTCACTTACCTCTCTGCTGAAGATACCGAAACCGGTCAGTCACTAACCTATGTGTCAAACCACAGTGTGAATTGGTCATTACATAAAGCATGGGGTGATTTTGATGCCGGTATTGATATGCAATACCGTGGTGACCGTGATGGCAAGCTAACTCACTTACCTTCGTATACGTTATGGAATTTAGTCGGTCACTACCAAGCGACTGACAACTTAACTGTGTCTTTACGAGTAGAAAACCTATTCGATAAAGAGTATAACGCCGTTGATGCCTATGGCACTGACTTAGATGGTGACTTTATCAACGACGAGTTTTATTACTACAACACGGCCGAGCGCCGCTTGTTTGTAGGTGCCCGTTATCAGTTCTAATAATAAGGAAAATTATTAGTTCTGCGTCTAAAAGCTCGCTACCTACTTAGCGAGCTTTTTTCATTTTAGTTTATCAGCGAAGTATTGACCGAATTTCTCAAGTTTAGGCGCGATAAGGATACTGCAATAACCTTGATTCGGGTTTTCATTGTAATAGTCTTGGTGATATTGCTCTGCTGGGTAAAAGTTCGATATTGGGCTAAGTTCAGTGACAATTGGCTCACGAATTTGCTTCTGTAAAGCTGCTATCATCGTTTGCGCTTCAGCTTTTTGTTGCTCAGTATGATAATAAATAACACTACGATACTGTGTGCCTACATCGTTGCCTTGTCGATTTAATTGTGTGGCATCGTGTAAAGTAAAGAACATTTCAAGAAGGGTATTATAGCTCACAATACTGCTGTCAAAATCGAGCTGAACAACCTCAGCATGACCCGTTAAGCCAGTACATATTTGCTGATAACTTGGGTTTTCAATTTCACCGCCTGCATAGCCAGAACTGACATTAAGCACGCCTTTCACTCGTCTAAATGCAGCATCAATACACCAAAAGCAGCCACCGCCAAAAGTAGCTATTTGTATGTTGTTATCCATCGTTTATTCCCTCACTGTTTTGCTGACTATAGCTGAAAAAACAAAACGCCGTAAAGACGGCGTTTTATTGTTGCTTAAAGACAGTTCTAAATTTCTTCCAACGGTTTGTCTTTAGCTTGTTGTTCTAACTTGCTTTGTAAATACTCAGGCGACTGAGTATTACGGGCTAGGGCAGTATATGCTGCTGGCACAACAAATAGAGTTAGTAAGGTTGCCACTATTACACCTGTAAATACCACCACACCAATTACCATACGGCTCTCTGCACCCGGGCCACTTGCAAGTACCAGTGGTACCGAGCTCATAACTGTGGTCAGTGAGGTCATAATAATCGGGCGTAAACGCTGCGTTGCCGCTTGGGTAATCGCTTCGTTAAATTCAACGCCTTTATCACGCAGTTGGTTGGCAAACTCAACGATTAAGATACCGTTTTTCGCGCTTAAACCAATCAGCATTACGATACCAATTTGGCTGTAAATGTTCAGAGTGAGATCTGTGTACCAAAGGCCAAATAATGCGCCAACTAAGCCAAGCGGAACAGTCAACATAATCACAAATGGGTGAATAAAGCTTTCAAACTGTGCAGCAAGAACTAAGAAAGTTACTGTGAGCGCAAGAATAAACACATAGGTCATTGCTGATGCGCCTTCATAGAACAGTTGCGACTCACCTTTATAGTCAATTGCACCATCGATGTCGTTTTCTTCAGCGGCAACTTGATTTAAGAAATTAAGCGCTTCTTCTAGGGTATAACCATCGGCTAAGTTTGCACTTAACGTAATTGCGCGCATACGGTTATAACGATTTAAACGTGAAGCGGTGGCTTCTTCTTTTAAGGTAATTAAGCTATCTAGCGGCACTAATTCGCCACTGCGTGATTTTAAGTAGATATTTGAGATATCGGTCGGGTTCGCAAAGTCTTCTTTAGTACCTTTAAGTATCACATCGTATTCTTCACCACGGTCAATAAAGGTTGTTACGCGGCGCTGCCCCAACATGGTCTCGAGAGTGCGGCCTACATCAGACACCGAAACCCCTAAATCCGCTGCTTTGTTTTTATCAATGTTGATTAAAAACTGCGGGAATGTTTCTTTATAATCATGGTCGATTCTTACCAAGCCTGGGTTTTTCTCTGCACGCTTAATAATGCGGTCTCGCCAATCGGCTAGTTGGTCGTAATCATTACCTTGCAGTACAAACTCAATAGGACGTGATGAGCCACCGCCGCCAATACCACGGCGCATAATTGCAAACGCACGCACATCAGTTACTTCGGTCATTTTACTGCTTATCTCGTCCATTACTTCCCAGGTTGAGCGCTTACGCTTATCCCAGTCAGCCATGCCAATGATAGCAACACCACCTTGACCACCCCAGCCAGGCACACGAACAAGCACTCGGCTTAATTCGCCAGACTCAGAGTAAGGCATTAAACGTTCTTCAATTTTCGCCATGTTGGCTGCGTTATTTTCATAACTTGCACCCTCAGGGCCACTCATCATGATAAAGAAAGTACCACGGTCTTCTTTTGGCGTAAGCTCTGATGGCACTTTTTGGAATAGCATAAAGCTGGCAACACCGGCCAAAATCATGGTTAGTAGTAAGCTCCACTTACGGCCCATATTAGAAGTAAGTGAGTTACGATAAGCATTTTCGATTTTGGCGAAGGTTTTATCCATCCACTGGCTAAATTTACTCTCTTTTTCAGAAGCCTTGAGTACTTTTGAACACAGTGCCGGAGAAAGTGTTAATGCCGTAATACTAGAAAAGAATACAGCAGCACTAACAGCCATCGCAAACTCGGTAAATAAAGCACCAATACGGCCATCCATAAACACCAGCGGTACGAACACAGAGATGAGGACGAGGGTAGTGGCAATAATCGCAAAACCAACTTCACGAGCACCACGGAACGCAGCCAATAAAGGTGGCTCGCCTAACTCAATGCGGCGGTGAATATTTTCTAGCATAACAATCGCGTCATCTACCACTAAACCGATAGCCAATACCAGTGCTAGCAGAGTTAATAAGTTGATTGAGTAGCCCATAGCAAGCAAGAACATAAAGCTACCCACTAACGCAACAGGTACTGTCACAGCAGGGATAAGCGTTGCGCGAATATTACCTAAAAATAAGTAGATAACTAACACAACCAGCGCCATTGAAATCGCAAGCGTTCTATATACTTCGTCAATCGATTCTTTGATGAAAATTGATGAGTCGTAGCTGTCTTGAATAGTGGTGCCTTCTGGCAAGTTACGCTTAATTTTTTCGAGCTCAGCACGGGCGTTATCAACTACGGTAAGCGTGTTCGCTTTGGCTTGTTTTACAATACCCAAACCAATCATGTTACGGCCATTACCACGGAACAGGCTTTCGTCGTCAGCAGCTTCTAAATGAACATCAGCTACTTCACCTAAACGCACTAAATAGCCATCTTCACCACGTTTAATTACTAAATTTCTAAAATCTCGCTGATCTTTATAACTACGCGCAGTACGTACTGTAAAATCACGGTCGATAGATTCAATTTCACCGGCGGGTAATTCAACGTTTTCTGTACGTAATGTATTTTCAATATCGCTACTGGTAATGCCGCGTGCAGCCATCGCTTTACGGTTTAACCAGATTTTCATAGCGTATTTACGCTCACCACCAACGCGCACGTTAGAGACACCATCAACAACGGCTAATCGATCAACAATAAAGCGTTGTGCGTAATCAGATAACTGCAATGAATCCATGGTGGTACTGTTTAGTACGAACCATGCGATTGGGCTTTCATCACTGTTTGATTTAGAGACCTCAGGCGGGCGAACCTGCTCTGGTAAGCTATCAAGAGCACGGGCTACACGTTCGCGTACATCGTTAGATGCGGCATCAATGTCGCGGCTGATATTAAACTCAATGGTGATGTTAGAGCGACCATTACGGCTTGATGAGTTAATGCTTTTGATGCCCTCAATACCCGAAATGCGATTTTCGAGTACTTGGGTGATTTTAGTTTCGATAATTTCTGCACTGGCACCGGTATAGTCAGTGCTTACACTAACTATTGGCGTTTCAATATCAGGGTATTCACGCAGTGGTAGCATTGAAAATGCCACCAAACCAAAGGTGAGTAATAACAGGTTTATTACGATCGCAAAAACCGGGCGTTTAACGCTAGTATCTGTAATTTTCATGGTTTATCCCTTGATACTAACTTTACTGCCGGTACGAATTTTAATAATGCCCTCGGTTACAACTTGTTGACCATTTTCAAGACCTTTATCAATAGCAACCCAACCGTCATGACGACCAGCAACATGTACTTCTACTTTGTTTGCTACACCGTCTTCAATTTGGAATACGTAGTGTTTGTCTTGTTGAGGGATTACGGCTTTTTCTGGCACCATTAATGCCTGACTTGAGCTTAGCTCCAATGCGGTGTTTAACAGCATACCAGGTCGTAATAAACCGCTTTCGTTAATAAAGCTTGCGGTGACTTCAACGCTGCGAGTAACAGAATCTATGCGCGAGCTAATATGCGTCACTTTACCTGTGAAGGTTTTATCAGGATAAGCATCATTTTGCGTCATCACTTTCATACCCAGTTGTAATTGCGCTAAGTACTTTTCAGGTACTTTAAAATCAACTTTAATGATGCTGATGTCATCAAGGGTGGTGATGTTGGTAGTGTTGTTAACGTAAGTACCGATAGAAATTTCGCGCTTGCCAAGTAATCCTGTGAAGGGCGCTTTGATGGTCATTTCAGCAAGCTTTGTTTTTGCACTTTCAAGTTGTGCTTCGGTTGCGTCTACACGTGAAAGTTGCTCTTCTAATAACGATTTAGCGGTTGCTTGCGAGCGTGAAAGCTCGGTTAGACGGTCTAATTGGCGTTTTTCTTCGCGTAGGTTGATACTTAACTCTTTAACGGCGAGTTCTTCTTCTTGTGCTTGTAATTGTACGAGTTTTTGACCTTTACTTACTAAGTCGCCATCATTGAAAAAGATGTCAGTAACATAATCGTTTTGAGCGCTTCGTATGTAAATAGCCTGATTGGCACGTGCGCTGCCTATTGCTTCAATAAGCACTGCGTTTTCTTCAGCGGTGACTGTGTGTGCTTTTACTTGCGTTGTGCGATCGCCAAAATTTGATTGCTCGCCTTGACTTGAAGGTAAGTACAAATAAATACATAACCCTAGCAATAGTGTGATAATAAAAGGAAAAAGAGCTTTACCGGATTGTGTAGAATACATCATCGTGTTACCAGAAAATTAGTTGAGAGTAGTGTACAAAATTAGTACGTGCCACGTATGTCAGATATCTCGTTTATTTGTGAATTTGGCGTAAAAGTTAAAAGTTCGGCAAATTTGTTCCTTTTATGAGATGAAAAGAGAGGTTTTGGTGTGGGTAAAGAACCAAAGTGTAATTATTGTTTAACGATCCGAAAGATAGTTTTGGTCACTATTGTTATGTTTATTTTTTATTTTTCGTTTTATGGATAAGCAAGCCCCTATTTTGCGAGTGCGAGCCCAAGCATCTCGACATGGTATTGAATGTTTACTTGTTGGGGGCATTGGGTTGGTGTTTATTATGTTGATTAACCTGCTTAGGCCAGGTGAGATCAGCATTATCGAAATATTTTTAGCAACAAGTTGTATTGCCGCTATTTTCATTGGCTTTTTAAAGACTCAAGAACCATATTATAGTTTTACTTTTTCTGGGAAATTACTTATTTTTCATCATAAAGCTGGCAATTGGCAGCTGAATCGCGATAATTTTTACCAAAGTGGTATACCAAAAGTGCATCTAGACCTCGAATACCTTGAGTTAAACGCAGTTGGTATTAAACTCAATAATATAGATGAATTTTTAACGCAGCTCCCTCCCAGAATTGCCGGGCGATTATTGATAGAGCAACGTCATTTATTTATGCAAGTTATTAAAAATCATTGCAAAAATGGCGATTGCCCATCAGAATGGCTTATAGAAGACACGGAATACACTGCCCCAAGTGGTCAGCTTTACAAAGGATTGATTGCTATGTTTGCTAATCGCACGCAGCATTTAAGGCAATTGACTGGATATGATTTATTATTGCCTGCCAATGTTCTTGATACTGACATTTGGCAATTTAGTGCAGATTTAAATCGTTGGAAGTTAAACCCAAACAAGTTTATTAATACTCGCTTAAATAATAAGCAGTAGGTGGTAGTAAGTAGGAACAGGCTATGAGTCAAGAACGTGCTTTTATTAAAAGCGGTCGCAACACGATTATTCATAAAGATAAGAAGCTCGACTTGGTGATCGTCAATGGCGAAACTCACCCACGAATTAAAGTGACCCAAAATGGCCTAGAGCCGTTCAAAGATGAACTGCCAAAAAACCGCCGTGAAGCCAAAGAACGTTATTTAGAAATGGTTTATATTTCAAGCACTGATGTGTTTGCAGAAGAAAAGCGATTACTGTTTATTCAAGCCCTTGATGGCAGAGAGTACAAAGTAGACTACAGTAAAGTCGGTACCAAATTGTTTGTCCGTATCCACCAAGAAAGTTACCTATAACCCTTAGCTTGGCACTTAATTTGCTTGTTACTTCCTTATTTGTCAGTTCCTAATAAATTGGCGTGGTTAATTTAAGGTGGTAAATATGAGATTGGTGCTTCTTACCTTTGTTGCATTAACGGCACTATCGGCCTGTGGCGGAGGAGGTGGTTCAAGTGAAACCCCACTTGCAGCGACTGTTAATGCAGGTCTTGATCAGCAAATTATCGAAAAAAGTGAGTTTACCGTTTCTGCTAAGGGCTCTCCCGCTGATGGTACGTTTACATGGCAACGCGTCAGTGGTCCTGTTATTGAAGGCTTTCCAGCACAAGGTGCTGAGCAAACACTGACGGCTCCCGATATTAAATTAGATTCAGAGCTTATTCTGAGAGTTAATTATCAAACGACGGATGGGCAACTGGTTTCTGACGAGGTGAGTATTTTTATCACCTCTAATAATCAATTGCCGGTCGCTGTAATCACTCAAATTGCCCCTGAAGAGCTGCCATCACAATATAACGACACAATCGTACTTAGTGGTGCAGAGTCAATCGATATTGACGAAAATGGCTCGGTTGACAGCTATCTTTGGAATAAACTCGATGGCCCAGAGCTCATCGTTGATAGCTTTGAAAATCAAACAATCAGTTTTACCCACCCATTACTTGAATCAAATACGCCAATTACTTGGCGACTCACGGTGACTGATGACGAAGGCGGTTCAGCCAGTACCGAGCAAACATTTACCTTAAACAAAACCCTTGAAGTGATTATTGCCAATGCCGGTGAAGATCAACAAGTAATTGAGTTTGATACGGTCACTCTTGATGCCAGTGGTAGCGAAATTGTTACCGCAACGAAAGAGTGTTTTTGGCAGCAAATGAGTGGCGAAACAGTCACTCTTGCTAATCAAAATCAATGTATTACCACTTTTGTTGCCCCTGATGTTGATACCGATACCGAGCTTAGCTTTGAAGTAACAGTAACAGACAGTAAATCGCGTAGTGACACCGACACCGTGACTATCGATATTAGCCCAAAACCGCTTGGTTTAATTAACGATACTGGCATGAGTGATTGCTACAACAATTCACAAAAAATAAACTGTAAGAGCGGTGATTTTCCAGATCAAGATGCGGATCTTGGTCGCGATAGCGTTGCAAACCAACTGGATAAAATTGGTCAGGGCGATTTAGCATTCGATTTCACAAAAATGAATGAATTTGCTGATGAACTACCTGATGATGCGACCACATTTAGTTGTGTTCGTGATAACGTTACAGGATTAATTTGGGAAGTAAAATCCCCAAGCACAGCACTGCCTCCAGCCACAACAACTCGCGCTGCGACTAACCACTATACTTGGTATTTAACGACTTCAAACGGCATTCAAGCAGGCAGCGTTCAAGGCGCTGCAAATTCAACTTGCCCAAGTGCAACATCGTGTGGTTTACAAACTTATGTAAATGAAGTGAATGCCACTGACTTCTGCGGCGGCACGAATTGGCGTGTTCCTACTTATACTGAGTTACTCGGGTTACTCGATTATGCTAAACAAGGTGGTACAAGTTTACTATCAACTGAGTTTTTCCCCAATCAGCCAAATGCGATGCAATTAAGTACTGATGGCAGTGCATTCATGCCGTACTGGACTTCACAAACTGCAGCGGATGGTACCAGTTTGTCGCAAGCTTATATCATAAATATGAGTAACGCGAATGACTTAGCTTATCCAAAAGGCAACACGGCTTTTGTGCGTTTAGTAAGAACTCCGGGAGAGTAAAATGATGAAATATCTATCTGCAGCCGTTACTTTACTGGTTAGTGTACCGAGCATTGTCAGTGCTCAGGTCTGTTATGATGCAGCAACCGAAACAACCCCAACAAGCCGCTTTGTCACGCATATCGATGGTACTGTTAGCGATATTAAAACGGGTTTGATGTGGCAGCGTTGTACTTTTGGGCAAAGCTATAATAGCGATATTGATGCATGTGAAGGCACCAGCCAGCAATTAACATGGGGTGAAGCGCTACGAGGTGCTAAAAATGCTACATTCGCTGGTTATTCTGATTGGCATGTTCCTAATATTAAAGAACTTGCAAGCATCTTAGAGCATAGTTGTGTGCAGCCTAGCATTAACGAAACAGTATTTTTATCAACTAAGCTGCAAAACTACTGGAGTAGCACATCCGGTATAACTCGCAGTGATTTAGCGTGGGTGTATCAGTTTGATAAAGGTATCAACAGTTTACATGCTAAAACATCGGATATTTATTTACGCCTTGTACGTTACGAGAAGTAACGACTAATGGCGCTGAGCCGCGCTTGTTCGAGCGCGGTTTTTATATCCGCCCCTTTAATACCTTGTGCGATAAATTGCTGAGGGTTAACAGCCTTTGCTTGGTTTGCAGCAAGTGTTAACGACTCATGGCATGGTACGGGGTGCTGTAAACTGATTTCTAACACTTTAAGTACCTGTTGAAAACGCTCTGGGCGTCGCCATAAATCAAGCTGGTTAAAGCAGTTAAAAACCTCGTCGCAACTAGGCTGTTCGCTAGCTAAAACTGCTTGATGGGTTTGCGCGTTAATAGCCAGATCGCGTACTTCATTCGGTAAGCGAATTGTATTTGCGATACTGTTAATTTCCTGACTAGATAAACTTAGCGTTACTTGGCTAAATAAGAGTGCGGTATCATGCAACTGATGGTTATTAGCATACTCGAACCGAGCTTTGAGTGTTTTATAAATATCCTCATTCCACTGTTTTTCAAGCTCTGCACTGATCACACTCAGGCCACCAATACTTGCAAGAACATTTAAAAAATCGCTAAATGCACCATCGCTTAATGACTTTTCACACTCTAACCACACTCGCTCTGCAGTGAGAGTTGTAAGCTCACCCGCTTTAACCATAGCAATGAGTAACTGTTTAGTTTCGGGGGCAATGGTAAAGCCCAAGTAATGATACCGAGCAGCAAAACGCGCTACACGCAATATCCGTAATGGGTCTTCGCTAAATGCATCGGATACATGACGTAATACACGCTTTTTGATGTCATCTTGACCACCGAATGGGTCAACTAAGCTGCCATCTTCGGCTTGAGCAATGGCATTGACGGTTAAATCACGGCGAATTAAATCTTGCTCTAGAGTTACCTCTGGAGTGAAATCGCAGATGAACCCTGTATAGCCTTGCCCTTGTTTGCGCTCGGTGCGAGCAAGCGCATATTCTTCTTTGGTTTTTGGGTGCAAAAACACCGGAAAATCTTTGCCAACTTGTTGGAAACCTTGGTTTATTAGCTGTTCAGGTGTGGCGCCGACAACCACATAATCGCGTTCTTTAATTTCACGACCAAGTAGAGCGTCTCTGACTGCTCCACCGACTAAATAAACCTGCATAGATCACCTTCAATTTTGTGTTTTCAGTATTTTACGTTATTTGTTCAATAAAATGCGAACAAGGTTTTAAGTAGCGTTGTTTTTTGCCATTATAGGCGGTGATTTTAAACGCAAGGAATATCACGGTGTATTTAAGCTATTTCGGCTTGTCAGAAAAACCTTTTTCGATTGCCCCCAATCCTGAGTATTTATTTCTGAGTGAACGCCATAAAGAGGCGTTGGCACACCTTACTTATGGACTCGGTGAAGCGGGTGGCTTTGTGCTATTAACAGGTGAAGTCGGTACAGGTAAAACAACATTAATAAGAAGCCTGCACGAGCAGTTGCCTGAAAACACCCAAGTAGCGCAAATCCATAATCCAGCTTTGTCGCAGCTAGAGTTGCTTGCCAGTATTTGCGACGAATTGAAAATTGATTACGACAGTGACAATGCCACATTAAAAACCCTCACTGATGTGATTAAAAAGCACCTTGAGGCAAATAACCAAGCTGGTGGCCATACCATCTTAATTATTGATGAAGCGCAATTACTCGCACCAGATGTACTTGAGCAGTTGCGCTTACTGACCAACATCGAAACCGATCACAAAAAGCTGCTGCAAATTGTGTTAGTAGGGCAGCCAGAGCTACAGGAGCTTTTAAAACGTACTGAACTTCGACAACTTGCCCAGCGTATTACGGCACGTTACCACCTACTGCCACTGACTGAAGGGCAAGTATTTGCCTATGTCAAGCACCGCTTGTTTAAAGCGGGCACTGAGCAAGCCTTGTTTTCAGGTGATGCGTTAAAAGCGATTTATCAAGTTACTCAGGGCGTACCTAGATTAATCAATTTATTGTGTGAGCGTTGTTTGGTGGGGGCTTTTTCGCAGCAAAAACTTACCATAGACAGTGAGCTTGTGATGCGTTCAGCCGAAGAGGCATTGCCGCCAACCAGCACTGAAGTTATACCTAAAGGTGCTCGAGAGCCGAGCTATGTATGGCTTTATCCTGTTTCATTTTTAGCCGTATTAGGAATGGGTATTGGTTTATCCTACCTAATTTAACGAGTGATCAATTATGTCATTACTTTTAGATGCAATAAAACAATCGGCTCAACATGAGCAAACAGCCGTTGATCACGATCAGGCTGCTTTACAGCTTAAACAGCAGCAAGAGTTAACACGCTATAAGCGTTTAGCCTTTTCATTTGGGTTATTACTGGCTGCAATTTTAACGCTAATGGCTGGTTTTTCGATTGGTAAGTGGTTACAGCAAAGTAAGCCATTTGCTGAGCAGCCAGCACTAACAAATGAGAATGAAAAAGTACCCAGTGTGACAGCTGAAAATGCGTCGGGTTCTAAAGATCAAGAGCAACTTCAAACAGATAACTCTGTAGCTAAAGTACCGTCTGGTTCGCAACCTGTGGTGGCACAACAGCAAATGATGCAACAACCCCCTCAGCAACAAACCATGATGCAGCAAGTTCCTGTACAAGGTGCTCAGCAGTACCAATGGGTACAAGTACCTGTAAACACAGTGCCAGTTTATGCAAATCAAGCACAGCCGCAATATGCTCAGCCAGTGTATCAAAATCAAGCCGCTTATCAGCCGCAGCCACAGTTTTCGCAACCGATGCAAATGCAGCAAGCTGCACCACAGCCGACAAATAGTAATGGCATTGATTACAGTAAATACAAGGTACTTGGTAAGCCCCTTGATGAGAACACCAATAATCAAACTAAGCAAGCTGAGCCAGATGATGAGTTAAACGAAGTGTCGGATTCGTTAAAAAAAGCTTTTGCGCAAGCGGTTCAGGATGTTGACCAGCAACGTTCTTCGCAGGTAACGCATAGTACTAAAAATTCGTCTTATGCTGATCCGATAGAGCTGCTCCCTGAGTCTATTCAAAATGCAATTCCAACACTTAAATACCAAGCGCACATCTACGCATCTGAGCCATCAAAGCGTTGGATAAAACTCAATGGTCGTGAGCTTTATGAAGGTGATAATATCGGTGTGTTATCGTTAATCGAAATCACGCCAGAGCAGAGTTTACTTAGCTATGATGGCTATGAATTCACTTTAAAAGCACTGCAAGACTGGCCTGAGTAGCCAGTCATGACGAGTCAGCTTAAGGTAGAATAGAGCTTTTGAAAAAACGGATTAGATCGATGTTAAATTCACTCGGTCTGACTGCTGCTTCAAGGCTGTCGTGACAGCGACTGTTTGCTAAATCGATATCTTGTACTTCTGTATATCGGGTATGTTTAGCGTGATAAAAGACTTTCACTTGAGGTTTAAGTGGGCTTGTTGGGTTGCTGCGAGTAACCACACCAAGCTTTTGGCTTTCTAGCCTTACCAATGTGCCAACTGGGTGAATACCAATGCATTGAATAAATTTAGTGACCAAATCACCATCGAAACTATCTGGGCAGCCATCTTTTAATATTTTGAATGCTTTGATTGGTTCCATTCCTGCCTTGTAGACTCTTTCCGCGGTCAATGCATCATACACATCAACAATCGAGGCCATACGTACATACAGGCTTATTTCATCGCCACTTTTACCAAAAGGATACCCACTACCATCTAAGCGCTCATGGTGAAAGCCTGCAATATCAACGGCAATACCACTTAGGCCAGACTGCTCTAATATTTCTTTGCTAAAGCGCGCATGATTTTGAACGAGTTGGTACTCTTCATCAGTCAATTTACCCGGTTTATTGAGTATTTTATCGGGGATATTAATTTTGCCGATATCATGAAGTAATGCACCGGTGGCAAGTTCTTGAATAATCGATTTTTCGATACCTAAATGCTTTGCAAAAATGCTGATCAAAATAGACACGTTAATTGAATGCTCAAGTAAGTAAGCATCTTTTTCTCGCATGCGAGTGATACAGGTTAATGCATCTTGATTTCTAAACACAGAATCGATAAAACCGCTTGCTAGCTCTTGAAAAGGGGCAACATCAATTTTGTTTCCTTCTCGAATGTCTGCAAATGCTTTGCTTTGGAGTGATTTGGCTTCTGTATAAAGACTATTTGCTTTTGTCATCTCTGCCGACATACTGTGCGTAGTGTGCCATGGATCGAATGGCTCAGAAGAGACGGCTGGTGCTGCAGGTTTTGGTTTTTCAGTGATTTTATTGTCACTATCTAGATTTAGCGTTTTATCAGGATCGATTTCAATTTCTAAAATACCAGCTTGCTTAAGCTTATCAATACTGCCTTGTGTTTTTACCCAACCTTGGTTTTTTATACGGATCTTGCCTGTCTGTTTTGTCACGCCGTGAACAAACATGCCAGGTTTAAGTTGATTGATAGGGAGTGTTTTCAAGGCCTTTACTTCTGCTCAGATACAATACTATTAAACTAGCAGAAAATGTGTATTTCAGTAAATATTAATAGTACTTAATGGTGTTTTAAACTGCAGGGCAACCTTAAAAACGACTATAAAAAAAGCCCCCAGCTGACAAGCTGGAGGCCCTTAGAAGTGACAATAAGTTAGATAAACTTATTTACTCGTCGTCTTCAACCAATGTCATAAGTGATGTGTTACCACCTGACGCTGTCGTGTCGATACTGATTGTTTTCTCAGTTAGTAGACGTTTGATTAGCGTGTCGTAGTACTCAGAGCTGATCACCGGCAGGATTGCACCTTTACGTTGTGCTAACTGCTGGCTGAAATAGCCTAAGCGAGATGAACGCGCAGCAACAACGGCACCAGCAAGGTGAGGATGCGCTAAAATAGCTTGTAACTGATTAGGTTTAGCTACTTGGAATACACCCTCTGCAATACCTGTTGAGATAAACTTATCTTTAAACGCCACAGCTTCGTCATAGAACAACTCTGAAGCAACAGTGATAACAGTATTACCAGCCGCAAGTGCAGTGATAATAGAAATTGCCCAGAAGTTAAATGACGTACTCTTATCTGCATAACATACTACGCAACCACGTGGTTCTAAGTGTAGCGTGTTTGACTCACCCGTAGGCCCAGGCAACACAGTGTGTTTACGCATGTGCTTTTCAAGACGGTTAAGCTGCGCACGTGCATCAGCAAGGGTTAATGCTAAGTCATCAGCAAGCTCATCAATGATTTCAACGGTTGCAACTTTAGCAAGTAATTGACGCACAGCCGAAACTCGGTCATTTAACGGTGTTGAACGCCAGATCTTCTCATCACGTAATGAGTTTTCCATTAACTTAGCAACTTGCTCAGCCGCACCTGAATAGTGGTGAGTATCTAGCTCATCAGGTGTTAGGTTTGTCATTTGCACGTTATCTGGTGATGCTTTCTCTTTCACTAGACGTTGTAAGTAGTTAGGGCCACCTGCTTTCGGACCAGTACCTGATAGACCACGACCACCAAAAGGTTGAACGCCAACAATCGCACCAATCATGTTACGGTTGATGTAAACGTTACCTGCACGCGACATTTTCGCTAAGTATTCACAACGCTCTTCGATACGTGAATGCACACCCATCGTTAAGCCAAAGCCAGTGCCATTGATTTGATCAATCACGTTATCAAGCTCTGTACCTTTGAAACGGATGATATGTACACACGGGCCAAATACTTCACGTTTAAGCACAGATAAGTCTTTGATCTCATATAGACGAGGAGCAAAGAAATAAGCGCCATTTTCGTTGTTATCAGGAATTTCACACTCATAATGAAGTGTTGCGTTACCTTTTAGGTATTCAACATGTTCATTTAAATTTTTCAGTGCTTTTTCGTCGATTACAGGACCAATGTCAGTCGAAAGTAACGAAGGATCGCCAACATGTAGCTCTTTTAATGCGCCTTTAAGCATTTCGATAATGCCATCAGCAACATCTTCTTGTAAGAACAACACACGAAGTGCAGAACAACGTTGACCGGCACTTTGGAAACCTGAGCTGATCACATCGTCAACAACTTGCTCTGGTAGAGCCGTTGAGTCAACGATCATACAGTTTTGACCACCGGTTTCAGCAATTAGTGGTACTTGAATATCGTTACGCGCAGCAAGTGTTTGCGAAATAAGCGTACCTGTTTCTGTTGAACCTGTGAACATAACAGCTTGAATTCGCTCATCAGGAACAATTGTTTTACCTACATCGCTACCACGTGCGATAACAGGTTGTACAACGTGCTCAGGTAAACCAACAGATAACATAAGCTCGATAGTACGTAAGGCAATTAAGCTTGTTTGCTCAGCTGGTTTTGCAATAACTGTGTTACCAGTCACGATTGCAGCAGCAACTTGGCCTAAGAAGATAGCTAATGGGAAGTTCCATGGGCTGATACATAAGATCACACCACGTGCTTCAAAACGCTCATCTTGTGCTAATTCTTCAGCTCGAGCTGCGTAATAGCGGCAGAAATCAACGGCTTCACGAACTTCATCAATACCATCTTTGGTAATTTTACCCGCTTCTTTAATACAGATAGCAACTAGCTCATCGTGATGACGTTCTAGAATATCAGCAATACGGCGTAGTAAGTTAGCACGCTCTTTAACCGGCGTTTGTGACCATGATTCAAATGCTTTTTCTGCATTTTCTAATAATGCTGTCATCTCTTCAGAAGAGTGAAGTTTTACATGACCAATCACTTCTTTGTGATTTGCTGGATTCTTCACTGCTAGAGAGCCTTCAGGCACATCATTTAAATCAATACGATGCTCTGCAAACCACGCATCTAGATTTTCTTTAAATGGAGTGATGACATTGATATCAGTTAAGTCCATGCCTTTTGAGTTAGCACGTTCTTCACCATATAAATCAATTGGCATTTTAATTTGCGTGTTGTACTTGTTACGTAAACCTTGCAGTGTTTCTACTGGGTCAGGTAAAAGTGATTCAACAGGCTTAGTGGTATCAACAATCGCATTTACGAATGATGAGTTAGCACCGTTTTCTAATAAACGACGAACTAAGTATGCAAGTAAGTCTTCGTGTTGACCAACAGGCGCATAAACGCGACATTGAATTTTTTCTTGGGTTACGATTTGGTCGAATAACGACTCACCCATACCGTGTAGGCGTTGGAATTCAAAGCCTTCGTGGTCGCCTTTAGCAACTTCTAAAATAGTTGCTGCAGTGTAAGCATTGTGCGTTGCAAATTGCGGGTAAAGCACATCACGCGCTTCAAGTAGCTTGATAGCACAGGCTTTGTAAGAAACGTCAGTTGTCGCTTTACGAGTAAATACAGGGTAGTGATCTAAACCATCTTGCTGAGTAGTTTTGATTTCTGTATCCCAGTATGCACCTTTAACAAGGCGAACCATTAATTTACGGCCAACGCGACGAGCAAGATCAGCAACCCACTCAACCACAAAAATAGCGCGTTTTTGGTATGCTTGAACAGCTAAACCAAAACCATTCCAGTTACCTAAATCGTCATCACTAAATACAGCTTCAATAACATCTAGTGAGATATCTAAACGATCAGCTTCTTCAGCATCAACAGTGAAGCCGATGTCGTAGCTTTTCGCTGCAAGGGCAAGTTCTTTTAACTTAGGTACGATTTCAGCAATTACGCGCTCGCGATGAGTGAATTCATAGCGCGGGTGAATTGCAGAAATCTTAACTGAGATACCTGGGCTCTTGATAGGACCACGGCCATTTGCCGCTTTACCAATTGCATGGATAGCCGTCATGTAGCTGTTGAAGTAACGCTCTGCATCTTTCATTGTGCGAGCGCCTTCACCTAGCATATCGTATGAGTAAACGTAGCCTTTTTGTTCTTTATCTGCCGCACGTTCAATCGCTTCGTCAATGGTACGACCCATAACGAATTGCTTACCCATGATCTTCATCGCGAAGTTCACAGATTTACGAATAACAGGCTCACCTAAGCGACCAATGGTCTTTTTCAGCACACCAAATTGTTGTTCTTTAGACTTGTCGCTGTAGTTAACCATTTTACCAGTTACTAACAGACCCCAAGATGATGCATTTACAAATAATGAGTCACTGCTACCTAAGTGCGAACTCCAGTCACCTTTAGCAAGCTTGTCACGAATTAGCGACTCTTGCGTTGCTTTATCTGGTACGCGTAGTAGTGCTTCAGCAAGACACATTAAAACAACGCCTTCTTCACTTGATAGTGAAAATTCGTTAAGTAGTGCATCTACACCGCTTTGACCATCCTGATCGCGACGGATATTTAAAACCATTTGACGAGCACGTTCCCACGCTCGGCTACGCGCTTTCACGCCTACTTCAGCCAAAGGCAAAATATGATCAATTACCGCGTTTTCATCAATACGGTAAAAATCACGGATTTTTTGTCTTATTGGACATTCAGTTGTCAAATCGCCATTAAATAGCATATGTAACCCTCTGGTGTGTGGAGTCGAGAAATACAATTAACGCATTTCTTGCCATTGATATATTTCGTGCATTCTAATTAAAATCCAGCAGAATATGCTGGTTATATTTTTCGATTTACGATAATTTACAGGGCATACCGTTAACTTAGCCGCATAAAATTCTGTTATGACTAGTCCGAATAGATTACGCATGTTAGATCGCATCGATTTAGCAATTTTAGACGCTCTGCAAAAAAATGGCAGAATATCTAATGTGAACCTGGCAAAACAGGTAAATTTAAGCCCAAGTCCATGTCTTGACCGTGTAAAGCGTCTTGAACAAGAGGGCTATATTGAAGGCTATTATGCCAAGCTAAGTGAAGCAAAACTAAATCAAAGTTTATTAGCGCATGTACAGGTATCACTTGTCACATCGAATACATCGGTGTTTAAAGTATTTCGCGAATATATTTTAAATATTCCACAAGTTGTTGAGTGCGATATGGTCGCAGGTGGCTACGATTACTTATTAAAAGTACGAGTTTCAGATATGGATGAATATCGTCAGGTATTGGGTGATTTAGTTGATATACCGGGGGTAGGCACCCATCACACTTATATGGTGATTGAGAAAATCAAGCAAGACAGTGGTTTGCTCTTTGATATCTAAATTAAACAGACAATAAAAAAGCACCTAACGGTGCTTTTTTATTGTTGATAGATTATGCCCAGCCATCATATCGCTTACGGCGCGACAACATAATGGTAAGGATAATACCTAACAATAAACCAATAAATGCAATTGCGCCGCCATAGGTAAGTAGCTGACGTTTTTCTTTTGCACTTGCTGTTTGTTTAGCGTTGCGCTCAGATTCAATTGTGTTTTTAAGCGCTTGGATTTGCTCACTTAGTGCTTGGTTTTGCTCTGTGAGGGTTTTATTTTGCTCTTGTAACTGAGGCAGTTCAATTTCTGCTTGGCGTAGTTGCTCTTGCATTAAAGTCATATCATTACTCAATGCTTGAAACTGCTGTTGAATACCTGCATTTTCAGTCACAAATTTTGCTTCTACCCAGCCTTCACGATCTTTGTCGTCACGGATTTTAAAATAACCATTATCTTCAGCTGACAGTAAAGTAACTTGAGTACCTGCATCAACCGAACCTAAAATACGGTAGTTTTTACTCGGACCAGAGTGCATAAAGGTGTAGAGGTTATCGACTATGTATGCGGTGTTTTCGTTACTGCTTGGCGCTTCTTCTGCGTAACTAATAAAAGAGGTGGCCGCTAGGAGCAACCCAAAAATACACTGTTTTAACATCAATCTACCTTGTTAACGTAACCATTGCCTAGAAATGGCCAAATTTATAATTTCTTTATGTATAGAGATAGTAGGGATTTCAACTATTAATAGCAAGGAAGATATTGTAATCCATAGCCAAGCTCAAGATTAAAATTCAGGAAAAAGTTTGCATTAAGTAGCTGCTTTGTTTATTTTGATCACTTAATTATTTTAAATGTACTCCGCAAAGCGAATGGATACTGAGATAGAACTGAAGTTTTTGGTGTCAGATGCCGTTGTTCCACTGATCCCCGCATTAATTACTCAATTTGCAAAAACCGTTACAAACAAGCCCTCACGTAGCTTACAAAATGCTTATTACGATACACCAAGCCGAGAATTGCGCGCATTAGATATTGGTTTACGTACGCGTTGCTGCGATAACCAATGTGAGCAAACCATTAAGCTTGCAGGCGAAGTGGTTGGTGGTTTACATCAACGCCCTGAATACAACTTACCGCTTGAGGGTACGCGCCCTGATTTACTTGCTTTTGATGCTGCAATTTGGCCGCATGGTATGCAAGTTGGGTCAATAGCCGATAACCTATACCCAATTTTTAGTACTAATTTTATTCGCCGTACATGGTTAATAGAAACTGACAGCGGTGCAAAGATTGAAGTCGTGCTTGATAAAGGTGAGATTTCTGCGTCGGGCAAAGTTGAACTCATTTCTGAACTAGAAGTTGAGCTAGTAGAAGGTAGTCGCCAAGAGTTATTTGCTTTAGCCGATAAGCTAGTGCGCGAAAGTAATGTGCGTTTAGGCTTATACTCAAAAGCAGCTCGTGGTTATCGCCTTGCTGATGACAATCCGTTAAAAGCAAGCAAATCAATTGGTTTTGTGCCGTTAAAGCGTGATGCAACGCAAGAGCAAGCGCTTATAGAAAGCATCAACTATGCAATTCGCTTTGTGCAAAAACATGAAGCTTGTTACTTCATCAAGCCAAGCCTAAAAACCCTTAAACGTGTGACCGATGGAATTCGTTTGATTCGCCACACCTTCTGGTTGTTTGATGACATAGTAAGTAAAGATGACACTGATTTATTACGTACAGAGCTAAAATGGCTGCTAAGTGAACTAGCGTGGGTAGAAAATGCAATTCAGTTAAAAACCTACACGTCTAAACGCCACGCTTATTATAAAAAAATTAATAGTGCGCCAGAACTCACGCAAGTTATCAACGACTTAAAACAGTTACAACCAAGCATCGAAGATGTACAAGAGCTGTTTCATAGTACTCGCTATAATCGTTTATTGTTACAACTAACTACATGGTTGATAGAAAAACAGTGGCGTAAATCATGGGGACAAGCTGAGTTTAAAGCGGCTGAAGAGCCCGTTGCTGATATTGCAAAGCGATTATTTGCAAAAGATTGGCACGATATGCATGAGCTCATTCCAGAGCAAAAAGTGTTTACAGACAAAGATTACTTAGCACTGCGCACGCGCCTAGAAAACTCTCTGCTTAGTGGAAATTGTTTAGGAGCGCTATTTAACAAAGACGACCGTAGTGAGTTTCGTATTCCATGGTTAGATATCTCTCATGGTATTTATGAACTAAGTACACTTGAGTATCTAAAACAGCTGTGTGCTGGTCATGAAGATTTAGAACTTGCAAAAATACAGTCTTGGTTGGATCAAAAATCTGAATTTTTAGTAAGTGCAATGGAGCAAAGCCGTCACGCTACATTCGACACAGACCCTTACTGGCTATAAATAAAGTGCGTTTTTGCTTAATAGTTGGGTTAGCTTGGCTGAGTTTATCTGCCTGTGCTAACCCAATTGAATGGCAAGTCTACAAGCAACAAGACGACATCAAGGTTAGTTATAAAAAGCATGATACCGGCATAATAGAAATTAATGCTTCTGTGCTGGTTAAAAACGCCAAAGCGAGTGACTTTATGGCGTTATTAAGTGATACAGAAAACGCGCCTAATTGGCTCGAAAACGTGAAAAGCGTAACCTTAATGGAGCGCTTAAGTCCCTCAGAAACTCTTGTTTATACCCACTTTAATTCGCCTTGGCCGGTATCAGATCGAGACTTGGTGAGTTACTCTTGTTATCGCGCTTTAGGTGAGCATAAAACTGAGCTACAAATTAAAAGCCAGCCCTATGCAAAAGCAGAAGTGGCAGGGGTTGTACGAATTAAAAACCTCACTGCATATTGGCGCTTAGAACAGCAACAAACTAATTTATTAGTGAGCCATCAAGCTTATGCAGATCCGAGTGGCTCTATCCCTTATTGGTTAAGTAACAAAGTGTCATTAAAAAGTGTTTATAAAACACTACAATCGCTCAGAGAGCAGTTAACTAATAATCAGTTTTCGCGCACCAAAACCAGCAGCATCCCCGGTAATTGCTAGCAATTAAAACAAGGGTCTTATGGTGACAGTGTAAGAGTTTATTATTATGATCAGGTTAATTCTGAGGCAGTAGGTAAAAAATGAAAGAACCAAAAATCCCCCTGGTCAATAAGCCAAATGGCCTTGGTGTTGGACGCATTTTAAAAGCAACTAAATGCTCGATTAAAGGCTTTAAAGCGGCGTTTAAAGAAGAGTCTGCATTTCGTTCTGAAATTTATTTAGGACTGTGTTTGTTACCCTTGTCGGTCGTATTGGCGCAGTCACTTAATCACTGGTTAGTGTTGTTTATTCCCTATTTATTATTATTAATCGTCGAGTTACTTAACTCATCAATAGAAGCGCTGACTGACCGAGTTGGCATTGAGTATCATGTATTATCAGGGCGAGCCAAAGATATGGCCTCTGCGGCGGTGACATTGTCGCTGGTGGTTTTAGCCTTGGTATGGGGTGTGGCTGTTTACGAAAAAATAGTTTCCTACTTTTAAATCAAACACAAAAAAAGCGCCAAATGGCGCTTTTTTCATTTTATTTAACCTATTACAGGCCAGCAGCTGCGCGAAGTGCGTCTGCTTTGTCTGTGCTTTCCCAAGGGAACTCATTACGACCGAAGTGACCATAAGCCGCAGTCGGTTGATAGATAGGACGCTCAAGATCAAGCATTTGGATTAAGCCGTAAGGGCGTAGGTCGAAGTGCTCACGCACTAATTCGATTAGACGTGCTTCATCTAATTTACCTGTACCAAATGTTTCGATGCTGATAGATGTTGGCTCTGCAACACCGATAGCGTAAGAAACTTGTAGCTCACACTTGTCAGCAAGACCAGCAGCAACCACGTTTTTAGCAACGTAACGTGCAGCATATGCAGCTGAGCGGTCAACTTTTGATGGATCTTTACCAGAGAAAGCACCACCACCGTGACGAGCCATACCACCGTATGTATCTACGATGATTTTACGGCCTGTAAGACCACAGTCACCCATAGGGCCACCGATTACGAAACGGCCAGTTGGGTTGATGAAGAACTTAGTCGCGCTTGAGATAAGCTCAGCAGGAAGAACCGGCTTAATGATAGTTTCCATTACCGCTTCAACTAAGTCGTTTTGTGAGATTGAATCACAGTGTTGAGTTGAAAGAACAACTGCATCAATACCAACAGGCTTGCCATTTTCGTATGCAAACGTTACTTGAGATTTTGCATCTGGACGTAACCAGTTAAGCTCACCGCTCTTACGAACTTCAGCTTGACGCTGAACTAGACGGTGTGAATAAGTGATTGGTGCAGGCATTAAAACGTCAGTTTCATTACATGCATAACCGAACATTAAACCTTGGTCACCAGCGCCTTGGTCTTCTGGACGAGCACGGTCAACACCTTGGTTAATATCTGGAGATTGTTTACCGATAGTGTTTAGGATTGCACACGAGTCAGCATCGAAGCCCATGTCTGAGTGCGTGTAACCGATTTCACGTACAGTTTTACGTGTAATTTCTTCGATATCTACCCAAGCGCTAGTAGTGATTTCACCACCAACCATAACCATACCAGTCTTTACGTATGTCTCACATGCAACACGGGCATGAGAATCTTGCTCTAAGATAGCATCTAGAACCGCGTCAGAGATTTGGTCCGCGATTTTATCCGGATGACCTTCAGAAACAGATTCAGAAGTAAATAAATGTTTTGCCATTGTATTTCTGCTCACAAATATTGCGCTCCACAAACGTCGGTAATAGCGCTAAAAAAATAAGGGGCGTATTTTATCTAAAACAAATATGTTTGCATAGTAATTTTACGCCTAGACGTCCATTTAAAATTACTAATAACGTATTGTTCTTAACAAACGCCCATAAACGGTGCATTTAATGCGGATTTTTAATTGCACTGTACCCTTACAATAAGTAAGAATGGAGCTTCATAAACAACCAGCGCAAATACATAAAGGTAGGAGAATTCATGCCATCACGCAAAGAACTTGCAAATGCTATTCGCGTCTTATCAATGGACGCAGTACAACAGGCCAAATCTGGCCACCCTGGCGCCCCTATGGGCATGGCAGATATCGCAGAAGTACTATGGCGCGATTATCTAAAGCACAACCCTACGAATCCAGAGTGGGCAGACCGCGATCGATTTATTCTTTCGAATGGTCACGGTTCAATGCTGATCTATTCTCTACTGCACTTAAGTGGCTATGACTTACCACTCGAAGAAATTAAAAACTTCCGCCAAATGCACTCAAAAACACCGGGCCACCCAGAATATGGTTATGCGCCTGGTATTGAGACCACTACGGGTCCATTAGGTCAAGGGATCACAAATGCTGTGGGTATGGCAATTGCTGAGAAAGCACTTGCTGCACAGTTTAACCGTGAAGGCCACGATATTGTTGATCACTACACCTATGCATTTATGGGTGATGGCTGTTTAATGGAAGGTATTTCTCACGAAGCCTGTTCATTAGCCGGTACATTAGGCCTAGGTAAACTAGTTGCGTTTTGGGATGACAACGGCATCTCAATTGATGGTGAAGTAGAAGGGTGGTTCAGTGACGATACACCAGCGCGCTTCAAAGCATACGGTTGGCACGTAGTAAGCGATGTAGACGGTCATAACCCTGATGCAATTCGCGCCGCTATCGAAGAAGCACGTAGCATTACTGATAAACCATCACTAATTTGCTGTAAAACAATCATTGGTTACGGTTCACCTAATAAATCAGGTAGCCACGACTGTCACGGTGCACCACTAGGTGAAGACGAAATCAAAGCATCTCGTGAGTTCCTAGGTTGGACAGGTGATGCATTTGAAATTCCAGCTGAAATCTACAGCGAGTGGGATGGCAAAGAAAAAGGTAAGCAACTAGAAGCTAGCTGGGATGAAAAATTTGCCGCTTATGCAAGTGCATACCCAGAGCTTGCAGCTGAGTTTAAACGCCGTACAAACGGTGAGCTACCAGCTAATTGGGCTGAAAAGTCACAAGCTTACATCGAAGAGCTACAAGCAAACCCTGCAAACCCAGCAACACGTAAAGCATCACAAAATGCACTAAACGCGTTTGGTCCGTTACTACCAGAATTCATGGGCGGTTCTGCTGACCTAGCTGGCTCTAACTTAACACTTTGGGATGGCTCAAAAGGCTTAGAAGCAAACGATGCAAGTGGTAACTACATTTTCTACGGCGTACGTGAATTTGGTATGTCAGCGATTATGAATGGTATTGCACTGCATAAAGGTTTTATTCCTTACGGTGCTACATTCTTAATGTTCATGGAATACGCACGTAACGCAGTACGTATGGCTGCACTAATGAAGCAACCAAGTATCTTCGTATACACGCACGATTCAATTGGTCTAGGTGAAGATGGTCCGACGCACCAACCAGTAGAGCAAATTGCAAGCATGCGTTTAACGCCTAACCTAGTGAACTGGCGTCCATGTGACCAAGTAGAGTCTGCGATTGCATGGCAACAAGCTATCGAGCGTAAAGATGGCCCAACGTCACTTATTTTCACTCGTCAAGGCCTTGAGCAACAAGCGCGTACTGCACAGCAGTTAGCTGATGTGAAAAAAGGTGGTTACGTACTTAGCTGTGACGGTGAGCCAGAGCTTATCCTTATCGCAACAGGTTCTGAAGTACAGCTTGCACAAGATGCAGCTGCAGAGCTTCGTTCACAAGGTAAAAAAGTACGTGTGGTATCTATGCCTTCAACAGACTTATTTGATGAGCAAGACGCTGCATATAAAGAAAGCGTACTACCAGCAAGCGTAACACGCCGCGTAGCAATCGAAGCGGGTATCGCAGACTACTGGTACAAGTATGTAGGCCTAAATGGCGCAGTAGTAGGTATGACGACCTTCGGTGAGTCAGCACCTGCAGGCGAGCTATTCAAGCACTTTGGTTTCACTGTTGAAAACATCGTAAATAAAGCAAACGCTTTGTTCTAAGCTTAAGCCACTAAAATTTAAAAGCCCGCCCTGTATGCCACGGTGCGGGTTTTTTTATACCCCGTAGGTTGGGTAGAACGGAGTGAAACCCAACACATTCGCAGCTTTCAGCCGTCAGCCATCAGTTTTAACCCCCCTCACCGTAGGCGTGAAATTTATTTCGCGTGAAAAGTTATGCTTTTTGGTTGAATACTTGAAGTCAAATTTGTTTAAGATGAAGTGAGATACAAACGAGCGATAATGCTTTTGTGTTACTTTTTATTAAGCCAGTAGTTTAAGCGTGTTTCAGGATTTTCAAGAACGGATTTACATATCAAACCATATTTCTCGATTAGAATTGCAGAATTGGAAAAGTTACTGCCTGTTTCTTCTACGAATTGTTGATAACTTAACTTTACACGAGACTTTGTGACTTTTTTATTTGAAAGCATTACTGCACCCTCAAAGGCTAATATTCCCATTCTAGTCAGCTGAGAACTATCAGAGTCACTGGCTTCAAGGCCTTTGGCCATGAATAGATAATATGCTGCACAAGTGGCATAGTCTGATGATAAATTTGCTATGGCTCTTTCTGAAGAATAAGCGTGTGACAATACGCTGAATGTGCACAAACAGATTGTAAGCAATTTTTTCATTACTTCACCAATTATTATGATAGCTTGTCTAGCAAAATTCACAGTTTTCTGCTTGATTGAAAATTTATCGATAAAAGATTTATTTTCAGAAAGTTAGTCCATTTTGTATTAAAATCAACGTCTAACACTTAAAATATCTTAAGAGTGACCCCTTTTAATTTGTTAAGAGGGAAACAAGTGTTATTCAAATGAACCTATTGCGATTGAAGAGCCAGTAAACCATTACCACACTCTGTCGCGCTAAAGCACGACCTACCACAATTGCACGATCGGCTTAAAACTGACAGCTAACCCGACTTGATTATTTCTCACCCAGCCACTCTTGAATGCTAAACCGACAACTGGCAATGTTTATACGTTAATAATAAAACATAACAGGAGTAAGTATGACTCAGTTTGACAGTGTAAGTGTTGTAAAAAAAGCGAATGTCTATTTTGATGGTAAAGTTTCGAGCCGTGTTGTGCTATTCGCCGATGGCAGCACTAAAACATTGGGCTTTATGCAGCCGGGAGAATTTGAGTTTGGTACAAATCAGAAAGAGCATATGGAGTTACTAGCAGGAGAGTGGCAAGTATTACTGCCTGGCGAAACTGAGTGGCAAGCCATGAAAGCTGGAGATTCATTTAACGTAGACGCACACGTGACATTCCGCGTGAAGGTATCAGACTTTGCTGACTACTGTTGCTCGTACACTTAATGAACTGTTGTTAACCTTTATAAAAAGCCCGTGTGATGCGGGCTTTTGCATATTTTATCCGCAACGCATGATCTAAATCATCTGTGGTTACAATCAATTACTAATTATCTGCAATTTTCGCTTGTGTTAATTCAATTCGCCCCCAATACTAACTGTCAGGTAACAAGAAAAAAGGATACCCTATGAAGATTAATATTTCTGGTCATCATGTTGACGTTACTGAGGCTGTTAGAGCTCATATCAACGAGAAGTTCTCGAAAATTGCTAGCCATTTTCCATCATTAATATCTCTCGATATTATTCTTTCAAAAGAGCATCACAAATACCAAGCTGAGATAAGCACGACCTATGAAGGCGCACGCTTATCAGTAAAAGGTGAAGACGAGGTGATGTACCCAGCAATTGCAAATGCTGCAAAAAAACTAGATGCATCATTGAAACATCGTAAAGGGCAAATGAAAGCCAAACTACACGAAAAGCCGGTCAGTACAACTCCGGAAATTGCCCACGAAATTATTCAGGAAATGGATTTAACTTAATTTTACTTAATAAAGTGCCGCGCTAGGTTTAGCTAGAATCTAGCGTTTACAATCAAACTAAGAAAGCCAACCGTTGTGAAACGTTTGGCTTTTTTGGTTTTAATATTCAGCCGTCAGATTGAAGTTCCAAAAGTTAGCGAGTTACTTGATTCGTTAGCTAACTTGCTAACGTGCTCTGCTTCCAATCTCACCTAAAACGCTGTAAGTTGCTTGTTACTAAGAATAAAACACACAAAGCATATGCAATCAGCAGTATCAAATTGGCAATCTAAATTAAATGCATTAGGGCCGGGTATTTTAATGGCCACAGCTGCCATTGGTGGCTCACACTTAGTGGCATCAACACAAGCCGGGTCGTTATTCGGTTGGCAATTATTTTGGCTAATCATAGTAGTTAATGTATTGAAGTACCCATTCTTTCGATTTGGCATGGAGTACACGCTTGCGACCAAACAAAGTTTAGTTGAGGGCTACAAGCAAAAAGGGCCGGGGTATTTCTATAGTTTTATTGCGCTTAATATTGTTGCCGCTGTGGTGAACACCGCTGGGGTTTTGTTATTAACGGCCAGCCTGCTGCACTACGCATTGCCTGTTACGGTTTCTGTAACGCTATTATGCTGGCTGATTTTAGCTGTGTGTTTGCTTATTTTATTGTTGGGGCATTTTAAGGCGCTCGATAATGTTTCAAAGCTAATTATGGGGCTGTTAACGGTTACCACCTTAGCTGCGTTAGTTGTCGCTATTAATAATGGTCCTATGGCTCCTGTTGACTACGTGGGCCCGTCGCCTTATGAGCTTGCCATGCTTGGCTTTATGGTGGCGCTTATGGGCTGGATGCCTGCTCCTATCGAAATATCAGCAATTAGCTCACTGTGGCTAAAAGAAAAGCAGCACCAACAAGCGCTGACAAAACAACAAGGCTTGTTTGATTTTAATTTGGGTTACTGGCTTACCGCAGCACTTGCATTAGTATTTTTCTCACTAGGTGTATTAGTGCAATACGGTCAAGCCCAGGCTGTGCAATTAGGTGGCGTTGCCTTTGCAAAGCAGCTAATTGATATGTACGCCCTCACTATGGGCGAGTGGGCAAGGCCACTGGTTTCAGGTATCGCTTTTTTATGTATGTTTGGCACCACGCTAACAGTGCTTGATGGCTACGCCAGAACATTAAATGAGTCGCATAAACTGCTACCGATTAAACAGTCTAAACACAGTTTAAATATGTGGTTATTATTGCAAGCATTTGCTGGCATGGCTGTGATTTTATTCTTTAAATCGGCCCTAGGCCCAATGCTTACTTTTGCAATGACCCTCGCTTTTGTCACGACCCCTGTCTTTGCGTGGCTGAACTTTAGCTTAGTGCGCTCAGAAGCCAGTATTCATCACTCACCTTTATTACGCACCCTAAGCTGGCTAGGCTTGGTTTATTTAGTAGGCTTTGCGCTGGTGTTTTTGGTTTGGAAGATAATGTAGGTTGGTTTGAGCGAAGCGAAACCCAACGGTGAAACTGTCGTAAGCCTTAAGTTATTAGTAAAGTTTGCGCGATGTAAAATCGCGCCTACAATCTTAACTCAACTCCCTAATTGCATTACTAATCCCATCTAGCGTGAGTGGGTACATGCGGTTATCCATTAACTGCTTTATCAAATCAATTGATTGATAATAGCGCCAGTGTTCAACGGGTTGCGGGTTGAGCCAAGCGACTTTATCAAAGTGATTAGTTATGCGGTTTAGCCAAGCGCTGCCGGGTTCTTCATTCCAATGCTCAACGCTGCCACCGGGGTAGGCGATTTCGTAGGGGCCCATGGTGGCATCGCCAACAAAGATCACCTTGTAGTCGCTGGTGAACTTGTTAATCAAGGTCATGGTATCAATTACGTTTGAGTGACGACGCTGATTATCTTGCCAAACATGCTCATATAAACAGTTATGAAAATAGTAAAACTCTAGGTGCTTAAATTCGCTATGAGCGGCGCTAAATAGCTCTTCGCAGGTATGAATGTAATCATCCATTGAACCGCCGATATCAAACAGCATCAATACTTTTACTGCATTGTGGCGCTCAGGTGCCATTTTTACATCGAGCATGCCGCCTTGCTTTGCAGTTGCGCGGATGGTTTCGGTTAAATCGAGGGTATCGCTGGCACCAGTACGGGCAAATTTACGCAGTTTTTTTAGGGCAAGCTTAATTGTGCGTGAGCCAATTTCACGGTCGCTATCAAGGTTACGGTAGCTGCGCTTATCCCATACTTTAACGGCACGGCGATGTCGGTTACCGTCTTGACCAATGCGCACACCTTCAGGGTTATAACCATAGGCGCCAAATGGTGAAGTGCCACTGGTACCGACCCATTTATTCCCCCCCGCATGGCGCTTTTGCTGCTCTTCAAGGCGCAGCTTGAGGGTTTCCATGAGTTTATCAAGGCCGCCCATGGCTTGTAATTGCGCTTTTTCTTCTTCGCTTAAGTGCTTTTCAAACTCTTTACGCAGCCAATCATCAGGCAAGGCATGTTGCTGTTTTAAGCTTTCGAGCAGATCAAGGTCGGCCACGCCACTAAAGTAATCAGCAAAGGCTTTATCAAAGCGATCAAAGTGGGTTTCATCTTTAACCATGATGGTACGCGCTAAGTAATAAAACGCGTCAACGTCGGCAAAAATAACCCCTTGCTTGAGCGCATTGATCAAATCAAGTAGTTCTCGCAAACTAACAGGTAAGCGGTATTCGCGAAGCTTAAAGAAAAACGCAATTAACATCTTAACGGCGGCTCATAAACGCAAGTTTTTCGATTAAGCTAATGTCTTGCTCGTTCTTTAATAACGCGCCAAACATTGGCATTAAACCGCCTTTTTGGCTTTTATCATGCAGTGTTTTAGCGTCTATATCTTCAGCCATCAGTAGCTTTAACCAATCGAGTAATTCACTGGTAGATGGTTTTTTCTTAATGCCATTAACTTCACGTAGATTAAAGAACACCTCAAGTGCTTGGCGTACTAGATCTTGTTTAACATGCGGGTGATGCACATCGATAATTTGCGCCATTTCTTCACTACTAGGAAAATCAATGTAATGGAAAAAACAACGACGTAAAAAGGCATCTGGCAGCTCTTTTTCGTTATTTGACGTGATGATCACAATAGGACGTTGCTTAGCAACAACGCGCTCACCGGTTTCATAAACATGAAACTCCATTTTATCGAGCTCTAATAGCAAGTCGTTGGGAAATTCAATATCGGCTTTGTCAATTTCATCAATCAATAATACAGGGCGTTTGTTATGTTGCTCACCATAAGTAAAGGCTTGCCATAATTTCCCTTTTACAATGTAGTTGCTGATATCGTGCACACGCTCATCACCTAATTGGCTGTCGCGAAGACGAGATACTGCATCATATTCATACAGGCCTTGCTGCGCTTTAGTGGTTGATTTGATGTGCCATTGAATTAGCGTGGTGTCTAAGCTTTTGGCAAGCTCTTCGGCCAGCATGGTTTTACCTGTGCCGGGTTCACCTTTTATAAGCAGGGGCTTTTCGAGCAAGATAGCTGCGTTAACCGCTTGTTTTAATGAATTACTGGCAATGTAGTTATCGGTTGAATTAAAAAGCACGATGTCACCTTATCTGGTCTGAGCAGTGATTAATAACGTCATGATGCCACAGTTAGTCGGCGTCTGAAAGGTATGCAAAGCGTGGTACGGTTTTACCCTCTACTGTGACCGTTTCTGTAAACATACTAAGCGGGCGTGCCCACATACCAAATTCTCCGTATAGCGCTTGGTAAATAACAAGTGGCTCATTGCTTTCGCTGTGTGTGGCAACATACTCTACTTTGTATTTTGGGCCTTTATAGTGTTGGTAAATGCCGGGTTTGATTGTCATGTGTTTATCTCGCATCTTGGAGTCATTTGGGTATAATTGCAGTTTGCACATTTTACCCTGAAACAAACTGCCTAAACTATGAATTATATTTCGTTAGATGAATACAAAAAAGCCTGGGTTTTTCGTCATAAAGATATGCCGATAAGCGCAGAAGATGCCGCACAAATAAAACCAATGACAGCTGAGCGCGCAGCGGTTTTATGGACCACTATGGTAAGCCGTGAGCATGATCACCCTGACTTTTTTGATAAAACAGATTGGTGCGGTAAAGATGACAGTTTTTCTGAAACTGTTAACTGGGAAAATGCATGGGAAGCGGGTGATGAGCAACTACCTGAAGAAATCCTTAACCATTTAGAGTGGGAAGCCAATACGACCGTGTATTTTTGTATGGCGCGCGACAATATTATCGAAACCAGCTTTGCCGTATTTAAGCGTTGTTGGCAAAACTTTATGTTTTTAGCCGATGGTAGTTTATTACTAGGTAAAAAGCGTGATGCTGTGGTGCAGTTTTTAGAATCTGGTAATGCAAAACTGGGTAAAAAAGGTGCAGTAAAGTAGCGCTCAATAAACGCTCTATGCTATAAAACAGTCAAGCAATTGTTTTATAAGAGCGCGCATTGTCTATTTCTCATTCACAAAGTGAAACGTCACAACAAGCTGAAATTTGGCAAACAGATGCCGAACGAGCATTGTATGCACAGTTATGTAACGCGTTTTATGCTCGTGAGATCCCACGGTTAGTTGATGAACCAGATGCAGCAAGGCTAAAACGCTTATTAGCAAGTTTGCCTTACTACATAGAGCGTTTAGCGATGCGTATCGTAAGCGGTGATGCACCATTACAACTTGATTCGCAAAATGGTAGTTGGCTCGAGAAACAAAAGGCATCGCCTCCGGTCTACAGTAAAGAAGACTCAAAAAATTTTTACACTAAATATGCTAAGCGCGGGTTAATTGTTCCTGTGTTAATTAATGATGAGCAATGTACAAGGGTGCGCATAGACAGCTTAGATCAAGTAAGCGACAATAAGGTACATTGTAATGAGCTAGGTTGGTTTGATGTGTCGGGAGAGTCACTAGAACACATACCAGCGCAAATATTAAAGCCATCAAAATTGGTTATGACAGCTGCATGCTGTGGTCATCAGTGGCAATACAATAAGCGCATAACACCTAAGCGTTTGTCATTAAGAGAAATGCTACTAGCAAGTAATATAAATTGGCGTAATCTAAAACGCCCTTTGACTTAATTTAACCGCGAAGGAGTGTTCAATGCGGGTTTTTCAATTCGCCTTGTTATGTTTGGCATTATTTATTCAGTACCGTTTGTGGTTTGGCCATAATGGAGTGCAAGATTACACTCGTTTAAAACAAGCCGTAGCATCACATCAAGATACGAATGCTAAATTATTAAAACGTAATACGGTACTAAAAGCCGACATTAAAGATTTAAAGCTTGGTCAAGAGGGTATTGAAGAACGAGCGCGTAACGAATTAGGAATGATTAAACCTGGTGAAACCTTTATTCGAGTATTACCAGGTCAGCAGTATAATGAACAATAAACAAATTATTACCGCAATTGTTCCCGCTGCGGGAGTAGGGAGTCGAATGCAACATTCGGCGCCTAAACAATATATCGAGCTTGCGGGTAAAACTATTTTAGAGCATACCTTAAGCAAGCTTGCTGAGCTTGAATGCCTTAATACCATAAAAGTCGCTATTAGTGATGATGATGGCTATTTTGCCGATTTACCGTATATAGATGCGCGAATTGAACGTGTGAGTGGTGGTAAAGAACGCGCCGATTCAGTGCTAAACGCCTTGCTATCACTTGCTGACAACCCACCTGACTGGGTACTTGTTCACGATGCGGCAAGGCCGTTAGTGTGCTTGGCAGATATTCAGCGTTTAATCGCTGAATGTACTGCTGCCAATGAAGGCGGTATTTTGGCATCAAAAGTAAAAGACACCATAAAGCGCGGCTATACCCACAGTGAGCAAACAGTGCCACGTGACGATTTATGGCAGGCGCTAACCCCTCAGTTTTTCCCTTACAAATTGCTGACCGATGCGCTATCAAATGCCCTTCAAAGTGGTGTGACTATTACTGATGAGGCATCGGCAATTGAATGGGCCAAACAGCCTGTTAAGCTGGTTGCTGGTCGCAGTGATAATATTAAAATCACCACCCCTGAAGATTTAGATTTAGCAGCATTTTTATTGCAAAAACAACAAAACGAGAGTACCTCATGATTCGAATTGGCCATGGCTTTGATGTACACAAATTTGGTGGCGAAGGGCCACTGGTGATTTGTGGTGAAAAAATTGATTATCCACAAGGCTTTTTAGCGCATTCTGATGGTGATGTGGCAATTCATGCTTTATGCGATGCAATATTAGGTGCACTTGCAATGGGCGATATTGGCAAGCACTTCCCTGATACTGCGAGCGAATACGAAAATATTGATAGCCGAATTTTGCTACGCCACGTGGTTGGGCTTGCTAAAGAGCAAGGTTACGTTCTTGGCAATGCCGATGTCACGATTGTTGCTCAAGCCCCCAAAATGTTGCCACATATTCAAGCAATGCGTGAAAACTTATGCCAAGACCTTGAAGCAGATATTTCACAAGTGAATGTAAAAGCAACAACTACAGAGAAGTTGGGCTTTGAAGGTCGTAAAGAAGGTATCTCAAGCCATGCTGTTGTAATTATGAGAAAACAAGATTGATGAGTGAACTAAATTACCTTTACGGCAAACCTCTTTCGAAAGCTGATTTTAAAACCACTGCCGAAGATTTTATGGTTGATGAAGACTTGGGCATTGAGTTTACAGGCTCTGGTGAGCATGTCTGCTTACAAGTGGTAAAAAAAGGTGAAAACACTCAGTTTGTTGCTAAACGTATTGCTGAAAAAGCCGGTGTTTCCCCGCGTGATGTGAGTTATGCGGGCTTAAAAGACCGTCATGGTGTATGTACACAATGGTTTAGTGTGCCAGTGCCAATTAAAAAGCATATTGAATTTAGTGAACTGAATAACGAGCAGTTTTTTGTTATTTCGCAACAGCGCCACAATCGCAAACTCAGAACCGGCTGCCATAAAGGCAACCGCTTCACCATCACTTTACGTAATGTGACTGAACCACTGGATATTTTATGCCGTATTAACGCGGTGCGTGCCGGTGTGCCTAATTACTTTGGTGAACAACGCTTTGGTCATGGTGGGCACAACCTTGAAATGGCAAAACGCATGTTTGCCGGAGAGCGTATTCGCGACAAAAAATTACGAGGTTTAGTGATCTCTGCAGCGCGCTCTTATGTGTTTAATGAAATTGTGAGCTTGCGCGTTGCTGAACATGGCCTTGCGAAAACCATGCACCGCGAAGTATTTATGTTAAGTGGCAGCAATGCCTTTTTTGAAGATAACATTAGCGACGATAATATTGCCCGCTTAGCGTCTGGCGATATCGTGATGTCGGCCCCTATGGTTGGTAAAGGTGAAAAAGGCCTTACCGAGGCCGAAAAAACGTGGCTCGAACCTTATCAGTCTTGGATAGCTGGCCTTAGCGAACTTGGTCTTAAAAACGAGCGTAGAATGTTACGCTTGATCCCAGATTCATTAGCGGTTGAAACCCTAGACGAGACAACATTAAAGCTGAGCTTTGGGTTACCAAAAGGGTGTTTTGCCACAGCCTTGTTGCGTGAGCTGGTGGACTATCAAGATGCCAGCCCAAAAGAACAAAAACAAAAGGATGCGTAGATGAAAATTTTATTAAGTAATGATGATGGTGTAAATGCAAAAGGGATCGCAGTTTTATATCAAGCCCTGACCCAAATTGCTGATGTGACACTTGTTGCACCTGATCGTAATTGCAGTGGTGCAAGTAATTCATTGACCTTAATGAATCCACTGCGTGCAACAACCTTAGAAAATGGTTTTATTTCCATTAATGGCACGCCAACTGATTGTGTGCACCTTGGTGTCAATGAGTTAATGGATGAGCAGCCGGATCTTGTGGTTGCAGGCATTAATCATGGTGCCAACCTAGGTGATGATACTTTGTATTCAGGCACTGTTGCTGCTGCAACCGAGGGCCGCCATTTAGGGCTTCCGGCTATCGCCGTATCTTTGTGTTCTAAAGAAGGGGATCATTTTGAAACCGCCGCCGCTGTTGCTGTGAGTATCATTAAAGAATTAGCTTCGCACCCGTTACCAAAAGATCAAATTATCAATCTAAACGTACCTGACGTGCCACTTGTTGAATTAAAAGGCGTGAAAGTAACACGCTTAGGAGCACGCCATAAAGCCGAAACCATGACTAAACAGCAAGATCCATGGGGTCGCGATATATACTGGTATGGTACCTTGGGTGCTGAAAGTGATGCAGGGGAAGGCACTGATTTTTATGCCATTAATAATGGCTACGCATCAGTCACACCACTTAGTGTTGATATGACGGCTAAAGAAAGCCTACAAGCCGTTGATAGCTGGTTAGCAAATATGGAGATTAATGGTGCTGACTAATTATAATCGCAGTGCACTTGCATTAGCTGAATTATTAAAGCGCGAGGGTGTCGAAGACAGTGTCGTGCTAGAGGCAATTGCAACAACGCCTCGCCATATCTTTGTTGATGATGTTTTACAGCATAAAGCCTATCAAAATACCGCATTACCAATTGGTCAAGGGCAAACTATTTCGCAGCCTTACATTGTTGCACGTATGACAGAGTTACTTCGTTTAGCTGGGGTTCGCGATAAAGTGCTTGAGATAGGCACTGGGTCTGGCTACCAAACAGCGATTTTAGCTAAAACCTTCACCAAAGTGTGCTCAGTTGAGCGCATTAAAGCACTACAGTGGCAAGCGAAGCGCCGCTTACATAAGCTTGATTTATACAATGTCACCATGAAGCATGGCGATGGCTGGCAAGGATGGCAGTCACAAGCGCCCTTTGAGGGGATCATTGTCACTGCTGCGGCAGCAACAATGCCGCACGGATTACTTGAACAACTTGCTGATGGTGGCGTGATGATTGCACCCATTGGTGAGCAAGATCAGCAATTAATGATGGTTGTTAGAAATGGCGACACATTTACAGAACATAAAGTTGCACCAGTGAGATTTGTACCTTTGGTGCCTGGTGATATTGAATAGGACCTAATACTTTGAAGTTGTTTACTAAGTTATATGATATGGCGCTTGTATGGGCTAAACACCGACATGCTGAGCGTTATTTAGCAGGGATGAGTTTTGCTGAATCTGTTTTTTTTCCGGTGCCGCCTGATGTCATGCTAGCACCGATGTCGCTTGCACAGCCAGATAAAGCATGGCGCTTTGCCAGTTTTACCACCACTGCTTCTGTGGTTGGTGGTATTTTAGGTTATTTACTTGGCTTTTGGTTATTCGAACCAGTCGTTGAACCTCTTATTGCGCAAATGGGTTGGCAAGCTAAATTTGATACAGCCCTAAGCTGGTTTGAGAATTACGGTGTTTGGGTGGTTTTCTTAGCTGGATTTTCGCCTATCCCCTATAAGGTATTTACCATAGGCGCAGGTCTAATGCAGATGGCATTTTTGCCATTTTTACTTGCTTCTGCTGTTGGTCGTGGGGCACGTTTCTTTCTTGTTTCGGCACTAATGAAATGGGGTGGAGTTAAAATGGAGCAAAAATTACGTCAATATGTTGAAGCCCTTGGCTGGGGATTGGTTGTTTTAGTGGTGGTTGCGTACTTTTTACTACGATAAGCCATAAAACCATTAGTTAGTACGATAAGGAGCATTTTACGATGAGCAGGCAGATAACAGTCTATGTTACTTTGTTTACTAGTATTTTGCTCTTTGGCTGTACGTCTCGCGAAGCACCCGCTCCGGTCAGTAGTTTAGATAATCATGTAAAGCCGACGACGCGCAAAGTAAATATCACAGGCTCAAAATACACAGTGAAAAAGGGTGATACTTTATATTCAATTGCCTTTAGTTCTCAACGAGATTTTCGAACCCTCGCAAAAATAAACAATATTCCAGCACCTTACACTATCTTTCCCGGCCAACGTATCTTGATTACAAAGCAGGAACAAAAACACAAAAAGGCGAAAAAATATACGAATTCGAGTAAAAAGTCTACTTTTTCCACACAAAAAAATAACAAAAAATTAAAGAAAGAGCTTGATCAGCCAAAACAACGAGAGTATGTTCAGAAACAGGCCAACAAAATAATTAGTGACAAAAACGGTAATTCTAATTCTAAAGTTGTATGGAGCTGGCCGGCTAAGGGCAAGGTCACGCGACGCTTTTCTAATAAAGAAAACGGCTTTAAAGGGTTACAGATCACTAACAAAGAGGGGGCTTCTGTTTTAGCTGCTGCACACGGAACTGTGGTATACGCGGGTAACGCGTTGCGAGGTTACGGTAATTTAATTATTTTGAAACATAATGATGATTACCTAAGTGCTTACGCGCATAATTCAACGTTGCTTGTAAAGGAAAAACAGGAAGTAAAGGCAGGGCAGAAAATAGCAGAAATGGGCAGTTCAGACTCTTCGGTTACGGCTTTGAGATTTGAAATTCGTTATCGGGGTCAAGCAGTCAATCCTGCTAAGTATCTACCTTAGCCATTAGGGTATTGATAAAAGTGATTTAGCTCAATCACATATTTGCTCGGGAGGACGCTTATGGGTCACACAGCAAAACTAGAGAAAACAACTGACGCGATTGACGATAAATTTGATGACACGGTAGTCGAAGATGATGCTTCTGAACTATTAGAAGAAGTTGATAACGAAGAAGATATATTTGCAAAAGACGAAGTTGCTAAAAACTTAGATGCAACCCAGCTGTATTTAGGTGAAATTGGTTTTTCTCCACTATTAAGTGCAGAAGAAGAAGTATTTTTTGCTCGCAAAGCATTGAAAGGCTGTGAAGCCTCTCGCAAGCGAATGATTGAAAGTAATTTACGTCTAGTAGTGAAAATTGCCCGCCGTCATAACAATCGTGGCCTTGCACTACTTGACCTTATTGAAGAAGGTAATCTAGGCCTTATCCGAGCTGTTGAAAAATTTGACCCAGAACGTGGTTTTCGCTTTTCAACCTATGCAACATGGTGGATCCGTCAAACCATTGAACGCGCCATCATGAACCAAACACGTACAATTCGTTTACCAATTCACGTAGTTAAAGAACTAAATGTGTATTTAAGAACTGCACGTGAACTAACCCAGAAGTTAGACCACGAACCAACCGCAGAAGAAATTGCAGAGTGCTTAGATAAGCCGGTTGAAGACGTGACTAAAATGCTGCGTTTAAATGAAAAGATAACTTCAGTTGACACTCCTATTGGTGGTGAAAACGATAAAGCTCTGCTTGATATCATAGCCGATGAAAAAGGCTCTGGTCCTGAGGGAGAAGTACAAAATAACGACATTAACAAACACATTGTTGATTGGTTAGGTGAGTTAAACCCTAAACAACGCGAAGTACTCGCTCGACGTTTTGGTTTACTCGGTTATGAGCCATCAACTTTAGAAGATGTTGGTCGTGAAATTGGCTTAACACGTGAGCGTGTAAGACAAATTCAGGTGGAAGCACTACGTCGCTTAAAAGACATATTGCAACATGAAGGTTTAAGCACTGATAGCTTATTTGACCAATTCACCTGATATATAGCAAATTAGACAACAATACATAGGCTTTAGGGTCTAGAACACACAAAAAAGCTGACATTGCGTCAGCTTTTTTTATATCTATGTTATACCTACAGTAAATCTTTTAATTGATACAGTAGTTGGTGTGCTTGTCTTGGCGTTAGGCTGTCTGGATCAAGCTGTTTTAAGGTTAATTCAAGCTCAGACGGTTCATCATCAAAACTTAATGTTTGCTGTTGCTGCTCAATGGGGGCCGTGACAGGTTGGTGGTTTTCGAGCATTTTTAGCTTTTGTTTGGCTTGTTGGATCACCGCTTTTGGAACACCGGCCAAGGCAGCAACTTGTAGGCCAAAGCTTTTGCTTGCTGCGCCTTCAAGCACAGTATGCATAAAGGCAATGGTGTCGTTATGCTCAATGGCATCTAAATGCACATTTACCAACCCTGTTTTTTGTTCGGCCAGCTCTGTTAACTCAAAATAGTGAGTTGCAAATAAGGTTTTAGCGGCAATTTTTGAAGCTAAATAGTCAGCTGTTGCATAGGCTAGTGATAAACCATCATAGGTCGAAGTACCGCGACCAATTTCATCCATTAGCACCAGTGATTGTGCTGTGGCGTTATTTAAAATAGTTGCCGTTTCTGTCATCTCAACCATGAAAGTTGAACGCCCTGATGCTAAATCATCGCTTGCCCCAATACGTGTAAAGATACGGTCAATATTTCCGATTTCAGCACTATCTGCAGGCACATAAGAGCCAATGTGTGCCATTAGCACGATAAGTGCAGTTTGACGCATATAGGTTGATTTACCACCCATATTTGGACCTGTGATAATCAACATTTTACGGTCGTTATTAAGCTCCACTGGGTTGGCAATAAACGGGTCTTTCATTACCTGTTCAACCACCGGGTGGCGACCTTGTTTAATACTGATGTTATCGTTATCGCACAGTGTTGGCTTAGCATAATTAAGCGCTTGTGCTCGTTCTGCCAAATTGTTTAAAACATCTAAATCAGCCAGTACGGCAGCCATAGTTTGTAACTGTTCAATGTGCGGAGCAATAAATTCGAACAGTTGCTCGTAAAGCTGTTTTTCAAGCGCAAGTGCTTTTGATTGGCTACCAAGTACTTTATCTTCATGCTCTTTTAGCTCAGGGATAATATAACGCTCATTGTTTTTTAGCGTTTGGCGACGAATATAATCTGCAGGCACTAAATGAGAATTGGCGCGGCTTACTTCAATAAAAAAGCCATGCACTTTGTTGTAGCCAATTTTTAAAGTGCTAATGCCAGTGCGCTCTCGCTCACGCTCTTCAAGCTTTTCAAGAATATCGGTTGCACCTTGGCTTAGTGCACGCCATTCATCAAGCTCACTATTATAGCCCGGTGCAATAACGCCACCATCACGGATAAGTACTGGTGGGGTTTCGATTACAGCACGTTCGAGTAAATCTTGTAGTTCAGGTAACTGTTGCGACTGAGCAATGATTTGGCTAATACGTGGGTCATTAGCATCCATCAGTAATTCGTGTAGTGGTGCTAGTGCTTGCAGTGCACTACGCAGGCGCGTTAAATCACGTGGTCTTGCGGTACAAAGTGCTAAACGGGCGATGACACGTTCAATGTCACCAATTTGTTTTAACGACTCTTGCAGTTCACCACATAATTGCGCATCAATAATGGCGCTAATAGCGTTGAGTCGAGAGTTGAGCTCTGTTTTACTGCGCACCGGTGTATGAATACGGCGTTTTAATAAGCGAGAACCCATCGCTGTCGCCGTTTTATCAAGTACTTGCGCAAGGGTATTTTCATAACCACCCGATAAGTTAACGGTAAGTTCAAGATTTTTACGGGTGGCTGCATCTAAGATCACTGCATGTTCGTTTTGCTCAAGGGTAATGGCACGAATATGCGGCAGGGCAATGCGCTGCGTATCTTTTACGTATTGCATTAAACAGCCCGCAGCCACTAAAGCGGCATGTGCTTTGTCTACACCAAAACCAACCAGATCTTTAGTGCCAAATTGGTCGCACAGTAAATGCTGCGCAGTATCTAGATCGAATTCCCATTCAGGGCGACGACGTGCACCTTTAATGTGCTCAATTAAGTGCACATTCGCAAAGGTTTCACTATAAAGTAACTCTGCCGGTGCTAAACGCTGTAATGTTGAGCTAAATGCTTCATCAGTATTAACTTCTAATACATTGAATCGACCAGAGTTTATATCAAGATAGGCAACTCCATATAAGCCTTGCTTGTTTTGCCAAACACTGGTCAGAAGGTTGTCTTGGCGCTCTTGTAGTAACGCTTCGTCAGAAATTGTGCCAGGGGTAACAATACGCACAACTTTACGTTCCACAGGGCCTTTGCTGGTGGCGGGGTCGCCAATTTGCTCGCAAATAGCTACTGATTCACCCATTTGTACAAGGCGAGCTAGGTAGTTTTCAACGGCATGATAAGGCACACCTGCCATTGGTATTGGATCACCACCGGCTTTACCGCGATGAGTTTGAGAAATATCAAGAAGTTGCGCTGCACGTTTAGCGTCATCAAAGAAAAGTTCGTAAAAATCGCCCATACGATAAAACAATAGAATATCCCGATGCTCGGCTTTTATTTTTAGATACTGCTGCATCATAGGGGTTTGTTGTTTTATAGTGTGCGGTGCATAAAGATCAAACGACATGTATTTACCCAAAGGCTGAATATGGAATTACATCAAGAGATTAAAACACTTGCTGCGAAATTAGGAGCTATTTTAACGGATAAACGCTTATGGATCACTACCGCAGAATCATGCACTGGTGGTGGCGTTAGTTATGCGTTAACTGATACCCCCGGCAGTTCGAATTATATTGACCGTGCGTTTGTTACTTATAGCAATCAAGCAAAACAGCAATTAATAGGTGTTAGTGAGCAAACATTAAACAATTTTGGTGCTGTCAGTGAGCAAACCGTGCTTGAAATGGCATCGGGTGCTGCAAAAGCTGCAAACGCAGATATTGCAATTGCTATCTCAGGGATTGCAGGCCCCGGTGGTGGAACACTGGATAAACCTGTAGGGCTGGTATGGTTTTGTATTCATTTTGCCGGAAAAAACTACCCAAGCGAACAGGTTTTCTCAGGAGATAGAGCTGAAGTTAGACTGCAAGCTATTGTTTATTCATTAAAAACTGTAATTGAATTGATAAAATCAGAAAATTAGCTTGATACTGTGATTTCATACAGTATACTGTCTGCATTAGCCGGATTTGGAGAACAGAATGAACGATAACAAACAAAAAGCCTTAGATGCTGCTTTATCACAAATTGAGCGTCAATTTGGTAAAGGCTCAATTATGAAACTGGGCGACAACAAAGCCCTAGACATTGAAGCTATCTCAACAGGTTCACTAGGTATCGATATCGCATTAGGTATTGGTGGTTTACCTACGGGCCGTATTGTTGAAGTGTATGGTCCTGAATCATCAGGTAAAACAACGCTTACTTTACAAGTTATCGCTGAAGCTCAAAAGCAAGGTAAAACCTGTGCATTCGTAGATGCTGAGCACGCTCTGGATCCTGTATACGCTCAAAAACTGGGTGTAAACATTGACGAATTACTTGTTTCTCAACCAGATACTGGTGAGCAAGCATTAGAAATTTGTGACATGTTAGTTCGTTCAAGTGCTGTTGATGTTGTGATTGTCGACTCGGTAGCTGCTTTAACACCTAAAGCTGAAATCGAAGGCGACATGGGTGATTCACACATGGGCTTACAAGCTCGCTTAATGTCACAAGCACTACGTAAGCTTACAGGTAACATCAAGCGTTCAAATACGCTGTGTATTTTCATCAACCAAATCCGTATGAAAATTGGTGTTATGTTTGGTAACCCAGAAACAACAACCGGTGGTAACGCGCTTAAATTCTACGCTTCAGTACGTATTGATATTCGTCGTATTGGTTCAGTAAAAGAAGGCGACGAGGTTGTTGGTAACGAAACCCGCGTGAAAGTTGTTAAGAACAAGGTTGCGCCGCCGTTTAAACAAGCTGAATTTATCATCATGTATGGTGAAGGTATTTCTAAGCAAGGTGAGCTAATCGACTTAGGTGTTAAGCATAAGATTGTTGAAAAATCAGGTGCTTGGTACAGCTACAATGGCAATAAAGTTGGTCAAGGTAAGGCAAACTCAATTAAGTTCTTAAAAGATAACCCTGAGATCGCAGATGAGATCGAAGGTAAGTTACGTGAGATGCTATTACTACAGGCAACTGTACAACCAGAAGATGGTGAAGATGCAGGCCTAATAGCTGAAGACGAGCTATAAACACTACTAAAGAGTACAGTTAAGCGTGATTTGACCCGCACTTAACACAAAAAAGACCGCTACATTGTTAGCGGTTTTTTTATGGGTGCTTATATTTTATATCGCGTTTAATCACTAGATTGTTGGCGGTATTCTGTGGTTGCGTGTAGCTTTCAGCTGTCAGAACACGCGATAGTGACTGTAACTTTCCCTTTTCTAACTTTACTCTTGCAACTCTTTCATGAAAAAGCCGCAGATGATGCGGCTTTTCAGTACTTAAGCTTTAAACTTCTAGCTCAAAGCTTATAACTGCCAGTTGAAAGACACTGAGTAGTTACGTGGTGCGCCGTAATAGCCTTGTGCCCAGAACAGGCTATGAAGATATTTTTCATTAGTGACGTTGTTGATATTAAGGTTAACACTTACATTATCATTGATGTCATAAGTCGCCATTAGATTTAATAAGCCATAAGCATCTTGCGTTGTGGTAATGAGAGGGGCATTAGTATCAGCATCACGAATTTGTACACGCTTGGTGTCGTCTTGCCATTGATAATTTAAGCCAAAAGTTAAGCCATCAACTTCAGGTACTTTGTGTGTTACAGCAAGTTTGAATTGATTTTCTGGTGTGTAGTCTTTAACTAGGTCATCACCATCAATATTTAAATTACTGTAACTGAAACTCGCACTCAAGGTATCGTTAATTTGACCGCTTAATTCTACCTCAAAACCATCACTGTTTATGCCATCAGCACCATAATAACGTGTATCATCAGGAAGTGAACCTGGCACGGCAACAGCAAGACCTTCCTGTTTAGCATCAAAATAGGCAAGAGTAACAAATAAGTTATCATCAAGTAGCTGTGCTTTTACACCAATCTCGCTGCTTTTACCTGTGATTGGGTCTAAGTAATCGCCATTGATGTCACGTTCAGTTTGTGGCACAAAGGTTTCAGTGTAGCTTGCGTAAGTTGATAAGCTTTCGTTGATATCGTACACAGCACCGAAGTAAGGCACAGTTTGCTCACTGTCTTTATCTTTTGCTTTACCATATGACTCGCCCTCTGTTTCCCAGTTTACTTGGCTTACACCAGCTAAAATACTGAAAGCATCTGTGGCACGGATACGTGTTGAAATATACGCAGAACGTTGACGGCTGGTGATATCAGCACCTGTTAAACCATCAGTAAGTGTTGGCACTGGCGCAACACCATTCCACCCACCTAGCTCCGGCATTGCAGGGAAGCCATTACCAGTCGTGTAGTCATACAGTGATTTATCTTTGTAATCAATATCTGCTTGGTTTACGCCAAAAGATAGGTCATGTTCCATACCAAATAAATCAAATTTACCCGTTGCGTAAATATCTAAAATGTCGTGCTTATCTTTGTGGTCATATTCACTTGCGTAACCTGTTAAGCCAAGACCTGTTTCTCTGTCTGGGGTACCGTAAACATAGAAAAGTTCTGAGTCTTGCTCATTTTCTAAGTGTGCGTAGCTTGCTTTTAAGAACCAAGTATTGGTAATTGCTTGCTCAATTGATAAGAACAACTGCTCTGTTGTGTTATTCCAATATGACCAATCAGACGCTGTGCTAGTTGAGGTATCAAAGTTTGTTGCAGTACCATCGCTATAATAAAGCGGTAGCGCGCCCCAAAGTGGGCTGTCGGCATCTTTCTTTTGATTTACATAGTTAGCAGTTACAACTGTGCTATCAGTAAGCTGACCTTCGTAGGCTAGGTAATAAATTGTTTTATCTTGCTCGTAACGGTCAAGGTATGACTCTGTTTTGTGCTTGGTGAATACAGCACGCACTGCATGGTTTTCGTTGAGAGCAGTTGATGCATCAAGCTCTAGACGTTTGTTATCCCATGAACCATACGATACAGATGCATTTACTTGTGTTTGGTAAGTAGGGCGCTTTAGAACCATGTTGACGGTTGCAGATGGGTTACCAGCACCTGTCATTAAACCGTTGGCACCACGTACAATTTCAACACTATCAAAAATAGAGGTATCTAGAGTACCTTGTATTGAACCGTTATCTTGTGGCATACCCATGCCATTAACTTGGAAGTTGGTGATCTCAAAACCACGGGCTTTAAAATAAGTACGGTCAGTTTCGATTTGTTCAACAGTCACACCAGGAGTGCTTTCTAATACGGCATTTAGGTTATCGAGGGAGAAATCATCCATTAATGCACGTGAAACAACAGAGATTGACTGTGGTGTTTCTTTAATTGTTAGTCCTAACTTAGTTGCTGACTGTGCTTCTTCGGTGATGTAATTTTTATGATGCTGGCCATAAACAGCTATTTTTTCAATAGCTTGTTCTTCTTTTTGTTGTTCAGCTAAAGCGTGTCCACTAAGTAGTGCTGAGGTCACTAGGCTTAACTGCGATAAGCGCAAAAATTTTGTTGATGACATGCAAAGTTCCAATTAGTTCAATTAATAATGAAATTAACGCGTAATCTAAACTAAATGAGAACGATTTGCAATTAAGTTTTTGTAGGGCTTGAAATGTTTTTAAAAATGCAACGCAGGAGAATCCAAACGCTTGATAAAAAAAAAGCGGCCGAAGCCGCTTCAGGAAGTAAAACTTTTAACTTTAAAACACGTATTTTGCAGAAAATTGCAGACGATCCATATCGCCATCAGTACCACTTTCAAGCTCACGTTCTGCATGTTTGAATTCAACCCCAAAAGTCAATTTTTTAACTGGTGAATACAATAGGTTAGCGCTAAAGCTTTGGCTTGTCTTTGTTGGGTCTATAGACATAGCTAATAAGTCAGTATTGTTATCAGCAGAGAAGAATGAATACAGGAAGGTTGAGCGCCATTGGCTGCTCCAGTTTTGTTGATAAGCAATAAAGCCAGATGTTGAATCAATCGCATCAAGATCATCGCCATCAAGTACTGCACCATGAGCAACATTTAAACCAACATAGCGGCCTAAACCAGAACCTTGTGTAAGCATAAATTTAAGATTATTTTCACCAAAATTTACTTTACCTGATGCGCTGATACCAAACGATGATGTATCCGCATCAATGCCATTTTGTTTATAAGTAAGCTGGCGTGCCAGACCTGTTACAACAAGCTCACCCCAATCAGCCTTATGGGCATAACGTGCTGTAAAGTCAGGCATTGAGGCATCATCAGTCGCCACACGAGCACCACCTACAGTGACTGTGCTTTCAGGGTTTTCAACAGAGAATGACCAGTTACCTGTTGTGTAGCGAATTTGTGCTTGGCGAGCAAACACTGTACCTTCTGCTGGGCCAACAAAGTCTAAGGTTTCAGGAAGGGCGCCAACGTTTTGGAAGTTTGACCAAGCTTGACCAAATAACCATCCATCATAAGTTACAAATGCTTGGCGTATACGCGGTGCATATGAGTTTGTAACACGCTCATTTCCACCTGGTGCAGAAGCAAGGAAATCGATTTCTATTTTGGTTTTAATTGTTTTCCCATCATCTAATTTAGTTGCTGTGCCTAGGCTAAATCGAGACTGGCGAGCATGCATATCAAAGACAGCATCACTGTCGCTGTCTGCGCCCACGGGTGTTGTACTTGGGACATAGAAGTCACGGCCAATGCTGCCACCGGCTGGTACACCTGCAGAGTAATCACTCCACATCGCATCTAGTTTTACATAGCCACCATAAGAAACGTCGGTGTTACCAATGGTTGCAGCGTTAGCGGTACCTGCAAGTGCACATAAAACAGCCGAAGCTGTCAGTGTTTTTAATGCGGTTACTTTTGTTGTTGTCATAATGTGTATTCCTGTCGAAGCTACTTGTTGATTGCATTAATGTTGTTGTATCACTGTTGTTTAAGAAATGACTTCTCTCAATTATCTATTGGTCTATTAGACTAAGGTGGTAAGCGACTCAAAATCGCTTACCTGCGAACATTGAACTAGATTATAGAAGGCGATTTCGAAGTTTTTTGTGAAATGACAAGATATACAACTAAGGTCTAATACTTTCAGGGGCTTTGCTGAGTGATCCTTGAGGCAGGCCGAAGGCAAGTAATTAAAATGGAGACGACAACAATGTCAGAAAGTATCTATCCAGTACCAGCGCATATCAAGAATGCAGCATTAGTTGATAACGATAAATATAATACAATGTATAAGCAATCTATCGATGACCCTGAAGGATTTTGGCGAGAGCACGGTAAACGCCTTGATTGGTCAACTCCTTATAATAAAGTAAAAAACACCTCATTCGACAAAGGCCACATCAGCATCCGCTGGTATGAAGACGGCCAACTTAACGCTTCATATAACTGTATTGACCGCCACCTTGCTACTAAAGCAGATAAAACAGCCCTTATTTGGGAAGGTGACAACCCTGAACACAGCGAAAATATCAGCTACCAACAACTTCACGACGAAGTAGCAAAATTGGCAAATGGCCTTAAAAAGTTAGGCGTATCAAAAGGTGATCGCGTTGCTATTTACATGCCTATGACACCGCAAGCTATTTACGCTATGCAAGCATGTGCGCGTATTGGCGCGATTCATTCTGTGGTATTTGGTGGTTTCTCTCCATCAGCGATTGCTGACCGAATTAATGACTCAGGCGCTAAAGTGGTAATTACTTCAGACGAAGGTCGCCGTGCTGGCAACTGTGTACCACTTAAAGCAAATGTTGATGAAGCGGTATCACAAGACTCAGTAACTACGGTTGAACACGTTATTGTGCATCAGTTAACCGGTGGCGAAGTTGAGTGGAATAGCCACGATATTTGGTGGCATGAACTTGTCGCTGACCTACCTGCTGAGTGTGAACCAGAGCCAATGAATGCAGAAGATCCGCTTTTCATTCTTTATACCTCTGGCTCAACAGGTCAACCAAAAGGGGTGGTTCATACTACCGGTGGTTACCTCGTTTATGCATCAATGACACATGAATACGTGTTTGACCTAAAAGAAGACGATATCTTCTGGTGTAGCGCTGATGTGGGCTGGATCACAGGTCACAGCTATATTGCCTATGGGCCATTAGTAAACGGCTGTACGCAAGTGGTTTTTGAAGGTGTACCAACGTATCCAACGGCGGGTCGTATGGGTGAAGTGATTGATAAGCACAACGTGACTATCCTTTACACTGCACCAACAGCTATCCGTGCTTTAATGGCGAAAGGTGATGAGCCAACAGCTACCTCAACACGCAATAGTTTACGTATCATGGGTTCAGTGGGTGAGCCGATTAACCCTGAAGCGTGGGCTTGGTATTACGAGCACATTGGTAACGAAAACTGCCCAATTGTAGATACGTGGTGGCAAACAGAAACTGGTGGCATCATGATCACACCGTTACCAGGTGCGACAGATATGAAACCAGGCTCTGCAACTCGTCCTTTCTTTGGTATTGCACCGGCACTTTTTGATGCTGAAGGTAATACACTCGAAGGCGCGGTTGATGGCAACCTTGTTATTTTAGATAGCTGGCCGTCACAAGCTCGTACAGTTTATGGTGACCATGAACGCTTTGAACAAACTTATTTCTCAGCTTACCCTGGTGTGTATTTCACCGGTGATGGTTGTCGCCGTGATGAAGATGGTTACTACTGGATCACTGGCCGTGTGGACGATGTACTTAATGTATCAGGCCACCGCCTAGGTACGGCAGAAATTGAAAGTGCATTGGTTGCTCACGAAGCTGTAGCAGAAGCTGCTGTAGTTGGTTATCCGCATGACATTAAGGGTCAGGGCATTTATGTTTACATCACACCAAATGAGGGTGTTGTAGTGAGCGATGAACTAACAAAAGAAGTGCGTAACTGGGTTCGTAAAGAACTAAGCCCAATTGCTTCACCAGATATGATCCAATGGTCTCCGGGTCTACCGAAAACACGTTCTGGTAAGATCATGCGTCGAATTTTACGTAAAATTGCGGCAAATGAGCATCAACAGCTAGGTGATACATCAACTCTTGCCGATCCAAGTGTGGTAGATGAACTAATCGAAAACCGATTAAATCGTTAAAATCACGTTAAAAACTTGATTAGAAGTTGATTCTAAACGTAGTATATCGGCTGTCACTTAGAAATAGGTGTCAGCCGAATTTATTAGGAGTGAACCATGAGTCAGTTTTTAATAGCGGACGATCATCCGTTATTTCGTGAAGCGCTGAAAGGGGCATTAAGTGCTAAGTTCGCTGATTTAGAAGTGTTTGAATCGGAAAACTTTGAGACCACTTTACAGGTGTTAAACGAACAAGAAGATCTTGATATCTTACTACTAGACCTTCACATGCCAGGCAATGGCGATTTATACGGCCTTATTCGCATTCGCGAAGATTATCCTAGCTTACCAATTGCTGTTGTTTCTGGCAGCGAAGATATTAACGTTGTCTCTAAAGTAATGGCCTATGGTGCAATGGGATTCATTCCAAAATCATCATCGTCAGATGATATTGCCATGGCAATCAACCACATTCTTGAGGGTGATGTGTGGCTACCATCAGAATTAAAAGATAAAGTCTCTGATGTTGATGGCGAAGATAAAGAAATTGCCGCTCAAGTTGCATCGCTTACGCCACAGCAATATAAAGTTTTACAATACTTACACGAAGGCTTGTTAAACAAACAGATTGCTTACGAGTTACATATTTCTGAAGCGACAGTGAAAGCACACATTACTGCAATTTTTAGAAAGCTAGGTGTGTATAACCGTACTCAAGCGGTATTAATTGCCTCTAAATTACAACTAGAGCCTATTGAGTCGGCATAACAAAAGATAATAACAACAATAAAGAGGCCATACAGCCTCTTCATTTTATTGCTTAAGCGAACACCACGGTTCGATTTCCATTGATAAACAGTTTATGTTCAGACGCGAGTTGCAGCGCTTTGCAAAACACCGTTTTCTCAACATCTTTCCCCATTTTTGCCATCATCTCAGCGGTATCCGCATGGCTAACATGTGTCACATCTTGTAAAATAATCGGCCCTTCATCAAGCTCGTTATTAACAAAGTGAGCGGTCGCACCAATTATTTTTACACCGCGCTCAAATGCCTGATGGTAAGGCTTCGCACCAATAAAGGCAGGCAAAAACGAATGGTGAATATTAATAATCTTACCTTCAAAGCGCGCCACAAATTCAGGGCTTAAAATACGCATATATTTAGCAAGGCCGATAATGTCAGGCTGATAGCTGGCAATTAAATCACCCACTTGTTGATCATGCTCAGCACGGCTTAAACCTTCGTGCGATACTACATGAAACGGCACGCCAAAGCCTGCAGCCAGAGGAGCTAAGTCTGCATAGTTGGCAATCACAGCCAGTACTTCGATGTTTAATGCTTTTTCGAATTGCTTAAGTAATACACCACCTAAACAATGTGCTTCTTTGGTGGCAAGCAATACCACTTTGGTTTTTTCACTGCTATGCAGCGCAAGCTCTGCGCCATCAGGAAGTAGCTCAGCAAGGCTTGGTAAAAAATCATCTGAAATAACGCCGCTTAACTCTGTACGCATAAAAAAGCGTTTAGCGTCTTTATCTACAAATTCGTTATTACGTGTAATGTTTAAATTATGCTGATGACAAAGACCGGTGATCTTGGCAATTAGACCAACATCATCATCGCATTGTGTGGTTAAAATCGTGTTCATAGTCCTCATTCTAATCCCGTTTGTGTGAGCCTCATTATTTGCTAATTTTTTAGCGCTGCATAGCGCAAATTGAACTATCTAATAATTTATCTGACTTCATTGTCTAACCTTACAAAATGTAATCATTATTTACTTTTCGTGTAAAAGTAAGCTGCTTTCACTATAAATGTGATTTTCTGTCCATAATTATGATTAATGAGTGCCTTTCTATACCTTTTTCTACACTTTTTAACCTTAACGTAAGTAACTGTAAGTGAAGGTAATCGTTTGTAAAACATAGAATTTTATTGCTTTAGTTGAGTCAAAGTAGATTATTACAAACAATAAGGAATAAACTCCATGAAAAGTACTCTGCTTAAAACAATTGTTGCCACAAGTTTGCTTTCGTTGCTGGCTGCCTGTTCTAGTGACGACAGCAGCAATAGCAACAGCGGCTATGTGCAACTGTACAATGGCTCTTATAATAGCCCCTATACACGTTTATTTGTTGATGACACTGAACGTTCGGGCGCAGATTTTGGTGATGTATCAACCCGCCATAATTACAGCTCGGGTGAGTATGAGCTGAGTTTTCAGTATGTTGATGTCAACGATAGCTATATCACTATTGATGAAGAAACCATTAAAATTAAAGACGATCAAACCCAGTTGCTAGTAATGAATGGTGATTTTGCTGAGCCAACATTCACTGAGCTAAGTGTGCCATCTTCAAGCGATGAAGATGAGTTTAATGTTGGCTTTTTTAATATCGTCGGAGAAGACAATATTTACGATGTTTACATTGCCACTGATGACGGGTTATTTGATACCGCAGAGTTACTGATGACTTCGCAGTACCTGGTAGAGCCAGAACTATCTACGCTTGAGGAGGGTTATTACACTATTTATGTCACTGCCAGTGGTAGCACTGATGTGATTTTTGAATCACCAAAATTGTATTTTAATGATGAAGCAACTTACATGGCGATGATCCGCCCAAGTTATGCAACAGAAGAAGACGGCATTACCCTTGATGTAGTGACGGCAAGTAGCTCGGTGACTCAACTAAACCACCAAGACGCACAAGGCCAGTTGCGATTTATTAATACTATTGATGATTACACACAAACCCAATTTAAAGTAACCAGAGGAACAACGTCTACCAATACCGAAGTTGTAAGCAACGATAGTTACTCTGAATACATGAGTATGTCACCAAATAGTTACAGCGTAGCCATGTTAGATGAGGCTGGCGACAAGATTGTTGATAACTTCTTAATGACATTAGAGCGTGAGCAAAGTGCGGTTGGTCTATTCTACAATGACAAAGACTACGGCCCTCGTATGATGACCATTGAAGAAAACCTAACACCTAGCAGCTATAGCCACACAGTTACTGTGGTTAATTTAATTGATAACTATGCAGGGCAACAGATTGACGAAGTCGATGTGTATTTCACTCTCAATGGTGAAACCGTTGATGATACTAGTAATGTCGTTGAAGGTTTAGATCAATACGACCAAAAAGAGCAGGTGGTTGATAACGAAGTTTATACAACCTATGTGGTGTTTGAAGACAACGGCCAGCAGATTGTGCTATTGCAACAAAGCGACATGGATTTTACCGAAGAAGGTAACTATATCTTGGTGATTGAACATGATGAAACCACTGATTCAGGTTACAAAATGACCTTAGAGCGAACGGTGACTGAGCAGTCTTAATTGGCTTGAACGCAATATCGTTGTTTCTTTACTCTTGCTAAGTGTTTATTATATAAACAATTAAGGTTTTTGCTTTTTTGTTTAAAGCGTACACATGGAGTGAGTATGGACGACGGTATTGCGTTACTAGTATTACTAGCACTAGTTGTTGTAGGTGGCTCAATTGCTGGCATTATTGCCTTTTTTCAACTCTCTAGTTTGAAGCGTGAAGTAGCTGCTCTTCGAGTAGAACTTAACGCGACCTATATCCATAATCCACAAGCAACTATTGTAAATTCGTTTGATAATTTAAACGAAGCTCTGACCGACACTTCAAAACGAGAACCAAAGCCTGAAGCCATCAATAAGCCAACTGAGGCAATGGCTAAAAAGCCACAGCAAACGAAACCCAAGCCTGCAACTTTTAATCCGCTAGTTAGCCAACTAGTTACACAAATCAAAGCCAATTGGCTAACTTGGGTAGGAGCGGTTGCACTTGCCTTTGGTGGTATCTTTTTGGCCCGCTATTCACTTGAAGCCGGTTTATTATCCGAAACCATGCGACTCATACTTGGCGCTATTTTTGGCCTGAGTTTAATTGTTACAGCTGAGGTTTTACATCGTAAAGGTATTACCTTTGAAGGATTTAGCAACTATATTCCCGCGGCGCTGGCAAGTGGCGGCTTTATTAGTTTGTTTGCATTGACCTTGCTGGCCTACAGTCATTACGGCTTACTACAAGCCTTACCAGCATTTAGCATTTTAACCTTGGTTTCTTTGGCTGCAAGCTGGATGGCATTACGTTTTGGCCCCGTGCTGGCTGTAATTGGTATTATTGGCGCTTACAGTGTGCCTTTATGGGTAGATACTGGGAGTAATGACTTTATTGCACTCCTTACTTATGTTGCTTTTGTCAGTGTATCAGCTTCGCTAGTCGCACATTACGTAAAACGGCATTGGCTGTGGTATTTGTTATGGGCGGGGCATTTAGGCTGGTATTGCTTAGTTGCAATGAGTGCAACTAAAAACCTACACTGGTTTATTAACCTTTATGCGCTGTTTAGCATTGTATTGTTAATTGCGATTCCACGTTTAGGGCTAAGTATTAAACAAGTTGAATACCGCCCACACCGCTTTAAAACACTTCTGAAACAACTGCCCGACAACCCTCTGTTATTAGCAGTTGTCATGCCACTTTATCTTTTACTCATTAGCCATAATGATCTGCTTACTTGGCAGCTTAGTATGTTGTCGTTAGTGGCTTTACTGTTGTTTTTGGTATTAAAAAACAGTGCATGGGATCACTGGCTGATAATTGCTGTAGTGAGTGTGGTGTGTTTGCTAACAGGGCAATACAATACTGTTGATTACTCTGAGCAGCTTTTTGTTTTTAGACAAAATTACGGAGCAGGGCTGTTTTTTATTGCTTTGTTTGCTGGTTATGGTTTTTTGTTTGGTCGTAAATACCCTAAACGCTTTGGCTTTACCTTACTCGCTTCACTTTCAGGCTTTGTGATTATTAGTTGCTTATATGTCATCACTCCTGATCATGCCTTAATGACGGCATACCCGGTTTGGTGCTTTGTATTACTGGCACTGTCTTCTTGGTTATTTAAGTTATCAATTAATAGCACGAATCCAATGCAGGTATTTAGTTACTGGCTTGGCGGTAATGCCAATATTAGTTTGGCGTTAACCATGCTTCTTGAAGGGAGTAGCTTAACCTTGGCACTCGCTGCGCAAGTGTTGTTGATCAGTTTTTATGTCAATAAACATGCACTCAGTATTCCGACTTGGCCGCTAAAAGGTTTAGTTGGTGCTTTACTTGTTAGGTTAAGTTTTGCACCTTGGTCAGCTGATTACAGTGATGCGCTATTACTTGGTGTGCACTGGAGTTTAGTTGTTTACCCTGTGTCTGCTTGCTTATTTTACTTGGCAGCAAGACACTGGCAGCAGCAATCTGTTCGGGTGTGGCTAGAAGGTGCTACGCTTCATTGTATCGCTTTATTCATTACCACAGAGACGAGCTATCAGTTAGTGGGGCACTATCCTGATTTTGAGAACTTGTCTGTGTATGAGCATATTTTATTAACCTGTAACTGGGGCATATTGGGCTGTGTTTACCTGATGCGTTCACGTTTTACTGCGCAATTAGCTAAGCTCTATCAAGTGGCAGGTTTTGCGTTATTAGCATTAAGCGGATTGTTAGTTCTGAAAAGCTTTACCGCTGTAAATCCGTTTTTTGAGCCGATAAATATTGGCAGTTGGCCGATTATTAATTGGCTACTATTACTTTGGTTAGTTCCAGCCATAATTGCAATTTGGGCAAGCCAGCTGACAAAATCTCAGCGCTTTTTGCATAAGTTTTTTAGTGCATTTGCAGGTGTGATGAGTGTTTTATATATCAATGCGGAAATTCGCCACAACTGGCAAGGGGAGTATATAAATCTTGCTTTACCGACCTCAGATGCAGAGCTGTATAGCTACTCTTTAGTTTGGCTTATTATTGGTGCTTTGGTGGTCGTGGCGGGGCAGTTAAAAACTATTACGGTTTTACAAAAGCTAGGCCTTGGTTTATTAGCGCTGGTGGTGTTAAAAGTGTTTCTGATAGATATGGCAAACTTAACCGGATTATTACGTGCTATTTCGTTTATCGGCTTAGGCTTGTCGTTAGTTGCACTTAGTTGGTTGTTCCAAAAATTTAAGGCAAAGCCTACTGCTTTGCCTTAAATAAAGGGAATGCATGGTGTTAAGTGCTATGGTTAAGCAGGGCTTTGAGTTTAGCTGGCTTAACGGGTTTGCTAAGGTAATGAATTTGCTCAGCTTTGGTTTGTTGTTTTAGCGCTTCATCACGTACTGCTGTGATTAAAATTGCCGGTACTGGGCTTTGCCAAATTTCCCTTAACGTTTTAATTAGCGTAATACCATCGCAATCATGGCCAAGCTGATAATCCATTAAGATCACATCGGGTGCGCCGTGGTCTTTAGCATAGGCCATGACAGTTTCTACTTGATCAAAGAGCTGATAATTGGCTTGCCATTTTTGCAACAGACTTGCCATAGCATTTAAATTCTCCGGATCATCATCAACCGCAATAATGTTCATTGCACTGCGATTTTCAACGCCTTTTTTAGGCGTGTCTTTTTGCTGAATAAATTGGCTTTCACCATATGGTACTTCAATACTAAAGCGGCTACCTTTGCCGGGCGTTGAAGTGACATCCATACGTAGCGAAAGCAAGTCGACCATCCGTTTTACTACCCCTAAACCAAGTCCGACTCCTTTGTTATCGCCCGCTTCAATACGGTAGAAGTCATTAAATATTTTTGCTTGCTCCACTTCACTTATACCCGGGCCTGTGTCCCAAACTTCAATACGTAAATGGTGTTTGCGTTTGCGACACGCAATTAAAACTCGGCCGCTTTCGGTGTACTTAACCGCATTTGACACCAAGTTTTGAATAATTCGTCGCAAATAGGTGATATCGCTGTGTACGATTGTCCCTTTTGAACGCACTGTAAGCTTTAAGCCTTTTTCACTCGACATAATGGCGTATTCATTTTTTAGCGGTGCAAGTATGTCATCAATACTAAAATGACGTGGCGTTGGGGTCATTGCCCCTTGCTCGAGCTTGGCAATTTCTAACAGCGCCGACATCAAATGCACCGTTGAATCTAAGCTTGCACCCAGCTTTTCAAAGTTATTTAAGTTGTTGCTCGAAAGGGTTTTATCATCAATAGCTGCAAGGTATAGGCGCGCCGCATTCAGCGGTTGTAAAATATCGTGGCTAGCCAAGGCTAAAAATCGCGTTTTACTGTCATTAGCTTGTTCTGCCTCTTTTTTGGCTAAAGTAAGTGCTTGCTCAGTTTGTACTCGGCTATCGATTTGCGCTTGTAAATCTCTATTTATGGTGCGTATTTCTTGGGTACGCGCTTCGATGCGGTTTTCAAGATCCATGTTAACTTCTTCGAGGGCGTTTTGCGTTTCGATATGCACAGTAATATCAGAGAAGCTTGTCACAAAGCCGCCATCAGGTAATGGGTTACCTATCATTTCAAATACTTGGCCATTTCGGCGGTGGCGAATAAAGTGATGAGGTGTGCCGTTTTTAAGATGCTGTACACGCTTTTCTACATGACGTTCAACCTCACCCGGACCACATTCACCGCGCTCTGCGTTATAGCGGATCACTTCTTCAATAGGTTGGCCAACCTCCAGAAACTCATCAGGGTAGTTAAACATTTCGGCATAGCGTTTATTCCAAGCAACCAAATTTAGTTCTTTATCAACAACCGAAATACCATGACTGAGGTTCTCAAGGGATGTGAAAAGTAAATTTTGATTAAATTGCAGTGCTTGTGTGGTTTCATCAAAAAAGTTAACCACTTCTTCAAATGCCATGCGTTTACCAGAGGCAACCGTGTGGATCAGCGCTTGTGCTGAAGATGCGCCTAGCACACCGGTTAAGGCTCGCTCACAATAAGCGATAAACTCAGGGTCTGGATGTGCGTTGTTGTCATCTAAGTTATGTGACAACGCAAAGTGAGCCAGCACTTGTTGCGAGCGTTGAACGCCTAAAAAGGTTTGTAGCAGCACTTTAAAGTCGTAAACGGTGGCTTTAACGTTTTTATTTAAGCGTCTGGCGAATACAGCTTGCTCTTTAGGGTTAACAAAGGCTGCTGCCTGAATCTTATCAATTAAACGCTCATCTGCACCGAGCGAAAAACTAATATAACAGCCAATATTGGCAAACAAGGCGATTAGGGTGCCACGCGTAATAAGTGTTTGTTGCAGCTCCGTATTTAGGCTATTACCCGCATCTAAAATAGGTAACATTAAGAATAATACCCAACAAATGAAGCCTGCTAATAATCCGGCATAAACGCCATAAGCGTGGCCTTTTCGCCAGTATAAGCCGCCAACAATGGCTGGGAGTAATTGCGACACCAAAGAAAAGGCCACTAACCCCATACTTGCCAGTGCTTTACCATGACCAAACCATTGCTGGTAGAAATACGACAAAATCAAAATACCGGCAATGGTGAAGCGCCTCACTAATAAAATTTGTGATTTATAGCTGCTGGTAATGAGGTTACGTTTAAACTTACGGCGTAGCATTAACGGTAGTACCACATCATTTGAGATCATGGTGCTGAGGGTGAGTGTAGCCACTACAATCATTGCCGTGGCTGCTGATAGACCACCAATAAATACAAAAGTTGTTAAGAAGGCATTTTCATGGATCAGTGGTAGGGCTAATACAAAGCTGTCGGGCGAAAATCCACTGCCAATACCAGGGTGAATAGCGGCAGTTGCAATAGGGAAAATCATTGCCGCAGTTAGCAGTAAATACAACGGAAACGCCCAACGAGCAGTAAAAAGATGGCGTTTATCTTGGTTATCAACCACGGTGACATGGAACTGCCTTGGTAAACAGATAATCGCTGCTGCCGCCATCATTGATTGGCCGATAAAGTTGAAGCTAAAAAAGTCAAAATTATGCCAATGCTGCCAAACTGAACCTGTTAATTGCTCTGCTTGTACCTCACTGAGGTTAAACAAAGTGTATAGTGCAAGTCCTGCCACAGCGACTAAAGCTAATAACTTCACCATAGATTCAAAAGCGACAGCGAGCATCAGTCCAGAGCGATATTCGGTAACATCCACTTTGCGGGTACCAAAGAATATCGCAAACATTGCCATGATTAAGGTTGCAGATAACGCCAACATAGAGCCTGAAATACGGCTATCGTTTTGTAGTAATAAGAAACTACTACTGAGAGCTTTTAATTGCAGAGCAATGTAAGGAATCGTCGCTAATAAAGCGATAATTGTCACCATAATGGCGGTAGTTTGTCGTTTACCGTAGCGCGCTGAAATAAAGTCGGCAATCGTGGTGATATTTTGCTTTTTACTTACCAAAACTAATTTGCGCAAAAAACCTTGGCCAAAGAAAAATAGCAACGCAGGACCAATTAAAATCGGTAAGTAATTCCAACTGTTAGTAGCGGCTGTTCCGACTGAACCGTAGTAAGTCCAAGACGTACAGTAAATGCCTAATGAAAAAGAATAAACAAATGGATGGTGACTAATTCTTTTTGCAAGAGGAGTGGTTTTGTCCCCCCAATTTGCCAACCAAAACAACACGCCAATATAGGCGAGTGCAACAAATAAAAGCGCAGCTGTCATGTTTAAATTCAGTAATTATTGTAATAACACTACCTTACCAGAATTATGCGCGATTTCGATGGCTAGATTTTTTGCAATAAAAATTAATAAAAAGTAAGTTTTTGATAATAAATGGAAAGTTATGTTTTACGCACGGTTGTTAGACTAATGTCGCAGATCATTCGTTTTTACTATTTTCGCTATTTCGCAAATTTATCTTTATAGGTTAAGTTGTTGTTAATTATTGTTTTTTACCATTCATTAACAAATGATGTTTTACAGTTTACGTAAACGTAAACTGACTGTTACGACTATGGTCTCAATTCCATAAATCAGAACCCTTGCTAACTTAGTTAATGACAACTAATACCACTCATTACTTTTTTGTAATGCATAAGGGGATAAAAATGGCTTTTAAAGATGAAGAACAAGCAAAAGCTTATTGGGCGGAAAACCTCGCACTGCTATTTAAATTATTAGCAATTTGGTTTGTCGTTTCATTTGGTTTTGGCATTTTACTAGTAGACGTACTCAATGAGATACGTTTCTTTGGGTTTAAACTCGGCTTCTGGTTCTCCCAGCAAGGCGCTATTTACACCTTTGTAGCTTTGATTTTTGTTTACGTTTTCAAAATGAATACGTTAGATAAAAAATACGGCGTAGACGAATAGGAGCTAAGCAATGGATGTTCAAACACTCACGTTTATTATCGTCGGTTTAAGCTTTGCGCTTTATATCGGCATCGCAATCTGGGCCCGCGCGGGGTCAACAAATGAATTCTATGTTGCAGGTGGTGGTGTACCGCCGCTGGCAAATGGTATGGCAACCGCTGCTGACTGGATGAGTGCGGCATCGTTTATCTCAATGGCGGGTATTATCTCGTTTGCGGGTTATGACGGTGGTGTATATCTAATGGGTTGGACAGGTGGTTATGTACTACTTGCGTTATGTTTAGCACCTTACTTGCGTAAATTTGGTAAGTTCACAGTACCAGATTTTATCGGCGACCGTTATTACTCACAAACTGCACGCGTTGTTGCGATTTTATGTGCGATCTTTATCTGTTTCACATACATCGCAGGTCAAATGCGTGGTGTAGGTGTGGTTTTCTCTCGCTTCTTAGAAGTGGATATTGAGACCGGTGTTTACATTGGTATGGTGATTGTATTCTTCTACGCTGTACTTGGCGGTATGAAGGGGATTACTTACACGCAAGTAGCTCAGTACTGTGTACTTGTATTTGCTTACCTTGTTCCAGCAATCTTCATTTCAATGATGATGACAGGTCACTTCTTCCCACAAACCGGTTTTGGTGCAACGCTTAGCGATGGCTCAGGACAGTTTGTGCTTGATAAACTAGATGGGCTCAGTACTGAACTTGGCTTTGCGCAATACACCGAAGGCTCGAAGAGCATGATTGATGTATTCGCAATCACAGGTGCGTTAATGGTTGGTACTGCAGGTTTACCGCACGTAATCGTTCGTTTCTTCACTGTTCCTCGTGTTAAAGACACGCGTATCTCAGCTGCATGGACACTTGTTTTCATTGCAATCGTTTATACAACAGCACCTGCTGTAGCGTCATTCGCTCGTGTAAACATGATTGATACAATTAACGGTAAAGACGGTAGCGGTACAGAGTATGCAGAAGCACCAGCATGGGTTAAAAACTGGGAAAGAACAGGCCTAATCACCTTTAACGATAAAAATGGTGACGGCAAAATGTTCTACTCAGCAGGTAAGATTGATGATCCAAACAGCGCTAACGAAGTTAAAGTTGACCGCGACATCATGGTACTTGCTAACCCTGAGATTGCAGACTTACCAGCATGGGTTGTAGCATTGGTTGCAGCAGGGGGTATCGCAGCAGCGCTATCAACTACAGCAGGCTTACTATTGGTAATCTCGACCTCGGTTTCGCACGATTTATTAAAACGTACCTTAAAACCAGATATTAGTGATAAACAAGAGCTACTTGCTGCGCGCTTAGCAGCGATGATAGCGATTGTGATTTCAGCTTACTTTGGTATTAACCCGCCTGGATTCGTGGCCTCGGTTGTTGCCTTTGCCTTCGGCTTAGCAGCGGCGAGCTTCTTCCCAGCCATCATTATGGGTATCTTCTCTAAGAAGATGAATAAAGAAGGTGCGATTGCGGGTATGGTGACAGGTATTACATTCACAGCGGCTTATATTATTTACTTCAAGTTCGTAAGCCCTGAATTGAATACACCGGCACACTGGTTATTTGGTATCTCACCTGAAGGTATCGGTCTAGTTGGTATGATTGTTAACTTTGTAGTTGCAGCTATCGTACTTAAACTAACAGCTGAAACACCAGTTGAAATCCAAGAAATGGTTGAAGGTATCCGTAACCCTAAAGGTTCTAGCGCAGCACACGCGCACTAATAAAACCATTTTATGAGAACACACTCTTGAAGATCAAAAGCCCGACTTAAGTCGGGCTTTTTATTTATTTAAAACAGGGGTAGTGTAGATATTGTCTCTATTTTATTGCGAGAATGACCATGAATACCGAGCAACAGGAAGTCGCCCAATTTGTGATGCAACAAACGCCGTTTAATCAGCTAGATAGCGCTGCATGCGAGTATTTTGTTAATCATCTCGATATTATTTATCTGACCCGAGAGAATCAAAATCAGTGGTTAAGCTCTGATAATTTACGGTTATTTTTAATTCGCTCTGGCGACTACGACTTAGTCGACCCAAAAGGCGATGTGATCACTAAATTATCAGGTGGCGATTACTTTGGTTTTCCGTCACTGTTAACTGGCGAAGCGATTCAAAATAGCATTTCAGTGCAAAAGGAAGGCATTGTTTACATGCTAAACCAAGCGGCATTTGATTACTTACGCCGAGAGTACAAGGTGTTTGAGCAATACTTTGTTCGCGCCCATAAAAACCGTTTATTGTCGTCTCATTATAAAAGTCAAAACGACAGTTGGTCGGAGAAAAAAATTTGCGAATTGATGAATCGCAAAGCGGTCACTTTGGCGCCAGAGGCAAGTATTCGTCAAACCGCTAAAAAAATGAAACAGCATGGTGTTTCGTCGATTATGCTAACTGAGCATGATCGCCTCGTTGGGGTCGTGACCGACAGAGACTTACGCAATCGCGTATTGGCCGATGAGGTTGACCCTCAAGAGTCAGTAAGTAGCATCATGACCTGTAAGCCCAAGTTTATTTTTGAAAACAATCGCGTGTTTTCGGCATTGCACTTAATGCTTAAGCACAACATCCACCATTTACCTGTGCTTGATGAACATCACAAACCGCTTGGTATGCTCACCAGCACAGATTTGCTGCGTCAGCAAAAAAGCGATCCAGTGCAATTGATTGGACGAATTTATAAAGCGCATAGCGTGGTAGATTTAAAGCGTTATTCGCAAGAGATACCCGGCTTGTTAAAAGGCTTTTCAAACAATATTGATGACATCTCCTTGATTGGTAAATTATTAAGTGGCTTAACCGATGCACTGACTTCGCGGTTAATCCGTTTGTTCCAAGAAGATAATGGCGCGGCACCAACCAGCTTTAGTTTTATTTGTTTTGGTTCACAAGCAAGGGAAGAGCAAACATTGCATTCAGACCAAGATAATGGCTTGTTACTACCTGATGATTTAACGGACGAACAACAAGATTACTTTAAGCGTATGGGCGAATATGTCTGTGAGCATTTAATTGAGTGCGGCATAAAACGTTGTCCTGGCAATATCATGGCGAGCAATGCAGAATGTCGAATGGGCATTAACGCTTGGACTGAAAAGTTTCATAAGTGGATCACCTCACCGACACCAGAGGCGATGCTCAATTGTAAGATATTTTTTGACTTACGTTTTATAGAAGGTTCCACTACCTTATATGCACGCTTTTGTGAGCAGCTAAAACGCATTTCTAAGAATGACTTATTCTATGCGGCTATGGCGAGCGACATTAAAAATACCCCAGTGCCCATTGGTTTGTTCAATCAGTTCAAATTAGAAAAAGACGATAAACAGCATAAATACCTCGACTTAAAAAAACGCGGTGTGGTGATCATTAACGACATAGTGCGTTTATATTCCCTCAAAGCGGGTATTCAGCGCGCTAATACCCAAGAGCGCATAGACGCGTTAATGAAATTTTCGCTACTCAATAAAGATGACCTATATAACTTAAAAGACTGTTGGCGCTTTTTAACTCAACTGCGTTTAGGCACGCAAATTAACGAAGAGGGGCTGCCTAGCAACTGCATTAACCCAAATGCGTTGAATTCATTGGAGCGACATCAATTAAAAGAAGCATTTTATTTGGTTAAGCAGGCGCAGCAAGCCGCCGCATTTAAGTTTGCTCGCGGTAGTTTATAGGAGAGGGTATGGTTAAACGCTGGTTAAGTCGGTATTTAGCGCGAAAGCAACTTTTGGCAGCTGATGCCTATAAAGAGCGCTATGTAGTGATAGACATGGAGTTAACGGGCCTTGACCCTCGCCAGCACGAAATTGTTTCGGTGGCGTGGGTAATGATAGAAGATCAGTGCATCAAATTCAGTGGTGCGCAGCACTTAATAAATAAAGACGTGCAAAGCTTAGAGCAAAGCCCGATTTATCACGGTATCGCTAAACATGATATCGCTGCAGGTGAGAGCCTCGAAACCATTCTTGGCAAGCTGCATCAGCATTTTGGTGAGTGCATTCTAGTGTTTCATAACGCGGCACTAGATTGGGGGTTCTTAAAACAGGCGTGCAGAACGCTTGGTTTAGATGCAAAGGCGCGTTTAATTCTTGATACCTTCGTTATTGAAAAAAAACGCCTGCACCAGCAAGGCCACGAAATTGGCCACGATGATTTAACACTAAGCGAATGTCGCAAGCGCTACAACTTACCGCATTACAGCTCGCACCATGCCCTTACTGATGCGATGGCAACGGCCGAGTTATTCTTAGCACAGTGTCATCAAATTAGTCGTGGTAAGGCATTGAAAGTAGGAGAGCTTGTGTGAATCAGTTAGAATTAAAAGTGCCCCCAGTTGCGCTGGTTTTGATCATTGCGTTGATGATGTGGGGCACAGCAGAGTTGTTTACGAGTTTTAGCTTCTCGTTTTTTGCAGCATCTTTTGTAGCACTACTCATTGCATTTTCAGGTGTGGTGTTTGCTTTATTAGGTGTTTATCAATTTCGCAAGCAAGGCACGACCGTTGACCCTCGAATTCCAGAACAGTCAGCAAGTCTTGTTACCAGTGGTGTTTATCAATTTAGCCGTAACCCAATGTATGTAGGTATGTTATTAATGCTAGTTGGTTGGGGAATCTATCTTGGTAATATTGCGAGTTTTATTATGCTGCCGATATTTATTCTTTATATGAATCGATTTCAAATTATGCCAGAAGAAACGTTTATGGCAGAGAAGTTTGGATTAGCATACCAGCAATACAAAAAATCTGTTCGTCGCTGGCTATAAAGGATTAAAGAAAGAGACAGAGGTTGCTAACGCAGATTTATTTACCTTGCCCTCTTATAAAAACTTTTCAGGTCGATTACCAAAATTGTGCCATCTAGGGTTGTTAAAGTAGTTTTATTTACCTTGCCCTCTTATAAAAACTTCAAAGGTCGATTACCAAAACTGCGCCATCTAAAACATACTAAGCAATTTTTATTTTTGCAGACCTCTTATAAAAACTCTTCAGGTCGATTACCAAAATTGAGCCATCTAGGGTTGTTAAAGTAGTTTTATTTACCTTGCCCTCTTATAAAAATGTGTAAGGTCGATTACAATACCGCCATCTAAAAGGCAGCTGCCTTTATCTGCAAGCAAATAGAGTGGATTTTCTTCTTCATGGCAATCAAACTTGCAATTAATGGTTTTGGTCGAATCGGGCGCAATATCGTCCGTGCCCTGTATGAATCTGGGCTTGAAGATCAACTCAAAATTGTCGCTATTAACGAATTAGCCGACCCAAAGGGCATTGCCCATCTCCTTAAATACGATACATCTCATGGCCGCTTTTCATTCCCTGTTAATCTTGGCGAAGATACTTTAACGGTTGCTAACGACTCTATAGCCTTATTTGCAGAAGAAAACCCTGCAGAACTGCCTTGGCAAACACTAGATATTGATGTGGTTCTTGAATGTACTGGGGTGTATCACTCACGTGAACATGCAGAGCTACACTTAGCTGCGGGCGCAAAAAAAGTATTGTTTTCACAGCCAGCAGATGCTGATGTTGATGCCACAATTGTGTATGGTATTAACGATGATGAGCTAAAAGCAGAACATACGATTGTTTCAAATGGTTCATGTACCACAAACTGTATTGTGCCAGTGATTAAAGTGTTAGATGACGCATTTTCAATTGAATCTGGGGCCATTACGACGATTCATGCCTCGATGCATGATCAACAAGTGATTGATGCGTATCATCATGATTTGCGTCGTACTCGCGCCGCAAGCCAGTCTATTATTCCGGTAGATACAAAGCTTGCGCGTGGTATTGAGCGCATTTTGCCTAAGTTTCATAGTCGCTTTGAGGCCATTGCTGTTAGGGTACCAACTATCAATGTGACGGCGATGGATTTAAGTGTAACAGTGAATACCGATGTGAATTTAGCGACTGTCAATCAAGCACTTAAGTTAGCAGCAAAAGACCGTCTTGAAGGTATTTTAAGCTACACAGAAGAGCCATTGGTATCGGTAGATTTTAATCATGACCCACATTCTTGTATCATAGATGGCACTCAGACACGTGTTAGTCATAAACGACTGATAAAGTTGTTAGTGTGGTGCGATAATGAGTGGGGCTTTGCTAATCGTATGCTCGACACTGCGCGTGCGATGATGGCTGTAAGCCAATAATGTATAAATATAATATTAGTATCGTTAACTAAGGAGAAGTCCATGTCGGTCATTAAAATGGCAGATTTAGATTTAAACGGCAAACGCGTGTTAATTCGTGAAGATTTAAATGTGCCTGTAAAAGAAGGTAAAGTGACCTCTGATGCACGTATTCGTGCAGCATTACCAACTATTAAATTAGCGTTAGAAAAAGGCGCTAAAGTAATGGTGATGTCACACCTTGGCCGCCCTACGGAAGGGGAATATGATGAAGCGTTTTCACTCGCCCCTGTTGTTGATTATTTAAATAATGCTCTTGAGCAAACTGTTCGTCTTGAAAAAGATTACCTTGATGGTGTTGACGTAGCAGACAACGAAGTGGTTGTTTTTGAAAACGTGCGTTTTAACGTTGGCGAAAAGAAAAATGACGAAACACTGTCTAAAAAATTAGCTGCATTATGTGATGTTTACGTAATGGATGCATTTGGTACGGCTCACCGTGCACAAGCATCGACTCACGGTGTGGGCTTATTTGCTGATGTTGCATGTGCAGGTCCACTTCTTGCGGCCGAGCTAGACGCACTAGGTAAAGCGCTTGATAACCCCGCTCGTCCTTTAGTGGCTATCGTTGGTGGCTCTAAAGTATCGACTAAGTTAACTGTACTTGATTCGCTATCTAAAGTGGTTGATCAACTTGTAACGGGTGGTGGTATTGCTAATACCTTCATCGCGGCAGCAGGGCACCCAGTAGGTAAATCTTTATTTGAAGCTGATTTAATCGATGAAGCAAACAAATTAAGTGCAGCTGCAAAAGCGAATAATGGCGAAATTCCTGTACCAACAGATGTTGTTGTAGGTAATGAATTCTCTGAATCTGCAGTAGCGACACTAAAAGATGTGACTGAAGTAACAGATGAAGACATGATTTTTGATATTGGCCCTGATACAGCAAACCAATTAGCAAAAATTATTGCTAATGCGGGTACCGTTGTATGGAATGGTCCAGTAGGTGTATTTGAATTTGATCAATTCGGTAACGGCACACGTGCTATTGCAGATGCGATTGCTAACTCAAATGCATTCTCGATTGCTGGTGGCGGTGATACGCTTGCAGCGATTGATAAATACGGCATTGCCGATAAAGTTTCTTACATTTCAACCGGTGGCGGTGCTTTCCTTGAATTTTTAGAAGGGAAAAAACTACCAGCAGTTGCTATGCTTGAAGAACGTGCTAAGTAATTAGTGCGAAAGCTAGCGTAGTTGTTAAGTAATTACGCTGGTTTAGCTGTTTATAAAATACCTCTCACCCTCATTTTATTTACAGCTATTACGGTAGGCGACAGCTTCTCGCGATGCAGTGATGCATCAAAAAATAACTTATATCCGTTCAAACTAGATGGTAGGTAACTACTGTCGATACAATTTGGAGAATACCAAATGGCTTTAATCAGTATGCGACAACTTCTTGATCATGCAGCTGAAAATGGTTATGGCGTACCTGCGTTTAACGTTAATAACCAAGAGCAAATGCGTGCAATTATGGAAGCGGCTGACAAAACAAACAGCCCAGTAATTGTACAAGGTTCTGCAGGCGCTCGCGCCTATGCCGGTGCCCCTTTTATTCGTCATATGATTTTAGCTGCCGTTGAAGAATGGCCACATATCCCAGTTGTAATGCATCAAGACCACGGTACATCACCGGGTGTATGTCAGCGTTCAATCCAATTAGGCTTTTCATCAGTAATGATGGATGGCTCATTAATGTCTGATGGTAAAACCCCTTCAAGCTACGAATATAATGTTGATGTAACACGTCAAACAGTTGAAATGGCGCATGCTTGTGGTGTGTCTGTTGAAGGCGAGTTAGGTGTTTTAGGTTCACTTGAAACAGGTGAAGCAGGTGAAGAAGATGGCGTTGGTGCAGAAGGTAAACTGTCTACGGATCAAATGCTAACAGATCCAGAAGAAGCGGCTGACTTCGTCCGTAAAACGAAAGTGGATGCACTGGCTATCGCTTGTGGTACATCACATGGTGCGTACAAATTCACTCGTCCACCAACAGACGATATCTTAGCGATTGATCGCATCAAAGAGATCCATGCCCGTATTCCTAACACTCACTTAGTAATGCATGGTTCGTCTTCAGTGCCACAAGAGTGGTTAGAAGTGATCAATCAATACGGTGGTGAAATCCCTGAGACTTATGGTGTGCCAGTAGAGCAGATCATCGAAGGTATTAAGTATGGTGTTCGTAAAGTAAATATCGATACCGATCTTCGTTTAGCATCAACAGGTGCTATTCGTCGTCACTTAGCTTTAAACCCAGCTAACTTCGATCCACGTAAATACTTAGCAGAAGCAACGAAAGCAATGACTGAGATCTGTGTTGCTCGTTACGAAGCCTTTGGTACTGCGGGTCAAGCGGCTAAGATCAAGCCAATCTCTTTAGATGATATGCACCTTAAATACTTATCGGGTGAACTTGATCCACAAATCAAGTAATTGATAATAAGTTGAAAAAGCCGGCTTTTTGCCGGTTTTTTATTGCCTTGATCAAGACGGATCATCGGTTTACTTACTCATGCACCTCAGGATCAGTGTTTTACTAACCTTGGCTTTCACGGATCATTATTTTACTAGTTGTAGACTGATCAGGGGCTTTTCTTTGTTCACCTTTTAAACAATGGGCTGATCGCCCTAACATTAAATCAACAAGTTAACGTACTCTCTAAGTAAAAAACTGATCTGTGATTGATCAACTTAGTAAAAGCCTGATCCTGATCTGATTTAGTTGGTAGATCAGTGATCCGTGATTTTTATTTGAAATATCCTCTCCTTGCCTTGACCAAAAGCCCTTTATGTTCGATTTTTAAGTTACTGCTTAAATTAAGGATCGCTACCATGAAAAAACCTGCCATGATGTTGTCGAGCTTTGCTATGTGCTTTATTTCCTTTCATAGTGCTGCCGAAGCAGTAGATGTATATGGACGGGCTCATTTAGGGATTGCTAACAGCGACACTGGAAATGGCAGTGAAACTTCCATAGAGAGCTACAACTCACGAATGGGGATCAAAGGTAGTGGTGATATAAGTGATGGTTTAAAAGCCGTATATAAATTTGAATTTGCGGTTAATGCCGCTGATCAAGACAGCGATGGTAAAACTGAAGAGAATATTACCGCACGTAATCAATATGTAGGTTTACAAGGCAGTTATGGGCAAATTGTGATAGGCCGTCATGATACTGCGTTGAAGGTCGCACAAGGCAAAGTTGATTTAATGAATGACTTTAATGGTGATATTAAGGCTTTGTTTAATGGTGAAAACCGTCTTGGTGATGTGCTGCATTATAACTCACCAATAGTTGGTAATATGCAGTTTGTAGTGACCTATATTGCTGAAGATAACTCCAAACAAAATGATGAAACAGGTATTTCTGCAGCGATAACATATGGTGATAGCAAGCTTAAAAAAGCGCCTTATTTTGTAAGTGTTGCCCACGACAGTAAAGTAGCAGGTTACGATACAACACGGTTTACTGCGCAAGGTAAATTAGGTGAGCTAACCTTAGGCGGTATGTATCAACAAAGTGAAAAAGTATCGGGTTCAAACAAAGAAGATGGCTTTTTAGTCAGTGCCTCTTATAAAATTGATAAATATAAATTACTCGCACAATATCAAGACTCTGATGGTGACTTTGGCAAGCTCAAAGATTCAGGCAGTGGTACCTCAGTCGGTGTGGAGCGAAGCCTGTCAAAACAAGCACGTATGTATATGTGGTATACGCAATTTTCACTAGATAATAATTCTGATGAAGATCATTTAGCAGTCACTTTAAGGTATGATTTTTAGCCTGAAAAGGCTGTTTTTTCCTTAAAATTGCTTATTTTTACGCTGATTTTTTTGAAGTTTTTGAGTTACTCGTTAGACTTTCATAAAAATGTCATACTTAGTCATAATAATGAAACCAGTTCGCTAACGTAAGAGATAAATTGGAATGTCACGTAAAGTACTAGTCGTCGATGACGAAGCGCCTATCAGAGAGATGCTGGTTTTTGTTTTAGAACAAAATGGTTTTCAAGCAATTGAAGCAGAAGATTATGACTCTGCTATTGAAGCGATGGTTGAGCCATACCCAGATATGGTTTTATTAGATTGGATGTTACCTGGTGGTAGCGGAATCCAAATCGCTAAAAAGTTCAAGCAAAATGAATATACTCGTCAAATCCCTATCATAATGCTGACAGCGCGCGGTGAAGAAGAAGATAAAGTGCGCGGATTAGAAGTAGGTGCTGATGACTACGTAACAAAACCTTTCTCACCAAAAGAATTAATGGCGCGTATTAAAGCGGTTATTCGCCGTGTTTCACCTACTTCATTAGAAGAAGCTATTGAAGTTCATGGTTTACGCCTTGACCCAATTTCACACCGTGTAACATCAGAAGGTAGTGAATTAGATATGGGACCAACAGAATTTAGACTACTGCATTTTTTCATGACTCATCCTGAACGTGTTTACAGCCGTGAACAATTACTTGATCATGTATGGGGAACAAATGTATACGTAGAAGACCGTACTGTTGATGTGCATATTCGTCGTCTACGTAAAGCGATTGCACCATTGGGGCATGACCGTTTAGTGCAAACCGTTCGTGGTGCAGGCTATCGTTTTTCAAGTAAATTATAAGTGTCATAGGAATGACCTTAACAAGCTAATTTACATACTTAAGGTAAAGTGAGTGTATGTATCGAGTAGTGAATAAACAGGCGTTAGCAAAACGCCTGTTTATGTATTTCTTACCCTTGTTATTAGTTGGCGTACTTGTAGGTGCGCCTTTTTTGCTTTTATTTTTAGGCTCTTTTGCACTTCTAATTTGGCATTATCATCAATTATATCGCCTCAGCGATTGGCTCCTTAATCAACGTAGTTTTAACCCACCTGAAGGGGAGGGAGCGTGGGAGCAAGTCTTTGAAGGGATTTATCATTTACAACATCGTAACCGTAAAAAACGCAATGAACTGGCAGATTTAATACGCCGTTTTCGAGATGGTGCTGAAGCGGTACCTGATGCCGTTGTGGTACTACAAAAAGATCTCAGTATTATATGGTGTAACCAGCTAGCACTTAAAGTGTTAGGGCTACAATGGCCGACCGATCATGGGCAACGCTTAGATAATCTTATTCGCGATCCCAAATTTGCTAAGTATATGCACAAAGCCTGTTTCGATGAACCGCTCGAGCTTGATGGTGGCCACAGCTACGATCAAACTCTAGAGTTTCGTGTTATGCCTTATGCAAGTTCGCAGTTGATGATGGTAGTGCGTGATGTCACGCGCTTAAAGCAACTAGAACAAATGCGAAAAGATTTTGTGGCTAATGTGTCTCATGAGCTAAGAACACCGCTTACGGTGGTAACCGGTTACTTAGAAATGCTTGATTCAGAAAGCCTGCCACCTCCTGCAATGTGGCACAAAGCGCAAACGACTATGCTCGAGCAATGTAAGCGAATGGACAGCTTGGTTAATCAATTGCTGTCGCTGTCGCGGATTGAAGGGGCGCGTCGTCAAGATAACGACAAGCCTGTCAATGTACCGCAGCTGCTTACCTATATTCAAACTGAGGCACAGTCACTAAATCAAGATAAAGGTCATGAACTGATTTTTAACATTGATGCCAGCCTCGATATAAAAGGTGCTGAAGATGAATTGCGTAGTGCCTTTTCTAACCTTGTTTTTAATGCCATTCATTACACCAAGCCTGGCGGCAAAATCGTGGTTGATTGGCAGCGTAAAAATGACCAAGCTTTATTTAGTGTGACCGATAATGGCGATGGCATTGCCGCAGAGCACATAAACCGCTTAACGGAACGTTTTTATCGTGTAGACAAGGCTCGTAGCCGCACTACTGGTGGTTCTGGCTTAGGTTTAGCTATTACAAAACATGTACTTACACGTCATGACAGCCGTTTAGATATTCGCAGTCAATTAGGAAAGGGTTCAACTTTTTCGTTCGCATTTGGTAATGAAAAAATCGTATCGATAGTAGAAAAAATTGAAAAAACTGCAAAGTCATAAAAATGTCATTTTAGAGTAATCTAACTGTCATCTAGTGTCATTAGAGTAGACCGCAGTTAGGAAATGGGACGAACAAATCGGAGTAACCCCTATGAAATTCAAAAATCTCGTTGCCGCAATGGGTGTGGCTGTAACAACATTTGTATCAGCACAAGCAGCTGCAGTAGATAAAGATATGCCTGAGTACACAAAAACAAGTGGTATCTCTGGTAACTTCTCATCTGTAGGTTCTGACACGCTTGCAAACATGATGACGTTCTGGGCAGAAGAGTACAAACGCTTCTATCCAAACGTGAACATCCAAATTCAAGCAGCGGGTTCTTCAACGGCTCCACCTGCATTAACTGAAGGTACAGCAAACTTCGGCCCTATGAGCCGTCGTATGAAGTCAAAAGAAATTGAAGCATTCGAAAAACGTTACGGCTATAAGCCAACTGAAGTACGCGTTGCAATCGATGCACTTGCTGTATTCGTACACAAAGACAATCCAATCAAAGGTTTACGTATTGACCAAGTTGACGCGATTTTCTCTTCTACACGTAAATGTGGTGCTGAAGCAGAAGTTAACCGTTGGAGCGATGTTGGTCTAGAAGGCGATTGGGCTGCAAAAGATATTCAGCTTTACGGTCGTAACTCAGTATCGGGTACTTACGGTTACTTTAAGAAAAAAGCACTTTGTAAAGGTGACTTCCGTAATAACGTAAACGAACAGCCTGGTTCTGCATCTGTAGTACAGTCAATCTCTTCGTCAGTGAACGCGATTGGTTACTCAGGTATCGGTTATAAAACATCAGGTGTACGTACAGTACCACTTGCTAAGAAAGGCGATAACTTTGTTGATGCAACATTAGAAAACGTAGCAACAGGTAAATACCCACTATCTCGTTTCTTATATGTTTACGTGAACAAGCACCCTAACAAGCCTCTTGCACCAATTGATGCAGAGTTCTTAAAAATGGTGTTATCTGTAGATGGTCAAAAAATTGTTGAGAAAGATGGTTATGTGCCACTTTCAGGCAAAATGGCAATGGCTGAACTTAAAAAGCTAGGCCTTCTGTAACAACCATACAGACATAGCTAAGAAAACCGCTCATTGAGCGGTTTTTTTTCGTTTAGCTTTTGGCAAAGAGCTTGGCTTTAATACGTTGCTGAGCAATACGTACTTGCTTACGCTTTTTACCCGAAGGTGCCTTAAAGCTTTGAATTGGCATTACCGTAGGGTATTCATTCGGTAATGCAGGAACACTAAAGTCAGCATGTTCATCTTTTGGTAAACCAATTTCTTGTTGGTGTACACGAAGTGCCGCTAAAGTATCATCGTTTTCAACTTCACTTGGGCATAAAAATAAACCCATTTTACGCATTTTAACACCTAAGCCGATGCTACTTGAGTAGCGTACAATCGGTGCAGCCAAAATAAGACCCACTAAAATAGGTGATAACCACCAAAAGAAGGTTGGTGTGAAGTAGTAAGCGACGCCTCCCCAAATAATTGCGGTAATAGTCGAAAATAACGTATAACCAATCGCTTCTTTCCAAGGCACCATGCGGCCTTCACGAGGCTGTGCATCCCAACTGACTTTTTTACCCAAAAATACGCATACTACAAAATAGCTATGAAATACCATCATTAGCGGTGCAATCACAATCGCAAAAATGGTTTCGATGACTGAACCTGCAATAAGCTTCATGGTGCCGCCAAAGGCTTTGTTACGGTGTACCAAAGTTACAATAACACCCATTAATTTTGGCAGTAACAACAGCACGGCAGTAATAAATAATAACGAATCAATTAAATCTGTTTTGGCAATTTGCCAAGTAGGGAAAAGCTGATAAGCATGGTTAAAATACACGTCACTATTCAGCGCACGAGTCACCGCATCTAAGGTACTTAATGCCAGCATAGATAACCAAATTAACGATGAGATATAGGCTGTGGCACCAAATAAAAAGTGCATTTTACTCATTAGCTTAAGGCCAGATTTAGGCAATAAACCTAAATGCTGGATATTACCTTGCACCCAACGTCTATCACGAATCGCATAATCAAGAATATTACTTGGTACTTCTTCGTAACTACCTTCAACATCGCTCAGCAGTAACACATCCCAGCCACTACGATGAAGAAGTGAAGCTTCGACGAAGTCATGACTTAAAATCTCACCACCAAATGGGGCATTGCCTTTTAAAACTGGCAGACCGCAGCATTTAGTGAATGCCTCAACGCGAATAATGGCGTTGTGACCCCAGTAGTTTGCTTGGTTTGTTTGCCAAAAAGCAGAACCGGTTGCTAGCATCGGGCTATATAAAATTGAGGCAAACTGTAAAAAGCGACCAAAAAACGTGTCTTGGCGAACTGGAATTGGAATAGTTTGGATTAAGCCTGATTTTGGATTACTGATCATGCTAGCAGTAAGCTCGAGCATACACTGACCCGTCATAATGCTATCGGCATCAAGTACAATCATGTGATCGTATTGGCTACCCCAACGTTCACAAAAGTCGGTTAAGTTACCTACTTTACGGTGTTTATTGTCTTCACGGCGACGATAAAAGGTATGCTTTGCTAAATCACCTAAGCGTTTAGTGAGTGCATTCCATGCTTTAAGTTCATTACGAGCAATTTCAGGGTCTTGCGTATCACTAAGCAAGTAAAAGTCGTAATGTGGCATCTGCCCTGTTTTTGCCAGCGAGCGAAGGCTAACTTCAAAACCAGCTATCACACGTTCTGTATCTTCATTGTAGATAGGCATAACAATGGCTGTTTTAGTTTGGCTTAAGGCATGCTGATCAATCTCGATTGGTTTTTGACGTTTTAAGGTCAACGGGTCAATACGAAATAATTGCAGGATGAAGCCCATACAGCCACTACAAAAGGCTGTAACAATCCACGCGAAGGTGACTGTAAATAATGCCAGTAAAGCGTACTCAAGCGGTGTCATGCCGTTAGAATTTAAAATATCGAACATGATCCACACGCCATAGGCGGTAATGGTGAGCGCTAGGCTCGAAAAAAGCCAAGCGCGTGTTTTTTTGAACGGCATTGCTGTTGCTTCTAATGCTTTACTATTGGACGTCGTTTGGATACCAGACATAGCTCCATACCTCGCTGATTTCTTTGTCACGTAGTTTTAACGATAAGCGCATATCTACAGGCTTATCTCCCTCTGGCGCCACTTTAAAGGCTACGCGCCATCCTTGATTATTTGGTAACTGCTGCACAGTTTTATCGCTCACTTGACCTGATGACAGGGTTAAATCGGCCATCATGGCAAAATTAGCTGAAAGTTGATTGATGTTTTCACCACTAAAATCTACGGTAAATTGACGATGACTTTTCGGTGGCGGATTCTTCTCACCCGGAAGTGCAGCACTACCAATTCGGGTTCTTAACACACTCGCTTTATCTTGAGTTGCAAGCGTGGCATTGAAAGTTGAAAGCTTGTAACTAAAGCTTAAGTTGTCACCGGCTTTCATTGGCTGCTCTGGCACCCAATAGCTAACAATATTGTCGTTGGTTTCTGTATCTGTTGGGATCTCAACTAACTCAACGCGTCCTTTACCCCACGCACCAAGTGGCTCAATCCACATGCTCGGACGATTATGGTAATGTGCCTCGGTATCAAGGTAGTTATTAAAGTCACGGTCTCGTTGCGCTAAACCAAAGCCTTTTGGATTATCGTAGCTAAACGAAGTAACGCTTAATTTTTTTGGGTTATTCAGTGCACGCCAAACCCATTGACCTTGTTCTGATTGCATCAAGAGACCATCAGAGTCATGCACTTCTGGGCGGTAATCATCAAAAAACTTGGTACTGTTTTCACCGTGATAGAACATGCTTGTTAAAGGGGCAATCCCAAGTTTTTTAATGTCTTTACGAGCAAAGATCTGCATCTCGGTTTTTACTTCAGTATTGGTAGAAGGTGTTAATTCAAAGCGATAAGCACCTGATACTGATGGGCTGTCTAATAGGGCATAAAGCACGATAGTGGTATCTTCGGGTGCTGGTTTTACTAACCAAAACTCTTTAAACACTGGGAACTCTTCACCTGAATTCAAGGCAGTATCAATAGCAAGACCGCGGGCTGAAAGACCATATACTTGATGCGGGCCTACTAAACGAAAATAAGAAGCACCTTGGAATACTGCAACTTCGTCTTTGTACTCATTATTATTGAGTGGAAAATGCAAGCGGAAACCTGCATGACCAAGTTGTGTATTGGCAATTGCTTTACTGATCTCTTGTTCTAATGGTGCAGCGGTTGCATCGTAACGATAGTAATCTGTTTTAAATGGTAAACTCTTTACTTCAGCATTTTGCTCAACAGTATTAATAGCAACCGGTGAACGGTATAAAAAGCCTGGGTGGAATAACTGCACTTCATACAGGCTTTGATCTTTCCAAATTGCTTTATCAGTACGAAAACGGATTGCACGATAATCTTGATAGCCGATGCTTGTTAATGCTTCAAGCTCTAAATCTTTTGGTGCAACATACGGTTCAGATGCTAATTTCTTTGCGCGAGCCTTGATGACTTCAAATAGCTTTTCTTGAGGAATCGTGATCATTGCAGGCTTAAGCTCAACAGCAGTATTATCCTTTACTTGCTGTTTTTCATTTTCGGTAGCTTGAACCTTGACGGCTGTTTGTTCTGTTTCAGTCGCTTTTGGCTGGTCTGGGTCTTCAATAGCGTAACTAGTACCTGCACTCATGGCTAATAATACGCCCAAGAAGGTCTTCTTTTTGACAGCGCTGAAGAGCTTAGTTCGGGTTTCTGGTCTCATTCAATTTTCCTTTAGCCGTAAATCACGTTAATTCATTCATATCTCTTAGCAATTACTGAACCCATAATAAAAACTAATATTCTCAATGGCTTTGAGTTCGTACAGTAAATGCGAGTTGGTAAAAATTTGAAATTAGTGAGAAACAATTACACGGTTGCAGTTGTTTATTCGTCACCAATATGGAGAAGTTTAATGAACGAAAGCTTGCCCTAATATGAATAGCTTAAAGGACGAACAAAAATATGAACAAAATTACCATAGGCTTAATTGTGAAAGCGAAATTGTAATCGAGGAGGGGAGTGCAGGCACTGAAGGTGTTTTCAGTGCCTCGAAAAATCAGCTTATTTAACTTCACCTAATTTTTCTGCATTGGCTTTACATTGGTTGTAAGCTTCAATGCACTTGTTGCTACAGACTTTATGAACTAAGCCATCAGCCGTGCTTTGTTGTTCACAGCTTGCTTCGCATTGATAGTTTTGCTGAGCACATTGCTGCATTTCTGGATTGTCAATTTTGTTTGAGCAGGCAGACAGTAATGTCATAGCAAACAATGTTGCTGCAATTGCTGGTAGTTTTTTCATGCTTATCCCTAGTTTATGTCTATTCTTTGCAATCCATCTTACCCAGATTGTTGCTATTTAATCCAGCTCAACTTGTAAATTGTCAATTAAACGCACTGTACCTAAATAGGCGGCAGCTAAAATAACAAGTTGTTTATCAGCCGCGGTGGCTGGTTTTAGTGTTGAGCGCTCTGCAATCGAATAATAGTCAGGTTTTAGTCCTGCCATTTCGAGCTGAGTTTTTGCATCAGCCTCAAGTGTTGCGATGTCTGCGTTACCTTGTTTGAGTGCTGTTGCTGTATTATTTAGCGTGGCAAACAGCACTTTTGCGGTGTCTTTTTGCTCATCAGATAAATAGCCATTACGAGAGCTCATGGCAAGCCCAGATATTTCGCGACAAGTAGGTACGCCAATAATTTCAACTGGAATAGATAAATCGCGCGTCATGGTTTTAATGACTTGTAGCTGCTGAAAATCTTTTTCACCAAAACAAGCAAAGTCAGGTTGAACCAAATTGAATAACTTAGTAACAACCGTCGCAACACCTTTAAAGTGACCAGGACGTGAGCCACCACAGTAACCCATAGACACACCCGGTACATCGACAAAACTTTGTTCGCCTAAACCATTCGGATAAATAGTCTCAACAGAAGGGGTAAACACAATGTCAGTACCAAGATCTGCTAAACCTTGCTTGTCTTCGTTCAACGTACGTGGGTAGCTATCAAGGTCTTCATTGGCACCGAACTGCATCGGGTTTACAAAAATACTTACAACGACTTTATCAGCCAGTGTTTTGGCTTTTTCAACAAGTGAAAAGTGGCCTTGATGTAAATTGCCCATGGTTGGCACAAGCGCAATGCTCAGGCCTGCTTGACGCCATGCTTTTACTTGGCTGCGTAACGATTTGATTTCAGTGATTGATTGCATTTATTTAAACTCGTGTTCGGCACTTGGGAAAGCACCACTTTTTACATCTTCACAATACTTTTGCACTGCTGCTGGCATATTGCCTGTCTCTAATAAAAAGTTTTTTGAGAACTTAGGAATATAGCCTGCTGAAATGCCAACTAAGTCGTGCATTACTAAAATTTGTCCATCAGTTTGATTGCCAGCACCAATACCAATAGTTGGAATGCTTAGTTCATCAGTAATACGCTTAGCAAGCTCACTTGGTATGCATTCTAATACGATAAGTTGCGCGCCGGCTGCTTCAAGGGCTTTTGCATCACTGACCATTTTATCAGCTTGAGACTGCTCGCGGCCTTGAATTTTAAAGCCACCAAAAACATGGACAGATTGCGGCGTTAACCCCAAATGACCGCAAACTGGAATACCTTGTTGCGTCATAGCCTTGATGCTGTCGTGCAGCCACTCACCGCCTTCAAGCTTGATCATATTAGCGCCTGCACGCATTAGCTCTGCAGCATTTTTACACGCATCAGTTGGGTTGGCATAGGTCATAAATGGTAAGTCAGCAATCACAAACAATTCACGGCTACCGGCACGTACGCAGCGTGTGTGATAAGCAATCTCACTGTTGGTTACTGCTAATGTGTCATCACCACCTTGCAATACCATTCCTAAAGAGTCACCGACTAAAATCACCTCGACGCCATTATCATGAAACAATTTAGCAAAACTGGCATCGTAGGCTGTTAATGCGGTGATTTTTTGTTGTTCTTGTTTCATTTTATTGAGAGTTGAAACGGTGATTTTAGACATAATTTCCTCTAAGGCTTTGCCTTGGTTGATTACTGCTGAGGGAGTTGTTGTAAACCGTTTAAAGGCAACGTTTTTGTTATATCAGCAAGTGATTGATTGTTCGGTAAAATGAGTGATGGCGCGATTTCAAGTAGCGGATACACCACAAATTCTCGCTCTGTTAGGCCGTAATGAGGCACGGTTAGGCGAGGGGTGTCGATCACATCATTGGCGAACAATAAAATATCTATATCAAGGGTACGTGGACCCCAGCGTTCTTCTTTACGTACTCGACCATGTTCAAGTTCAATAGCTTGAGTTAAATCAAGTAGCTGTTCAGGTTGTAATGCTGTTTTAACACAGGCTACGGCATTTACATAGTCAGGTTGATCCTGTGGTCCCATAGGTTTACTTGCGTAATCGTGCGAGACACAGACAAACTCAACTTCCTTTAAGGCTTTTAACGCTTCAACGGCTGCATGAATTTGTTTACGTGGCGCATTTAAATTAGCGCCTAATCCTAAATAAACCGTGTTCATACTTAATCAGCTTTTTTCTTGCGAGGGCGGCGGCGACGCTTCGGCCCACCTTGATGGCCGAGGTTTTTAACCATTTCTTTTTGCCCGTTGATGTCTTGGCTTAGGTAGGTTGTCCACCAAGTTGCCAGCTCTTCGTGCTGCTCTTCACCAGCTTGAACTCGAAGTAGTAAGAAGTCATAAGCTGCTTTAAAACGTGGTTGTTGCGTTAGCCTGTAGGCGCGCTGACCACCTCGTTTATCAAGACGTTGCTGAATATGCCAAATATCACGAGCACCTAATGTAAAGCGTTTTGGTACTGCAACATGTTGCGCGTTCTCACTGAGTACTTTATTCATTGCTTGCGCAAATGCATCGTATTCTGACAGTTGGTCGCGCTGTTGTAGTTTCTTCGCAATATTAAGTAGTGGAAACCACAATATAGCGGCAAAAATAAAGGCCGGAGTGACTTTTTTATCGGCATTAATACGCTTATCTGTGTTTTTAAACATTTGCAGAATAAACGCATGCTCAATGCCATCTGGGTTAGCATCTAAGATTTTATCAAGCGCAGGAAAGAGCGCTTTGAATAACCCATATTGGCGGAGCATTAAATAGTTTTCTTCTGCTTTGCCGTTTAAGAACAGTTTAAGTGACTCTTCAAATAAACGCGCTGGCGGAATATGATCTAGTAAATTAGCAAGGCCTTTAATGGGTTTTTCTGTGGCAGGCGCTATGCTCATGCCCAACTTTGTTGCAAACCTAACCGCGCGTAACATACGCACAGGGTCTTCACGGTAACGGGTTTCTGGGTCGCCAATCAGCTCGATTTGCTTCGCTTTTATTGCGCTGATACCGTTAGCGTAATCATAAATGCAAAAGTCGTTAATCGAGTAGTACAGTGCATTTATTGAAAAGTCACGGCGTTCAGCATCTTCTTCAATACTGCCGTAGACATTATCGCGCAGGAGTTGCCCGTGTTCGCTTGATTGGCTTATTTGATTTTTACTTTCATCCGCTTCATGGTGACCACGCATGGTAGCAACTTCGATGATTTCGCGACCAAACACAATATGCGCTAGGCGAAAGCGACGGCCGATTAGTCGACAATTACGAAAGAGTTTTTTAATTTGCTCAGGCGTTGCATTAGTTACAACATCAAAATCTTTTGGTTGCTGGCCTAACAATATATCTCGAATACAACCACCTACTAGATAGGCATCAAACCCACCTTCTTTAAGGCGGTATAATACTTTGATTGCATTTGGGCTAAATTGTTTGCGTGAAATACCATGTTCACTGCGCTCGATCACCAAAGGTAACTCGCTCGTTTGTACAGCATTACTGGATGTCGTGGCATTTGGGCCAATAATCTGCCGACAAAATTGAAAAAGCTTGGAAATAATAATCTGTCTCCTACGACGCGGACTCTGCGACTCATCAAGTATAGCGCTTGTTTGTTACTTCGCCGATGAGAGATTGACTCGATAACGGAGTGTTTAATATGACGCTAAAGCAAGGTGTTGATGAATCGTACACTTTGGGTCGCTATCATATACCAGCGTGGCTGAAAAATTAAGTTACTCTACCTTTAAAATTGGCAATTTATTTTGTAATAGTAAGAAAGTCACAAAAAGCTGAGTTAGGATCCTCACTAACTTGGATTTCTAGGCTCTTAGGAACCAGTTCCATACGATAGGTTTTAATTGCCCACTCAAGCATTTGCTCAATGCTTAACGAGAGGATGGATGCCTCAGGCTGTAATCCTAAAAAGCGCAAGGCATCAAACAGTGCAGGTTTAGGATCTTTTTTAGAAATGGCCGGCGCATAATTTTGTTTTGACAATTTAAAACCCGGTTTTGCAACCGCAAGGGGTAAATGTGCATACTGCGGAGCCGGTTGATTAAGTTGCTTAAATAAGCTTAGCTGCCTAGCTGTGGGCTCAAGTAGATCCGCGCCGCGAACAACATGAGAAATACCTTGTGCAATATCATCAACAACCACAACCAGTTGATAGGCGAATAATCCATCACTGCGTTTAATTAGATAATCTTCTTGTGCAAGCTGGTTGTCTACATGGATCTCACCTTGAATTAAATCATCATAGTTGCTGGTAGCAAATTGCTGGGTTAAACGCAGCGCTGAATCAGCTAAAGAATGATTTTTATGTCGGCAATGACCTTGGTAAATGCCCCCGATAGCTTTAATTTCTTTACGGGTGCAATGGCATGCATAAACAAGGTTTTGAGAAATGAGTTCATCAACAATAGCTTGGTACTGTTCATGACGTTGGGTTTGGTAGATTACGCTTTCATCCCAGTGCAGGCCGTAAGCCTCTAGGGTGTGTAATATGTCGTCGCTAGCACCATTTACAACACGCGTTGTGTCGATATCTTCAATGCGTACTAACCATTTTCCTTGATTGGCTTTTGCATCAAGGAAGCTCCCCACAGCCGCTATAAGTGAACCAAAGTGCAATGGCCCCGAAGGGGATGGCGCAAAGCGGCCACGATATTCACGCTTTTGCGTATTAACGGCTGTGGTAGGCATGGGCTAATTAAGCAAATGGGTGTAATTAACCGCGTCCAGATTGTTTTTCTTTAATTTCCGCAAGCGTTTTACAGTCAACACATAAGTCTGCTGTAGGACGCGCTTCTAAGCGGCGGATACCAATTTCGATACCACATGATTCACAAAAACCAAAGTCATCTTCTTTGATTAGTTGAATCGTTTTTTCAATCTTTTTGATCAGTTTACGTTCACGGTCACGAGTACGAAGTTCTAATGAGAATTCTTCTTCTTGTGCTGCACGGTCTACTGGATCTGGAAAGTTAGCTGCCTCGTCTTGCATATGCGATTTAGTGCGGTCAACTTCGTTACGTAAATCATTACGCCAAGCTTCTAAAATTTTTTTGAAATGAGCACGTTGTGCTTCATTCATATACTCTTCACCTGGCTGTTCTTGGTATGGTTCCAACCCGGCCTGAGCCAATAACCCTAGTCTTTTTTGGTCTGGCATAACTTTCTCCTAAATCCTTAATATTTTGCCCAGCGTTAGCCGGCGGCTATAAATAGCAGAATCATTAGATTGAGGCAAATTTATTTTAGCTTAATTTATATGCCTCGACCCCTGATTGCATAAATTGCCATGAGTAGAGCCACTACTCATAATTTTAATAAATTTGCTAAGTTATATAGGCAAAAAAAAATAATACAACTTAAATCGTGTTTTTTATTGTCATTTTAGTAAAAGAGTTGGTTAGCTCAGAAAATCACATTTTTCTTGCAGTTTAATTTCTTCAGCAGAAATTTTTGCTTTGTAAGCAATGACTTCAACACCATTTTCTATTGCATCTGTTAAAAGCTGAGCGTATTTAGGATCGATATGTGCAGCCGCACTTACTTGGTTGATACCTTCATGTAAAACGGCAAAAAATAGCACTGCACGATACCCTTGCTGCGCCATCTCTATTAACTCTCGAAGATGTTTTTGGCCTCGCTCCGTTTTTGCATCCGGAAAATAACCTTGTCCAGATTCTGGTTCTGCTTGCGAAAGCAATGTCACTGATTTTACTTCTACGTAGCAGTGGGGTTTGTGTTCATCTGTTAATAAAAAATCGATACGACTATTTTCTTGGCCGTACTTTACTTCTGAGTTTAGGGTTTGATAGTCAGCAAGCTCTTTAATCACCCCATTTTGCACTGCCTCGTGGACAACTTGATTGGCAATAGCGGTATTGACACAGATAAGCTGATTAAACGTGTTTTCAGTTAATTGTAAAGAGTGGGGATACTTACGTTTAGTGTTGTCACTCGTTGAGTAATAAGCGTTAAAGCCGGGTTCTGCACAACCAGTCATTTTACCAGTGTTAGCGCAGTGAGCGGTAAACTCGTGACCACAAGGCGTTTTTAAATCAGCTAAGAAGCGCTTATAGCGCTTGAGTAAAGTGGCAGATTGTAATGGTGGCGTAAATTTCATGGCGTTATTGGATCGCTTTTAATTTTTGTATGTAATTCAATACATGGACTGAACCACGTCGATATTGGCTATTTATCGCAAGCAGTTGGGAACTGACGCGTGCTGTAGTAAACTCGAGCGACAATTTCTAGCGCAAAGAGTATTCTAACATGTCAGAAAAATTTTTAGTTCAACTTAGCGAGCACAGTGCTGCCGCACATTGGGGCGAAAAAGCCACTCTTTCTTTTACTGAACAAGGCGCAACTGTTCATTTAACTGAGCATGATACACTTAAAAGTGTTCAAAAAGCAGCACGCACGTTAGCTAATCAAGGTTTAAAAAACATCGCGTTAGTGGGTGACGTTTGGTGCACAGAAACACAGTGGGCCTTTTACCAAGGTTTCGTTTCACCAAAGAATTTAGATGCGATTGAATTTGTTGAGAACGCAAAAACAGACAGCAAAGAGCTAGCTTCATTAAAGCAAGCGGCTACATGGGCTCGCCAAATGATCAACGGCACAGCCGATGATATCTTCCCTGAAAGCCTAGCTGGTAAAGCGGCTGAGTTTATTCAGTCGTTAGCGCCTGAGCATGTAAGCTATCAAATCATCAAAGGCGATGCGTTGTTGGAGCAGCAATGGATTGGTATCCATGCAGTTGGTCGTGGTAGTGAGCGTCCGCCAGTTTTATTAGCACTAGATTATAATCCAACGGGTGATGAAAATGCGCCAGTTGCAGCAGCTTTAGTGGGCAAAGGTATTACGTTTGACTCAGGTGGTTATTCAATCAAACCAAGTGAAGGCATGCTAGGCATGAAGTGCGATATGGGTGGTGCTGCAACAGTAACAGCAGGCTTAGCGCTTGCTATCAGCCGTGGTATCAACAAGCGTATTAAATTGTTCTTATGTTGTGCAGAAAACCTTATTTCAGGTCATGCCTACAAACTTGGTGATATCTTAACTTACAAAAATGGCACCACAGTTGAAATCGTTAATACTGACGCTGAAGGCCGTTTAGTACTAGCTGATGGCTTAATGGCTGCGGGTGAGTCTGGCGCGCCATTAATTATTGATGCAGCAACGCTAACAGGCGCTGCACTTGTTGCTGTTGGTCAAGAGTACAACGCACTGTTTGGTCTTGATAAAGAGCTAGTACGTGACGTACAGGAATTTGCAGAGCAAGAAATGGAAGCGGCTTGGCCTCTACCTCTTGAAAAGTGGCATCAACAAAACTGCCCATCACCATATGCAGATACAGCAAATAGCCGTCCTCAAAAAGGGGGGGGCTTCGGTGGTGCTTCTAACGCGGCTGGTTTCTTATCACGCTTTGTGCCAAATGAAGGCAAAGGTTGGGTGCACATTGACCTTGCTGCAGCATTTAACATGGGTAGCACAAGCGAGTGGGCTGCAGGCGCTACAACACAAGGTATGCGTACCGTTGCAAGAACGTTACTAGAAAAAGCATAAGTAATTTCCTTGTAGCTAATTAAGCGCCTTAACTTTACCTAAAGTTAAGGCGCTTTTTTGATCTAAAGAGTAATTTTACAAACTGATACAAGCTTTTTTGAGTAAATTAGTATAAAATCCCGCCCCACATTTTCTCATCCTGTGGTTAGTTTTTATTAAATTAGCTACACTTGAATGATCATTCACACTGGGGTCTCTATTTATGTCAGATAAGTGCTATATCACAGCGCAGCAGCTTCTTGAAGATTCATTTCGTGTTGCGGCACAAGTTTATAAAGATGGTTTCCGTCCTGATTTCATCATTGGTATTTGGCGTGGTGGCGCACCAATCGGTATCGCAGTTCAAGAATATTACGATTACAAAGGCATTGAGACTGATCACATCGCGGTTCGTACTTCTTCGTATTACGGTATTAACCAACAATCAAAAGAAATCAAAGTTCACGGTTTGCATTACATCATTGAAAATGCCAATGCAGACAACTCATTATTAATCGTTGATGACGTGTTTGATTCTGGCCGCAGTATTTTTGCATTGAAAGAAAAGCTTTCTGAGCTAATGCGTTTGAACTTACCACGTGATATTCGCGTTGCATGTCCTTACTACAAGCCTAAGAACTCAAAGGTAGATATGGTACCTGATTATTACATTCATGAGTCTGATGAATGGCTAGTATTCCCGCATGAGCTGTCAGGATTAACACCGGATGAGATTATTGAAGGTAAGTCTGATTTAAAAAATATCCACGATATTTTGTTAGAAAAGTAATCCAAGTATTTCTTCGCAGTTATGCTGTCATAACTGCGAAAAACTCTCTACATAATCACTCAGTTTTTCAATATCAACAACTTGCAGGCCTTGATTACTGCGTTGTACTAAGCCTTTTTCAACAAGTTCTGTTACTACACGTCTATAAGCTCTTTCAGTTGTGGCAAAGCGCTCAGCTTCTGCATTAACCGTTGGATATGCACGCAGCAGAGTGGGATTGTTATTTTCTGCTCTCAGTAAACAATCTTTAGCTATGTTATAGCTAAGTGGTAAAAGTAATTTATCTAAATTTATTTTTTGATTTTCTTGGAATTTTGCAGCAATAGTTTGCGCTGTATATAAGCTCAGTTCAGGCTTTTCTAACAGTAGTGAACGCCAGTGCTTTAGTTCTATTAAGTTATAACTGACATCACTAAAGCAAGTTACTGTGTAAATACAGGGTAAGTTATTGAGCGCTTCAATTTCACCAATCAGGGTGTTGTTGCAATCAAGTTGACCTAATAAAAGGCGACGGCCATTACCCACATCATAGCTAAACGATACAGTGCCACTTCTCACTAAAACAAGTTTACTGAGTGGTTGATCTTGGTGAATAAGCACTTCTTTTTTAGCTTGCTGAAAACTACTGCCTGCAAATGTCAGTAGCTGGTCAACAAGGTAGCTTGAAAAATGATATTGAAACATTAACGCCGCTCTTCGGACAATTGTCCTATTTATTACATCTTAATGACGCTAGCATTAAGATTCAAAGAATTTATGCTAACTTACTAGTAAGGTGATACACGTTACTGATACCTTCATTTCCCGTGTAATGATTTTAAAGCTAAGATGATTTCTTAAGCTTTACAAGGTTTTTAGTAGGTTAGCTTTTTTATTTATTGTCAAAGTAGCACTGAGTGCGTCAAAAAAAATGACAAGCCCCAATGCTAACCTAAAGCCTAGGAGAGAACAATTGAGTTGGGAATATTTAGGCTATTTAGCATCTGCACTGTTAGTTGCTTCTTTGACGATGAGTGATGTGGTAAAGCTCCGCTGGTTCAACCTAGCAGGCTGTATTGCTTTTACCTTTTATGGTCTTGCAATTGGTGCCGTTCCGGTGGCCTTCACCAATGGCTTACTGGCATTTGTAAATATTTACCACATCATAAAGTTAAAGCGTCAGCAAAAAACTGACGCTAAAAACCCTTAATCCTCTTTTTTATATTTAAGCTCGCCTGCAATCCAAGTTTGAGTAACGCTAATATCGTGAATTTCTGATACAGGCACCTTGTAATAGTCTTTATCAATCATAATAAAGTCAGCCCATTTGCCTTGCTCTAAGCTACCAACTTTAAACTCTTGATGTGCGGCATAAGCACCACCTAAAGTAAAAGCACGCAGCGCTTCATCGCGAGATAATAATTCTTGAGGACGCCAGCCGCCTTCAGGCTGTTGATTGTGATCCATTCGTGTAATGGCTGAATATAAACCATCAAATGGGTCGGCAAGCTCTACAGGAAAATCAGAACCCGCTGCAATTACTGAACCTTGCGCTAAAAAGGTTTTCCAAGCGTAAGCCCCTTCAAGTTGTTTCTCAGTTAAACGCTGCTCAGCCATATGCATATCAGAGGTTGCATGAACGGGTTGCATTGATGGAATAATTTTTAGTGTCTTAAAGCGAGGAATGTCATCAGGGGCAACAATTTGTGCATGTTCAATGCGGTTACGCAGTAAAATGCCTCCTGATTTTTTAAACACATTTTCGTAAGCATCTAACACTACATGGTTGGCTTTATCACCAATGGCGTGGGTGTTCGCACTAAAGCCATGAGCAAAACTCAGGTTAAATAATTGTTCAAGTTTCTCTTGGGTTTCAAGCATTAAGCCATGATGATTTTTACGATCTGCATACTCTTCGATTAGAGCGGCACCCCGACTACCCAAGGCACCGTCAGCGTATACTTTGACACTGCGAATAGACAGCATGTCGTTCATATCTTTATAACGACCAGCTTTAAGCATGGCTTCTAGCTTAGGATCGGCGGCACTAAGCATGGCGACGATTCTAACTGGCAGGGTATTTTGCTCAGAACGCTGCTTATATACTTGCCATGTATCATAATCGATACCAGCATCATGGGTTGAGGTGATCCCCAAACTTAGTAAATGCTCACCAGCATTGTCTAATGCTGTATTAATGCTGGCATGGCTTACTTTTGGTACATGCTTTGTAATAAGCGTTTCGGCTTTATCAATAAATACGCCTGATGGCTCACCTGAAGTCAGTTTGATGATTTCTCCCCCAGCAGGTGAATCGGTGGCTGCAGATATCCCAGCTAATTCTATTGCTTTTGAGTTAACCCAGACCGCATGGCCGTCAACCCGAGAAAGTACCACGGGTTTATCTTTTACATATTTGTCTAAATCAGCAGCGGTTGGAAACTGTCCGCCGGGCCATTGTTCTTGGTTCCAGCCGCGGCCAATGATCCAGCCTTGTTTATCTTTAGCAAATTCAGCCAGCATTTTGCCAACCTCATCTGCTGAACGGGTATTTCTGACATCAAGTTGAGACAGATTATTACCTAAACCAATCACATGACCATGAGCATCGACTAAACCAGGTAAAAGAGTGGCTTGTTTGCCATCAATAGTGGTAGCGTCAGGGAAGCTTTTTTTAATTGAGTCATCGCCAGTTTTTACGACTTTACCGTCTTTAAAAACCAGTGCTGAAAAGTGTTGGGTTTCACCTTGGTAGGTTGGTGTATAACCATTTACATTGTAGATAACTGTGGTGTTGGCAAAACAACTCAGTGAAGCTGTTGCCAGTAGGCTGATGATAAGTTTCATAATCTTTTAATTATTTTTTTAATGTATGAAAACAGTATCAGAGTTGCAGTAAACTGCAACTCACAGAAGAAAATTTCGACTAAAAATAACGGCTATTTACTGGCATAAGCCTTGTATTCTGAGAGAGATAGCTTGTTATCTTTATTATTATCGTAATTACTAAACCGAGACCATAAAGCTGGATCTCGAGCAGATTCTGAGCGGCTCAAGAAGCCATCTTCATTACGGTCTAGTTGTTTAAATTTTTCACCAATACTATCTGCAGCGACACTGATTGTACTAAATACGCAACACATTGCGAGGCTGGCAAAGGTTAATTTTGACATTGCTTTAACTCTTATTTGTTAAGTAGTGTTTAAATTCAAGAAGCGATATTTGTTGATCTTTATTTTCATCCCACTGCGCCATATGCTTTTTTAAATGCGGTTGAGATGAAAGTTCTTCCAAAGATAAAAAGCCGTTTTTATCTTTATCTAGGTGATCAAAGCGCTGTTTTACATCCAATGCTAAGCTGTTGAAGCTTATAGTAATTAAGGTACATGAAGCAAGCCAGAAAATTCTCATAATTACTCTCCTTTATTAGGGCGCGCTGCCCTTCGGGTTCTTCCTAGGGGCGATTAACTCTTTGTTGCTCGATTTTTACTTAGCCCACTAGGTTACAAATCTCGCGCCACGATTGAATCGTCCCCAGAGTGAACAAATTTTAATCCACAAAGGTCAACACGCTTTGGTAAAAGTGCTTGCCATAATTTAAGTCCCAAAATTTAAATCCGTTTACACATTCCCTCTGGGATTATGGCAAGCACTTTAAGCCGTTAAGGTTTGAATTTCTCAAACTCTTGTTCAGACAGAACTTGATCGCCGTTTTCATCCAGATCGGCAAATTGCTTAAGTAAGTTATCGTGTTTGGTTGCTTCTGTTAATGAAATTTCGCCATCGGCATTGGTATCAAATTTCGCAAAACGCACATCCATTTGCGATGCTAAAACGGTGGCACTGATAACTAAAAACATCAACGAGAATGCTGCAAAAAGTTGTTTCATCACACACTCCTAATTAATAAATGATTTAAACTCTGCAAATGAAATTTGACCATCTTGATTGCTATCAATTTGAGTGAAGTTTCCATGTAATAAAGCGTCTTCAGATGCTTCAGCATCACTCAAAAAACCATTGCTATCTTTATCTAATTCATTGAATGTATCTTTTAAATCAAATGCATTACTGCTCATTGAAATTACACTCAACAGCACGGCTAGTGTGTAGGTCCTCGTTTTCATTTGCTGTCCTAATAAACTTATTTGTAAGTGCTAATACAATAACAGTGCCAACTTTTATTCTTCTTTTTTATCAATGATTTATGTTATTTTGCTGTTATTGGGTACGAAATAGTTACAGAGTAATGTGTCTTTTTTGCAACGTAATTATTGGTTTTTATTTTTTTATCTTAATTTTCAATTGGTTGTGTTGTTGCAAAATAGCAACGTTGCGCCTGATTTAGGCAGTAAGTTGTCTTTTTTCAGTTCGGATTCAGCGAGTGTCTAAGTTCATTCACGAATAATGAATGCCAGCGTTTCTTATGAGGGTAAGTATGCAAAGTAGCATAGTAATTAAGTGCAAACAGTGTTTAAGCTGGCGACCAAGCCTAATTGGTCAGTTTGTATGTAGTATTTTACTTTCCTTATTACCATTGTGTTTAGTGGTGATTTTGTTTTTAAACGCACTGAATAAACAGCTGGCTGTTACGCAAGAAATTGTGGGTGATAATGATGAAATCACTAAGGTATTTAACAATTTAAAGCAAGACTTAAATAGCCTTGAAAGAGCAACGCGGCAAAATTGGGTACTCAAGAGTGAATCTTTAGATACATTAATTGAAAATAAGTGGAGTTCATCAATTCAGCGTATTGATGAACTGATCTTTTTAAGTCCTACGGCTGATTATATTTTGCAGTGGCGTCAATTAGCTGAGGTACTGCAATTTGCACAGCAGCATCTTTTATTTGAACAAAAGCAAGATGGTGAGTTATTTGCCCCCGCAAGTAAGTTAATTAGTGAGCAAACCAATTGGCTTAGAGAGCAAAACGAATTACGTATAACTAAAAACCAGCAGCAATTAAAAGCATTGCAAACATCTTTTATTAACTGGTTAGTAGCACTTATTCCTTTGACTCTACTCGTAGGCGGAGGGTTTTTATGGCGGATCAGTGGTCGTCTACGAGAGCTAACGAGCGTGATTGATAAGCTAGGTCAAGGCCATTGGCAGCAAAAAATAAATGTCCGAGGCTCGTCTGAGTTAGTTGAACTTGGCAACAAACTTGAATGGGTTCAAGCGCAGCTACATATGCTTGAGCAGCAAAAAGATACATTTTTACGTCATGTAACTCATGAGTTAAAGACCCCACTTGCTTCAATGGTTGAAGGAACTGATCTATTAACAGATGAAATTGTTGGCCCTATTAATGATGAACAAAAAGCAGTCCTTGAGCTAATCACCCAAAGCATGGTGCGACTTAGAGCAATGATAGAAAGTTTACTTAGTTATAATGCGATTCGTACTAGTAAAGAGACAGTGACTGAGCTTAGTTTTGCCGCCATAAAAGATAAGATTGAGCGTCACTTTGAACATCGTCTAGTTGCACGTGAACAATCACTGTTATGGGTTGATGAGCTGCCTAAAAAAGCACTTTATATTTCAATTGAGTTACTAGAAATGATCTTGATCCAACTCACTTCTAATGCAATCAAGTTTTCGCCTGAACAAGGCTGTGTCACGATTAAAGCGAATTTCAAACATGGCAAACTTATTATCAGTGTTATTGATCAAGGACATGGAATTGATGATTCCGAAAAGGCCGCGGTATTTGGTGCGTTTTATCAAGGCAAAAATGCAAAACAGCAGAGCGAGATGGGCAGTGGCTTAGGTCTCACAATTGTTAAAGAAACCGTAGAGCAATTAAATGGCAAACTCTCTATTACAGATAACGAACCTCAAGGGTGTGTTTTTACCGCCGAATTACCAATTCAATTAACCCAAGGAGTTAACTGACATGGGCTTAGCACATAAAGCCAGTTTTATCCTCATTGCATGCTCGATGCTTATCACGGGCTGTACATTAACGCAAAAGAAGCCCGTAGCAGAGGTGAAGACAGAAAATAATCAGGTCGCATCGCAAGGAAAACCTAATCCTAAACCGCGCCCGAAAAGCGAGCCAAACTACCCGCCAGCAAGTACTGTGATTGCTTGGCATGCAGCACAGTGTGGTGGTTATAAAGCTAGTACGTCAAAGCTAAATTTTGTCGGTGAGAATGAATTGAAAAGCCTTTTTAAATCAATGTGTTTGTTAAGTGCTACAGAACCTGAAAAAGCACTTGCTCAACTTGAAAAAAGCGATCACGCCTATTACTGGCCTGACGATATAAAGCAGTATCTTTGGTTGCAAAAGCAACATTTACAGCAAAGCTTAGCAGCAAAACAAGCAAAGCAAGCGCTAAGTGATGAAATGGAAAAAACCTTGTCGTCGCTTGCGACTATCGAACAACAACTTCTGCTACGTGAAGAAACCAAGGAGCAGTAATCATGAGTGAAGAAACAAAACCACGGGTTTTATTAGTTGATGATGATGCCAGCTTATTAAAATTACTGGCTATTCGGATTGAATCTAAAGGCTATCAGGTAAGCACAGTCGAAAGTGGTATTGAGGCGTTACAAGCGTTAAAAAATCAAACCTATGATGCGGTGATCACCGACTTAAGAATGGATGAAATGGACGGCATGGCTTTGCACCGTCAGCTACAAAGTCGTTATCCTTCAATGCCGGTGATTATGATGACAGCACATGGTTCGATACCTGATGCAGTTGAGGCAACTAAACAAGGTATATTTGCGTTTATTACCAAGCCTGTAGATAAAGATGAGCTGTTCGACAGCCTTGCTAAAGCTATCGAAATTCATGGTGTACACGGTGATGAAACACCGACACAAACTAATATTGTCACCCGTAGCGGGGCGATGTTGCATTTACTTGAACAAGTTAGATTGCTTGGTCCAACGCAAGTGAATGTGTTGATCTCTGGTGCCAGCGGCACAGGTAAAGAGTTGCTTGCACAAGCAATACATCAACACAGCCATGTTAGTGACGGGCCATTTGTGGCAATTAACTGCGGCGCTGTGCCGGGGGAGCTTTTAGAGTCGGAATTATTTGGGCATAAAAAAGGCGCGTTTACAGGTGCAGTAAAAGACCATCAAGGTTTGTTTCAACAAGCACAAGGTGGTACCCTTTTTCTAGACGAAATTGGTGATATGCCGCTAAATTTACAAGTAAAACTGCTGAGGGTTTTACAAGAGAAAACCATTCGTCCTGTGGGCTTTCAAGAAGAGATCCCAATTGATGTGCGAGTGGTGTCGGCGACCCATAAGAACCTCCCTGAGGCAATCAATAATCAGCAGTTCCGTGAAGATTTATATTACCGATTAAACGTGGTGAACTTAAAACTGCCTCCGCTTTGTGAACGCCGAGAAGATATTAGTTTGCTAGCACAGCATTTTGCAGGTCTTATTGCTAAACGTATGGGGCAAGAGCAAAAGCAGTTTGCCAACGATGCGATGCATGCACTGGTTCGCTATGACTGGCCGGGTAATATTCGTCAATTACAGAATGTGATTGAGCAGGTAGTAGCTCTTACACCGGGTAAAGTGATTGCAGCTCAGTTGGTAGAGAGTGCATTAAACAGTAATATTAGTATTGCTGAACCGCTTTCGTTAAATGATGCAAAAAAAGAATTTGAGCGAGATTATTTAATTAATACGCTAAAGATGTCAGCAGGTAATGTTGCCGAAGCCGCAAAACTTGCGAAACGTAATCGCTCAGATTTTTATAAATTAATTAAAAAGCACAACATTAATGTTGAAAGCTTAATATAAGGAAAAACATGGCGCTTTTTTTAGTCTATCTGGGCGGTCGTATTCAAGGTTGCCACATTGAAATGCACGACGTTCGATTTGTCGTAGGCGATAACATTGAACAAACCTATTCAAAACTTAAAGCACAATGGGTGGGTGATAAAAGCAATGTGCACATGGATAGCTATATGCAAATTCAGCATATTGATGGCTATCAGGTCGAAGTGGTTGATACCCAGCATCACCAAGCTGAAAAACTATACTTTGTAAATTTAGGTGCTTACCGAGCAGATAGCCTTGCTGAACAACATGATTTTGCATTGTACGTTGCGCGTAGCAGTGAAGAAGCAAAGCAACGCGCTAAAGAGTCTTTATTGGCTGGAATGACTCATCTTCATAAAGATGATTTACACGATGTAGACGATTGTTTTGCGATTGATTTGTTAGATAGCAACTTATCAATCAAATTAACGCCAAGCGGGCAAGCACAAGCAATGAAGCCCGATTGGTTTGGCTATCACGTGCTTTAAGCTATTCTTGGTTATCGTTTTTACTGGCAACTTTAAAGGCGATAATCACCAACCCAAATAAGGCAAATGGCAGTGCAGCGAGTAAATACTCAACGGTATGGCTGTCTTGGTAGTTAGGCTGGAGTAGGAAGTGACCTGCAACACAAAGTAAAATAGCCACGAACAAAACGGGCAGTAAAATCAGTTCTTTTTTAGGTGAGTGTTTTTTCATTACAAGGCGTTATATTCCAAAGGTGCGCCATTGTAATGAGCTACCCTTAGCTAGGTCAAATAAGTTGCTTTGTAGTTTGCTTTATATTGCGCTGTATCAACTTTTTTGGTGTCAGCTTTTACAGGCTGCTTTTTTGGAGCCGCTGGTTTATCGGTTGTTTCATTATAGCTAAATAGCCCCATAATGAACTCAATCTCTTCACGTTGTAATCCAGATCGCATGATGCCCTCCAAAAATAATTTGCCTTTTGTATTACAAATGTTACGTCCTGTAATCTGAATTATCGGTGAATATCGCGCCACTAAACTGTAATCATATGTAACGCAAATGTGCTTATTTAATAGGCAGTTCCACAGTAAACACAACACCTGTGCCATCATCTAAATTTTCTGCTAATACTTTACCGTGATGGTAATCGCAAATAAGCCTTACAATATAAAGACCTAAACCCAAGTGGGGCTGCTGCTGATGTTGCTGACTTCTCACTGAGACCATTGAGTCGAAAATATGTTCAACTAATCCATCAGGTAATAGAGGACCTTGGTTGCTAATTGTTAGTACTGCGTGTTGATCTTGCTTGGTTAAACTCACGGAAATTGTGCTTTGCGGGGTTTTAAACTCAAGTGCATTGTTGATGAGCTTATCGAGTAATTGCGCAATAAATTCTGGTGCGCCGCTGACATTTAACGGCTCTTTATCAAGCGACAAGGTAAATAGACTTTCACCATAGGTTATTTGATAGCCCTGCATGCAGCCGGTGATCACCTTGGTCAGGTCAAACTCTTCTGCCTCGGCATTTTGAATACTTTGTTCAAGGCGCGTTGCTTCACTCATGGTGGTAATAATTTTACCTAACCGCTCAACCCCTTCACTGGCACGGTCGAGGTATTTTTGACTCAGTTCAGATTGCGGCTGCATTTGTAGGTTTTCAAGCGATGACCGCACAACAGCAACTGGTGTACGAAGTTCATGGGAGAGTCGCGATGACATATTTTCTAAGTAATCAGTATAACCACTTAAGCGACTAACAATGTTAGCAAAACTGCGAGAAAGGTCGCCAATTTCGTCATTCGAATCGGCATAAGTAATTTTGCCGGTGATCCGCCCTTGAGCATCAATAGCTTGCTCGGCATTGTCACGTAAGCGGCGAATACGGCTAGAAATTCTAGAAGCAAAAAAGAACAGTGTCACAGTGCCAACAAGCATCACCGCTAAAATGACATTAAAGAGCTTCTCTAACGATTTATTACGTAGGGTGCGCACACCGTTGGTGGTTTCTTCTGCGATTACTGCACCAATGACTTTATCTTGGATCCAAATAGGGTAGGCCGCCGATAAAATAACGGCTTTGTTATCTGGAGTTAAGCGCCATGATGATGCAGGTTTCCCATTTAAAGCACTGGCTATGTGAGTACCTTGCATCGCTGCGACATCATGTAAGGTATCAATAAACTCATTTTCTGGGCGAGTTAAAATTTTATAGTAAAGTGGGTGTAAGTAATCTTGCTCAAAGCGTTGCCACCAGGTTGTTGCGGGCTCCTCTTTTAGGCCGTCTGCCCACACGCCATCGGCATGATGAATTGAGCCTGATTGCGCAAGTACACGATGATGGTTATCGACGACCCAAATTCGACTACCACTGTGGCCCATGCCTTTCAAAATACGGTTAATTTCTGGCGAAGGCACCAAAACAGAGCCGATATCATTGGGATTTTGCAGGTTTGAAGTCGACATAAGCTGAGGCTCAACCTTGTCTTCATCCCAGTCTTCAATAGCAAAACCGAGCTTATTACCTAACATAGAAAGCGGAAAACGCAGCTCTATGTTGTAACCCGTGTCGGTGCTTTTAAAGTAGCCTTGGATTTTCGTGACCGGCTCTTGTGTTTTGGCATCAAAAGCATTGACCCAGCCATCTTGACGGGCGGCCACCACATAACTTTTAAACTCACCTTCAGGTGTTTTTAACATGATCTGTAAGTGATCATTACGGGTAAAGCTGAGCACATTTTTAGCACGATACACCAGTGAGCTATCAGTGACTTTAAATGCCGCATAAAGGTAGTTTTCGTATTTGCCTACCATGTGATCAAAACTTAGATCACTTGGTTGATGATCATTACTTAACCCCTGTAAGTAGCGCTTGTCGTAATGCCAAAATAAGCTTTGATAAGGCTGCCACTCCGACAATTTACCATCAAGTTGAATCGGGTTATTTAGGTTATAGGCGTATAAATCTCGACCTTTTACAACTTGATCTAAAAAGTTGGTTTGCGAGTCAAACAAAGCAGGGCGTTCATGTAATGCGGTAGCGAGTGCACGAGTGGTGCCCACTAAGGTTTTTTCTTGCCCTTGTCTTAAGAACTTTTCCATTTCCCAAACATACTCATAGCCAAGCCAAGGCAATAAAAATAAAAAGCAGGATAAGAAAATAAACTTTGTTCTAAGCCCCAAACGCAGCATTAAGCTTGCTCCCAGCGATAACCCATACCGTAAACGGTATCAATGCAGTCAAATGCATCATCTAAAGCAATAAACTTTTTACGAATGCGTTTTACATGCGAGGTAATGGTGCTGTCATCAACATAAATTTTCGCATCACTCATTAATTCGTTGCGGCTTTTAACATGGCCTGGACGCTGCGCAAGTGAATGCACCATCCAAAACTCTGTCACGGTTAAATCAACCAGTTGCTCTTGCCAAAACACCTGCATGCGCTGGGTATCTAACTTTAATGGGCCGCGATGCAAAAGAGCGGTTTGATCGGCGGGTTGATCGAAGGCATCAAGGCGTCTAAACAAGGCACCAATGCGAGCAGCAAGATGCGCCATACTGATGTCTTTGGTTAAGTAATCGTCGGCTCCCATGCGCAGACCGCATACGGTATCAATTTCGCTATCGCGGGCGGTTAAAAATATAATCGGTAAGGTTTTAGAAAGACTGCGTAATGTTTGGCAAAGTAAAAAACCACCATCCACTTCATGGCCAAGGCCAATATCAACAATGGCTAAATCTGGTAAAGATTGACTAAATGCCAGTTCAGCACTGGCTCTGTCAGCAAAGCCTACAACCTGATAGCCCTGAGCACTGAGCATTTCTGTGTAGTTTTCGCGGATTGCTGTTTCATCTTCAACGATTGCTATTTTCTTCATTGTTAATACTTACTTAAATTCTTTCTATAGCGAACTATACCTAATTTTTTGCCTTGCGTACTGGCAAAAACGCGATTGCCATTTTTCTGCCACAATTGCTCAGCAGTTTGCCTTTTTTGATCCCCTTTATTGCCATTTCGACTTGTTTTAATAGCTCCATACCAAGTTCGCAACACCAACCAATGTTGCCAAGCAATTAAGTAGAAAAAGGATTAAACCATGAAAAAATTAATTATTGCCGCTGTTATCACATCTGCTGTATCTGTAGCCCCTTTTGCAGACGCTGCGAGTCAAACTAAACAAGAAACACCAAAAGAAACAGCTATTGGCTTAGGTGCAGGTGCCCTTGTTGGCGGCATAGTCGGCGGCCCAGTGGGTGCATTTATTGGCGCGTTTGCTGGTGGCTTAATTGGCGAAAAAGAAGCGGCAGACAACACTATTGATGAACAAGCCCACGCATTAGTTGTAATGAAAGAGCAAACCGCTGATTACCAACAAGTGATTGCTGATAACGCAGCCCTAAGTGAGCAGCTTGAACTATTAGCTGACGAAAAAGAGCAGTTACTACAAGCCCAATTGAACACCTTATTGGCGATGACGGTACAGTTTAAAACCGGCTCTAGCGAAATAGCCCCACACTTTGCTAATCAACTCGACAAGGTCGCGCAGTTACTGATTGCCCAGCCAAATCTGGCTATCGACTTAAATGGCTTTGCAGATCAGCGTGGTGATGAGTTGGCTAATTTAATGCTTTCAAAACAACGTGTAAATGCAGTGCAAAGCTACTTAATTAAACAAGGCGTACCTCATACCCGCTTAACCGCAACTGCCTTTGGTGAGCAGCAAAGTGTTGCCGATTCAAATAACTACGAAGACAACGTGTTTGATCGCCGCGTAACCTTAACGACACGCCCTGTGTCACAAAGCAGCTTACGCACAGCGCAAAGTAACCACTAATTCATCTGTCGATGGAGTGACATATTATGTTGAGTAACCGTACCAAAAGGCTCCTTTTTGGGAGCCTTTTTATCCTCTTATTAGGTTATGCAGTTAACCCTGCATTTGCAGCCAATGCCAGTGCCGAACTGCGATTTTATGATGATTCAAATAGCCAAGTGTCTTCGGGTTTATTAGTGAAAAACGATGTCACTATGACGCTCACTGGGCTTATTAATCATGTTGTTGTTAAACAACGTTATCAAAACCCGCACCCGTTTGCAGTAAATGCCCGTTATGTGTTTCCGTTACCTGATGAAAGTGCTGTTCATGCCATGCAAATGCAAATAGGTGAGCGCATTATCACCGGTAACATTGCCCTTAAACAGCAGGCTGAACAGCAATTTGAGCAAGCTCAAAAACAGGGTAAACGCGCCGCTTTAGTTCGTCAGCAACGTGCGAATATTTTCTCTACTGATGTGGCAAACCTTGGAGCAGGGGAAGAGATTGAAATTACCTTGCAATACCAAGAGATAATCGGTTTTCGAGATGGTGTGTTTTCACTGCGTTTTCCAACCACTATTACGCCGCGCTACGAACCTTTAACGGCAGAACTACAGCAAAAAGCGAATCTAGAAACAAAAGGCACTGAACAACAGAACGACGCAACAGCTAACACAGCTCAAGTGGCATCAGCGTGGCTAAAGCCTGTTTTTCATCGTACACAAAGCCAAGAGTCTGATGCGAGCCTAAACCTTGCAATTGCGATGGATATTGGCCTTGAACTCAGTGATATCAGCGCTAATTTAGTGGGTCTGCAAATTGATAATCCAAGTTTTGGTCGGTACCAGTTATCACTTAATCGTGATGTTCCAATGGATAGAGACTTTGAGCTTACATTTAAACCCCTTGATAAAGCCCACTCACAGGCTGCATTTTTTACCGAAACAGTAGCAGGGCAAGAATATGGTTTACTAATGTTAGTACCGCCAAGCGATCACTTTACCTCGCAAGCTCGTCTGCCTCGCGAAATGGTATTTGTTGTTGATACCTCCGGCTCAATGCATGGCCAATCAATGGAGCAGGCCAAACAAGCCTTGTTTTATGCTTTATCGTTATTAGATGAAAATGACAGTTTTAACATCATAGGCTTTGATAACGAAGTGTCGGTATTAAGTGATACGCCAATGATTGCCAATGACTTTAACATTCGCCGTGCAGAGCGCTTCATTTATGGCTTACAAGCCGATGGCGGCACCGAAATAGCAAAAGCACTGACTCAGGTACTTGATGGTAAACAGCATGATGGCTTTGTACGCCAAGTGGTGTTTTTAACCGATGGCAGTGTGGGTAACGAAACGCAGCTATTTAAACAAATTCAAACAGATTTAGGTGACAGCCGACTCTTTACCGTCGGTATTGGTAGCGCGCCTAATAGCTTTTTTATGACCAGAGCTGCAGATATTGGCCGTGGTACATTCACTTTTATTAGTAGCACCAGCCAAGTACAGCCAAAAATGCAGCTACTTTTTGATAAGCTGGCGCATCCAGCAGTTACTGAGCTTGCTCTTGAAGGCGACAAAGCAGCCCTTGAGTATTGGCCATCGCCATTACCTGACTTGTATTTTTCAGAGCCGGTTTTGGTTGCCGTGAAGCTTGATGGCAGTCAGCACTTAACATTAAAGGGGCAGACAAACACAGGACCAATGACGATTAATTTAGCAACTGCCAATGCTGCACACGGCGAAGGTATCGCTAGACTCTGGGCCAGACAAAAAATTAAATCGCTGCTGCTTTATAACGAAAAACAGGCGGTACGCGCAGAAGTCGAAGCACTGGCACTTCAGCATCATTTACTTAGCCCTTTTACAGCCTTTATTGCAGTTGATAACTACGCGGGTAATGAGGTTGCAGAGCGTTCAATGCAAGTGCGAAACAAACTTCCTAACGGCATGACGCTACCGCAAACCGACGGACAAAGCCGAGTGTTTATGCTACTTGGGTTGCTGCTGCTTACATTCTCATGGTTATGGCAATGGCGGCGCTAAAAAAAGCGCTGCCAGTTTGCAGCGCCTTACTTGGCATCGCATTGTTTGTTAATGGCGGATATATGCAGGCGAAAGCGTGGCTGGCACAGGCTCTGATTGAGTCTGCTTGGCAGCAAGCTTTGCAAAGTCCTAATGAGCAAGTAAGGCCTTGGTTTTACGCCGATGGTTATGTCACTGCACATATAAATTGGCCAAGTCAGCAGCAAGAGGTGACTGTACTTGCTGGTGCATCGGGGCGAAACCTCGCGTTTGCCCCCGGGCATTTTTTGCCAAGCGGTGAACTTGGCAGCTCAAAAGGGGTGTTAATAGCTGGCCATAACGACACCCACTTTGCATTTTTAAAACATGTCGCAGTGGGTGAGCAGTTCAGTATGCAGTTGCAAAATGGCCAGATTGAGCACTATCAAGTTCGTAGCATTGATATTATTCATCAAAGCGAACAGGGCTTCTTAGCACAATCAGGCCTTTATTTATTAACCTGTTACCCTTTTGACTCGTTAGCTTCAGGGACAGAGTTTAGGCTATTGGTGTCGGCTGATAAATTATCGTCGTCTACGTCAACTTTCAGCTCTTGATGACGTTGACTAACAATAACACCGGCGAATACCACTGCAATACTCACCCATTGCCATAGTGTGAGTACTTCGCCAAGTAAAATAGCTGACAAAATTAACGCAAAAATTGGAATGAGGTTTGAATAAGCAGCAGCAGTTAATACCGACACCTTACTAATGGCGTAGTTGTACATGCCATAGCCGCCTAAAGTGACACATGAGCCTAAATATAAAATGCTCAATAGGGCACTTAAATCGTGCTGATTTTCGCTGGGTAGTTCGATGAAAAATAAAAAAGGCGCAAAGAACAAACTACCACTAAACCCTTGAATTGCAATTAAAGTAAGTGGTGAATAGCGGGTCACTAAGTGCTTTACACTGACGGTATAAAAGGCGGCGCACACCATCGCCATCAATTCTAAAAAGTTACCGAGCAGTGGGTTAGGGGCTTGCTCTGTGCTTGGTGATAATAGCGTTAATAAAATACTGCCACCAATACACAAGGTAAAACCAACGACGATGGCTTTACTGATGTACTCTTTTAATATTAAGAACGCCAAAATAGCGACGATAATTGGTAAACAAGAGACAATTACCCCAGCTTGCGATGCCGAAGTATATTCAAGAGCATGCCCTTCAAATAAATAATAAAAACAAGGCTCAGCCAGTGACATACCAATTAAATACTTCCAGTCACCTTGTTTGAACTTAAAGCGGATCACATAGCGCCATAAACATAAGCTAATCAATAATGTGGTTAGCATTCTTAAAAAAATGACTAATACGGGATCATAAACATTGATTGCATGCTTTAAAGCAATGTATGAGCTACCCCATAAAAAGGTCGCAATAATTAAGCATAAACTGGCTGGCATAGGTGTCGCTATTGAGTAAAAAAACGAGAGCGCGATCCTAGCATGAATTTTTTTAACTTGTTCAAAAACTGTTAGCTGGTATATATAAATTCTCTATTTTAATTACAGAATATAAGAATCAAATGCAAAGGCCACACGTCGTTGTTGTAAAGCTGGGCACAAGCGTGCTGACAGGCGGTACCGACAAATTAGATAAAGCACACATGGTTGAACTTGTTCGCCAATGTTGCGAGTTAAAAAAGCAGGGTTATCAGGTTGTTTTAGTATCAAGTGGCGCGGTTGCCGCAGGTCGCGAGCAACTTATTACTTCCTGTGGTCGTTCTTTGATTGAAAAACAAATGCTTGCCGCTATCGGCCAAGGGCAGCTTATTCATATTTGGCAGAGCTTGTTTGCTTTGTATGGAGTGAATGTTGGGCAAATGCTCTTGACCCGCGCCGATGTAGAAGACCGTGAACGTTACTTAAATGCCCGCGATACCTTAAATGCGCTACTCGCTCATAATGTGGTACCAATTATTAACGAGAACGACGCCGTGGCCACCGCCGAAATTAAAGTCGGCGATAACGATAACTTATCTGCTTTAGTCGCAATTTTAGCAAATGCAGAAAAGCTGTTACTGCTAACTGACCAAGAAGGTTTATTTACCGGTGATCCGCGCTCTGATGTGAATGCCACACTCATCAATGAAGTGACGCATATTAATGATGAACTCAGAGAGCTCGCTGGTGGCAGTGGCACAACCCTAGGTACCGGAGGTATGGCAACCAAACTGCAAGCGGCCGATATTGCACGTCGCGCCGGTGTTGAAGTCATTATTGCCAAAGGCGCTGGCAAAAATGTGATTTTAAATTGCATGGCCGATAAGCTCCCAGGTACACGATTTTTAAAACTCACCGCACCAAAAGATGGCCGTAAAAAGTGGCTTCTTGCTGGGCCTAAAAGTAGCGGACAATTAGTGATTGATGATGGCGCAAGCGCCGCGCTTAAAGAACGTGGCGCAAGCCTTTTGGCTAAAGGCGTAAAAACAGTGCGAGGGCAATTTGAACGTGGTGATGTGATTGAAGTAGTGACGAGTCAAGGCCAGTGTATTGCTAAAGGTCTCGTTAATTTTAATCATCAAGAAATTGATCAAATTAAAGGTTGCCATTCATCGCAAATCACCCAGTTGCTTGCGTTTGCGCCGAGCAGTGAAGTTATTCACAGAGATGATATGATTTTGTTATAGTTTTTTAGTATTTCTGATAAAGTTAACTAAACTAAAGTTATATATAGTTTTGGGGACTTTATAGATGGCGTCTAACGCTTGCGGACATGACTGGTTTGTAGAAATTACGCAACAAGAAGAAGAGGCTGGACTTGACGAGGCGCTTATAAAATCTGTGAGCGAATTGGAAGAGTTTTCGCGCTATGCAATCTATATTAACAAAGTCTTCAAACCCGGTTTCCCAGCCCGTCTACTAAATAAAGACTCGTTGATAGAAGAGCTTACTGAGTCTGAAGTTAATGAACTTATTGATAAGGTTAGCCGTAACAAAATTCGTATAAGTCGAAACTATGGCTTTATTTCGACTTACATACCTGTTTATTACATGGGTAATGTGGTTGGCGTGCTTGTTGTTGAGTCAGAAAAAGAGTTGTCAGAGAGATGTAGTATGTTGGCAATTTATATGCTCAACATTTATGCCAACCAACTAGCGCTGCTTTATAAATCACAATTGGATCCCCTCACTGAGTTACTTAACAGGCAAACTTTTGATAAAAAAGTCATCGATATCGCATCAACTACTGTAAAAGGACAAAGCGAATTAGATCCCCATCATCGCCAATGGTATCTTGCTATTGTTGACATTGACCACTTTAAAAAAGTGAATGACAACTATGGCCATGTTATCGGTGACGAAGTGATTTTGTTAGTCGCTCAACTGTTAAAAAATAACTTTCGTATTGAAGATTACGTGTTTCGTTACGGTGGTGAAGAGTTTGCAGTGCTATTTCAAGCAAGCGACGAGTTAGATGCACGTAATGCGCTCAATCGTTTTCGCGGATGTGTTGCCGAATACCCGTTCCCGCAAGTGGGTAACTTAACCGTGAGTAGCGGTTTTATGCCGATTTATGAGTTTGAAATGGTTGCCAGTCTTGTGCAAAAAGCCGATCAAGCCTTGTATCACTCAAAAAACAAAGGCAGAAATTGTGTTACAGCCTATTCTGAATTAGATATCCCAGATTCTCAATGCAGTGATGACTCAATAGAGCTGTTTTAGCCTGTTGCAGCGTCTCTTGCTGTGTTAAAATTGGCCACTATTTTTAGAACCCTATGAGAAGGTGAGATGAAGTTTGTTCGTTGGTTGTTAGGCCGCATCATTTTGTTTTTTGATTTTGTATTCACGCCACGTAGTAAAAAGCGTCCGGCTGCTGAGCAAGCGGCGCTTGATTCAGTGACATCACAATTTAAGTTATATCAATTTAAGGCCTGCCCATTTTGTGTGAAAGTTCGTCGTGCAATTAAGCGTCAAGGTCTTTCAGTTGAAACTCGTGATGCCAAAAGTAACGAGCAATTTCGCCAAGAGCTTTTAGAGCAGGGCGGAAAAATCAAAGTGCCTTGTTTACGTATTGAAGAAAACGGCCAAGTAACTTGGTTGTATGAATCAAACGATATCATTGCTTATTTAGATAAAGTCGCTGCATAAAGCGGCTTTACACTTCGATTATAGCCCGTGCTGTGCTAGCATTTGGGCAAATTTTTTAATTGTCTTTTGAGAGATATAACCATGACAATTCGCACCCGTGTTGCTCCGTCACCGACAGGTGATCCGCACCTAGGTACAGCATACATCGCATTATTTAACTACTGTTTTGCTAAGCAGCAAGGCGGTGAGTTTGTGTTACGTATTGAAGATACAGACCAAGTTCGTAGTACGCCAGAATCAGAGCAAGCTATTATGGATAGCTTGAAATGGTTAGGCTTAAACTGGGATCACGGTCCCGATGTTGGCGGTGAGTTTGGTCCATACCGTCAGTCTGAGCGTAGCGATTTATATAAGAAATTCGCGCATCAACTCGTTGAACAAGGTAAAGCGTTTTATTGTTTTGCTACGAGCGAAGAACTAGATCAAATGCGTGAAGAGCAAATGGCCGAAGGTCTGCGCCCTAAATACGATGGTCGTGGTTTAAACCTTTCTGAAGATGAAATTAAAGCAAACCTTGAAGCGGGTAAGCCATACGTAATTCGTATGAAGATCCCAAGCGAAGGCACGTTTAAGTTTAACGACTACCTACGTGGCGACATTGAGATCCCATGGGAAAATGTAGACATGCAAGTGCTACTTAAGGCCGATGGTTTCCCAACTTACTTCCTTGCCAACGTTGTTGATGATCACCACATGCAAATTAGCCACATTTTCCGTGGTGAAGAGTGGATCAACTCAGCGCCTAAGCTATTAAAATTATATGAAGACTTTGGTTGGGAAGCGCCAGTACTTGGTCACTTACCGCTTCTTCGTAACCCAGATAAGTCAAAATTATCGAAGCGTAAAAACCCAACTTCAATCAACTACTATAAAGAAATGGGTTACCTACCAGAGGCACTATTAAACTATTTAGGCCGTATGGGTTGGTCAATGCCAGATGAGCGTGAAAAGTTCACTTTAGATGAGATGATTGAGCACTTCGATATGAAACGTGTGTCGCTTGGCGGCCCTATTTTCGACATCGATAAGCTTAGCTGGTTAAACGGTATGTGGATCCGTGAAAACTTATCTGATGCAGAACTAATGCAACGTTTTGTTGATTGGAAATTTAATACTGAGCTATTCGCCAAAGTATTGCCAGAAGCAAAAACGCGTATTAATACGCTTTCTGACATGGTTGACCTTGCCGGTCACTTCGTGGGTGGTATTCCAAGCTATGATCCTGCGCTATTAACAGCGGGTAAAGCTGATGAAGATGTAATCCGTCAAGCATTACAGTTCTTCATCTGGCAATTAGAAGGTTTACGCAGTTGGGAAAAACCAGCGATTTTTGCTATCGCAAAAGAAGTTGCAACTTTCCATGAGTTGAAGATTAAAGACTTCCTTGAGCCAATTTTCGTGGCTATTACAGGTAAGACATCTTCAACATCAGTACTTGATGCAATGGAAATTTTAGGTTCAGACCTTTCACGTGCTCGTTTACGTGTAGCATTAGCACTTATTGGTGTGTCTAAAAAGCAAGCGAAAAACATCGAACGTGCCTATCGCGATTATCCGCAAGCTTAATCGTAATATAACTTTCAAAAACCGAGCTTTATGCTCGGTTTTTTTATGTTTGATTGACAGGTTAGATGGTTTTTAAGCAAGCTGAGTTAAATGTAATACCTTTTACAAAACAGGTTTGGAAGTTAGCTCTCATATTTGGCTACTGAAATAACCAAAATCAATAACTAAAAACTGAAAACCAATGTAGCAAAATGTACATACTATTTTATATTTCATTCAATATGTTAGATTTAATTGATAGGGGATCATAAGCTATTTTTAACAGTGTAGACTGGAAAATAATTATACAAAAATGTAGGCAAACGATATGATCGCACCTGTAAGCGTTAAGAGTAGGCTATTGTTAGTATTATATAGTTGCCATAACTGTTTTTAATTATGGTATCGAGGTGAATCAAGTTAATGAATAAATTGTTTGGCTTAGTATGTTGTTTAACTGCATCAACTGCGTTTGCGCAGGTTGATGATAAACAGCCGCAATTAATTAAAAAGTCGACAATTCATGCCAGCATTACTCTGGGCTATGGGGGAATCGAAAACCCTGTTCTTGATGCTGATGATATTACTTCACCAATTTTACCTAGCTTTGCTTACTATGGTGATAATTGGTATTTCGACGATTTTTCTATTGGTTACAGCTTACTCGAAACAGAGAGTTTTTACGTTGATTTACTTGGCCGATTTAACGATGATGGCTTTTTCTTTGAATTAGATGGCATAGATAAGCTCTATGCTGTGGGTGTGATAAGATCAAACAGTGGCCGACCTACCATTCCTACCGCTTCACCTATAAATTTAACGCCAATTAAACGTGATCTATCATACATGGCGGGCTTATCATCTGCATTGAATGTATATGATAATATCTGGCTTAGCGCAGCATATGTGCATGATGTAACCGCTGTGCATAATGGCTACGAAATTTTGTTTAATGGTTATCAGGCATTTGAGCTGCTTTCAGGAGTCGCAGGTGTTGAAATGGGCCTTACTTATAAAAATGAAGAGCTTATTGATTACTACTACACAGTTGCACCTACAGAAAGTAAAACCCGTGTATTTGATTATGACTTACAAAGTGCCATCAATTATTACGTAAAAATTAGCTACGAATACCCAATTAACGATAGTCTAAGTTTAGATTTCAAATTAAAGCACACTTGGCTTGATAGTAACTTAGCTAATTCAACAATGATCCATAAAAATGGCTATTTTTCAGGTTTTACTGGGATTACTTACCACTTTTAGGCCAGCGAATAGTGATCCTCGCCCCGCCAGTTTCTGAGCTATTAGCTAAGCTAATTTTACCGCCATGCCAGCTAGCGATACGATGGACTATATAAAGTCCTAATCCATAACCACTGGCCAGCTTATCACCTTCACCTTGTTTAAAAGGCTCTATTAAGGCATCGGCATTTATTGGTAAGCCGGGGCCATCATCTGTAATGCTTATAGAGTAATGGGCTGCTTGTTCTTCACTACTTATTTGAATAGTGTTTTTTGCGTATTTTGTGGCGTTGATCAGTAAATTTTGCACTGCAATAGCCATAAAGCTCGCTTCACAATATGCAGTATCTATTTTTAACTTTGCAATAAATTGGAGCTCTTTATACAAATCGAACTTAGCAATTTCACAATTGATTAGCTTAGTTAAATCAACTTTATCTTGATTAAATACACTTTGTTGATGCTCTAAGCGAGCAAACGATAAATACTGCTCCAAACGCAGTTCAATCTCATCGATATCGCGTTCTATTTGGCTACTTTGCTCTGGTTCTACGTCAGCAATGGATAAAGCAAACCGCATACGTGTAAGGGGAGTGCGAATTTCATGCGAAATAATACGTGATAAATCATTATGAAGCTGAACGAATTTGTTAATGCGTTCAGACATGTGAGTAAAGGTACTAGCAAGCGGTGCAATCGACGAGTTAGGCTTAATATCAAGCTCGATCCGCTGCGGTTTTTTACTGAATTGGTACGCTGCGCGCTGTAACGAGCTTAAATCACGAAACACGGGGCGAATAAACACTAGGATCATAGCGCCGAGTAATAGGTAAAAAGCAAAGAACGCAAACCAGTCTGTTTTGGTCTGCGAAATCAAAGTGATCGGGCCTACTTTTTGAATAGTTCCATTGCTGCCTTTGAGATACACAAACTGTTGATTATTTTCGACCACACTAATAATGCCATCGTTTTCGAAAGTAGTTTGTAAAGAACTTGGTAACACTAACTCATTTTGGTTTAAGGTGCTGATCCGTGAATCTTTATGTTCGGCGATTTGTGTAAGCTCATGGACGCTGAGTTGTATACTCGGCTCATGCTCAGAAAAAAATTCATTATACAGCTGCCCAAACGCAAGAACTAAAGCGATTAGACTCACTGTGATGATTAAATATAATTTAAAAAACTGCTGCTTCATTAATGCGAGATATCCAAGCTGTAACCTTTACCTCTTACTGATTTTATATCAAGCGACTCTTTATGCTCGCTAATCGTTTCTTTTAGTTTCTTTCTTAAGCGGCTGATTTTAAGGTCAATAGCACGGTCTAACCCGTCGTATTCACGACCAATGACATGTTTAAATAAAACTTCACGGGAAACAGGTTGCGGACTGTTTTTAGCCAAATAAGCAATGATCTCGAATTCACTATCGTTTAGGTTGAGTGCTTTACCTTTAAAAAAGATATCTCTTTTCTTTGAGTCAATCCGAAGTAGGTCATACTCATTTGAAAAGCTATCTTGGCCGATGGTATGAGCTATGATTGTTTTTATTTTTGCCAGCAATAGCTCAGGTTTAATAGGCTTGACAAGATAGTCGTAGGCTCCGAGATCTAAGCCTTTAATTTGTGATTGCACAGAATCCAGTGCCGTTAGAAAAATGACAGGGCAACTGTACTTTTCTTTCAACTGAGAAATTAACTCAAAGCCATTGCCATCCGGTAGCATAACATCACATATGATGAGTGAAGGCATGAAGGTGATGTCGCTGTTGCGATAGGCCTCAGCAGTATTAAACACATCTATGGTGTAGCCATGTTTTAGAAAAACTTTTGAATTAAACTTGCTAGTTTCACATCATCTTCAATTAAAAAAATATGCTGCATTATAAACTCCAGCCAAAACGCCGTTTTATGCGGTAATCTTTAGCTTCGTAATTTGCTATTGAAAGTAGTTGTTTTTTTACAATTTGATTGCTCAATGGGTTTACTAATTTAATAGTCAGTGGGTGCTTTGTTTTAATATTAAGCTGTTCAACAATTAGGCCATTTTGTGTGTAGCACTGGGTGTACTGAGGGCGTTGAGTTACTTCTAAACATAACTCATCAAAAGGGGCTATGCGAAAATGAACTTGTATTTTGAATTCACATGCTTTTTGTTTTGCTTCAGTGACACAAACGGTGGGAGATACTTTAAAAAAAGGCTGATTAGAAAACTCTTCACTCAAACACAGCGACGAAAAAAAGAAACACAAAAGCAGCAATGCCAAATATAATCGTTTGATCATTTACGCACATCTCTGATTTTTAATAGTCTTTTTTTCAAAGTAACATTAACCGTCGAACGTTGATGTAACCAACTAGCACTCATTTGAGTACTTATCTTTGCCGCTTATTATAATTATTATTTATACAACCTAAATGGTGATTACACGATAAAAAACACAATTATCATACCTTATTTATTCTTTGAGCTACAAATAGCGGGATCAACCTCTTTAGATGTATTCAGCTTGTCAGATTGAGTCATTTATTTTGATTCATTAGTGTGTTGTTTTATCAAGAGAAGTGAATGTTTATCTAGTTTAAGTTAATAGTTTTTCACTACAGGCTTGTGAGGGGAAGTCTTTATTATTCGCATGGATTTGTTAATCACTTGCTACAAATTGATACAATGTTGCAGTGCTAAAATTTGCTTTATTGTTTTCAGTAACTTTGCTTAATTTTAACAGATTCGACCTCTCTTTATTTTTTTTCTGGTAGTATAGGCAGGTTATAAGTAGTTTAAGCAGTGAACAAATATGTTAAGTCCTTATTATCAGCAACATGCTGATTATGTTTCAATCTCACGTGAGCAAGGCTGTCGTTTCGCCAAGTTAGTGGCTGATGATTTCAATCCATTACACGATAAAGACGCTAAAAAGTTTTGTGTACCGGGCGATTTACTTTTTTCGCTGGTTTTAAACCGTTATGGCATAAGTGAAAAAATGGAATTCACATTTGCTGGTATGGTTGATGAAAATTCAAAGCTCACTTTCCCTGAAGGTGCTGATGAGTTTGCCATTACTGATGGCGAAAAAGTCATGCTAAAAGTGAAACGAGAAGGGGCTGTTAGCCAGTGCCCTGAGTTAACAAATAGCTTAATTAAAAATTATGTTGAGTTTTCTGGCACCACTTTCCCGCATGTGATCATTCCACTAATGGGTAAGCAAGACGTGATGATTAACCCCGCGCGCCCAATGGTGATTTACGAGTCAATGCTAATCAACCTTGACCGCCTAGATATCAGCTCACCTGAACTGCAGTTTGCTGAGCCTGATTTTGAATTTACAGGTAAGCGCGGCAAAATTACGCTTCGCTTCAACTTGTTAGAAAATGGCGAGAAAGTAGGTTCAGGTGAAAAGCACATGCTTGTTTCTGGCATTCGTGACTATTGCCAAGCAACCGTTGATGATTTAATTAGTTTTTACAATCAGCGCAAAGAATCATTAAAACCAGTGTGATTTTTTCGGTTGATAGAAAAGGCGCTAATTGCGCCTTTTTTGTTTATTGTGTTAAGCGTACAATAGCGCTTTTATAGTAAACGTACCTCATATCATGTCAGCAGCGACCTTTTCAGAGTTAAATCTTGCACCAGCGCTTTTAGAAGCATTGCAAGCCGAAAATTATCACACCCCAACGGCTATTCAAGCGCAAACTATTCCTCTTATTTTGGCTAGTGCTGATGTAATGGGCAGCGCACAAACGGGTACTGGTAAAACAGCAGCATTTGTTTTGCCTTTATTAGATAAGCTATTGTCCTTAGAAGCGCTACCAAGTGCCGTCAAAGTGCTTATTCTTACGCCAACCCGCGAACTTGCCCAGCAAGTTTTTGCAAGCGTAGAGCGCTACGCTGCGCACACTGATATCAAAGCCGCGCTTGCTTATGGCGGAGCTAGTATTGGTCCGCAAATTAAAGCCATTAAAGGGGCGCAGGTTGTAGTTGCAACGCCGGGACGCTTACTTGATCACCTGATCAAAGGCAGTATTAAACTCTCAAGTATTAGCACCTTGGTATTTGATGAAGCTGATCGCATGCTTGATATGGGTTTTATTGATGAGATTAAACGCATCTTGCGTCATGTGCCAAAAGAGCGCCAAACCTTACTTTTTTCAGCCACATTTGATGACAGTGTTTTTAAACTCAGTAAGCAGTTATTGAATGATCCTAAATTAGTTGAAGTGAATAAGCGTAACTCAGCCGCTGTTGAAATTGAGCAGCTAGTTTATGCCGTTGATGAAGATCGTAAGCGAGAGTTAGTTTCTCATATGATTGGCATGAAAAATTGGCAGCAAGTACTGATCTTCACTCGCACTAAACAAACTGCTGATTTGCTCGCTAAAGAAATGTGTAAAGATGGCTTAAAAACAGAGTCTATCCATGGCGATAAAAGCCAAGGAGCGCGTGATAAAGCACTACAAAACTTTAAATCAGGTGCAACAAGGGTGCTGGTAGCCACGGATGTTGCGGCGCGTGGTCTTGACATTGCTTCACTAAAGTATGTGATTAACTATGAGTTGCCTTATGTAGCTGAGGATTACGTACATCGCATTGGTCGCACAGGGCGTGCAGGCGAAAAAGGCGTTGCGATGTCATTAGTTAGCATAGATGAGCAGTGGTTACTGGACGAGATAGATATATTGCTCGACACAAGGCTCACGCCGCAGTGGTTACCAGGTTATGAGCCGGACTTAACAAAAGAGCCAAAACAGGTTCGTAAAAATACGAATAAAGCACGACGTTCCCGCGATAAAAAACGCATTTTAGGGCAAAAAAGTAGGAGACGTTCCTAAATTTGGCATATATTTATACTATCCTCTGGCTAAAGATGAGAGTTTAGTATGTTAGAAGAGAATAAATGGACGTTTCGCCGCGCAGATAAGCAATTCTCCTTAGCAAAGTGGCAGAAAACAATAGATCTCATGACTGAGCTGTTTTCTGCACCCGCGGGCTTTATAGTCCACAAAACTGATAATGTTTATCGCATTATCGTCTCCAGTGAGCAGCAAGAAAACCCCTATGAGGCGGGGGCCGAGTTAAGTGCTGACGATAATATTTTCTGTAAAAAAGTACTGCGTGATATGGCACCGCTGTATGTTGATCATGCTAGTCAAGACCAGCAATGGGATGACTGCCCGCTAGTAAAAGATGGCTTTGAGTCTTATCTTGGGGTGCCTATTAGCTGGCCAAGTGGCGATCCGTTTGGTACTTTTTGCGTAATGGATTTTAAACAAACCCATTATCAACAGAGCTTTTTAGAATTGATAGAACAGCTTCGCGATATGGTCGAAGATGACCTTGCGCTTTTAGACAACTTCACACAGATGCGTGAAATTGCCATGCTTGATTCACTCACTAATATTTATAACCGCCGTGCAATAGACCTACTTTGCCAACATAAATTGAATATATCGAAGCGTCTTGGTTTTGATATTAGTTGTTTATTTATCGATATAAATAGCTTTAAACCGCTCAATGACACTTACGGTCACGAAGTTGGTGACTTAGCTTTGATTTGTTTAGCCGACACCATGAAAGAGTGCCTACGAGAAACCGATATTATCGGCCGCTTAGGGGGCGATGAGTTTATTGCCTTATTGCAAATCCAGCCCGGTGATTGCATCGATAGTATAGCTGATAAGCTTAATACCGCTTTTCAGATAAATTTAGAAAAGCGGGGCATTCCTGTCACAAGTTTAAGTATTGGCTCAGGGGTAATAGCTCAGCCAAAAGAAAACTTTGCTGAGCTATTAAAGCGGGCAGATGAAGATATGTATGAGAAAAAGCAAGCCTCGAAGGCGGCACGCTAAGCTATTTGCTTCTCAGCTAGGTTTAATTCCATGATTGCTTTTAGTAAACGGTAAAGATTGATTGATGCATCAATTTCTTCTTTACGGTTAGTTAAGCTCTCAATATTTAAACCTAGCGGTACATCTAAATGTGCGCAGCTTTGTAAAATTAAGTCGAGATTTTCACGGCAGATGCGCACTGATTCGCTTAAAGTATTTGCAGCATCGAGCATACGGTACTTAGTTGCCTCAGGTACAGAAATACCCAACCATTCCATAAACTCTAAAGTTTTTTCACCACCACAAGGGGTAAACGTTAAAATAATGCGTTTTGGTATTGAGCCTTGTGCTTTACAGCTACGAGCATAACTGGTGATCAAGTCGATTGTCGCTTGGGCATTATAGACGGCTTGCGAAATAAAAAATTGACAGCCTTGCTGTGTTTTTTTAAGTAGTCTTTCATGTTCATTTCGCTTGCTCGCATGGCGCTCAGCAATCGTAACACCACCTAAAAATACATCACTATCTTGCTCTGCTAAGGTTTTGTATGCATCAGGTAGGCTTAATTTGATATCACCATCAGATGATGGACTACCGACTAGCACTAAGTTTTTTAACTCAAACTCATTACGAGTTTCGTTTAGCCATTCGGTAAATTCAGCTTCGCCACGCTGGGCAACACTTTTATAGGTGATAACATCTTGCTGAGATAAGTTACGTAATAACTTAGAATACTCACGCGGGTCGACAGTCTCTTTGAATGGGAAAGGGCGCGGAATCGCTGTACGGCTGCTTTCATCTTGAATGTCATAAATGATTACACCATCGTATTCAATTTCGTGTAAACGACCAAGAAGCTTCTGCGCAATAGTTTCTAATGTGGCTTTATCTGTGCCTGATTTTGGTGGTGTAGTACCAATTAGGTAGACGCCTTGATTGGTGTCTTCAATTTTCTCTTGTAGTGATAAAGCCATAATCCTCATTCCAGCTCGTGCTCATGTCTATGACAAACAATATAGCAGCCATTTAGACGTCTAGATAGATTTTTTTCATGAAAGTTTTTCAATGACTATGAATTTTACTCATATTGAAAGCCGAGCGTTTCGCTAAATTGACACACCTGTTTACATAAATTATTGCACTGGCTCTCATATTTTCTGGCACTTTGATGCATAATCAATCAGCAATGATCATGAAAAAAATAACTAACAAGGGAACATTATGAAATTTAGATTACTAGCAACCAGTGTTGCTGTAACGCTAGCACTAAGTGGCTGCGCGAGTAATTCACAGTCAACTATGGTTAAAGAAGTCGAAATTGAGCAGCTAGCAAGCCAAGACGATAGTCGTGTATTCAGCCAAGACTACCTTTTAGAAGAGCTTGATAATGGCCTTCGCGTGATGGTGGTAAAAACCGATTACCCAGATGTAGTTTCACTGCAAATTCCGGTATCGGTAGGTTCACGTAACGAAGTTGAAGCAGGTAAAACCGGTTTTGCACACTTCTTTGAGCATATGATGTTTAAAGGCTCTGAAAAATTCCCGCAAGATGTGTATTCAGATATTTTAAAGAATTCAGGTGTTGATAATCGCGCGTACACGACCAACGATTACACTAACTATCACTTAAACTTTTCAAAAGAGCACTTAGACAAAGTACTCGAAATCGAAGCCGATATTTTCCAAAACCTCACATACAGTGAAGAACAGTTCCGCACTGAAGCGCTTACTGTTAAAGGTGAGTATCTAAAGAATAATGCCAGCCCAATTCGCAAGTTACTTTCTGCTGTTCGTAACGAAGCATTCGAAAAGCACACGTATAAGCATACCACGATGGGCTTTTTTGAAGACATTGAAGCTATGCCTGATCAAATGGCATATGGTAAAGAGTTTTTCGCTAAATTTTATAAACCAGAGTATGTATCTTTAGTCATTGTTGGTGATGTTGATCCACAAGAAACCATGGCAATGGTGAAAAAGCATTGGGGTAACTGGAAAAAGGGCGATTACCAAGCAGAAATTCCTGTTGAGCCAAAACAACAAGCTGCAAAATATGTACATGAAAAAAATGATGGTTTACCAGGTCACTGGTTGCTTGTGTCTTACAAAGGCACGGCATGGGATCCAACCCAAAAAGACCGTGCAGCCCTTGATTTAATCTCGCAGCTTTATTTCTCTAACAACTCGGCACTTTATCAAGAGCTTGTTGTTGATAAACAAATTGCTAGCCAAATGTTTACCTATAACCCAGATACTAAAGATCCGGGTTTATTACATGTGTTTGTAAAAGTCGAAAACGAAGCGGACCTTGCTAAAGCCCGTGATGCGATTAACCGTACTTATGCACAAGCACGTACTGAGTTAGTTGATGCACAAAAGTTAGCGGATTTAAAATCAAACCTTAAATACAGCTTTATTAATGGTCTTGATTCATCGCAGTCAATTGCGTCAACGCTTGCAAGCTACATGCATTTTGAGCGCGACCCTGAGGTTATTAACCAACTGTACGCAACTGCTGATAGCATCACTCCTGAAGATATCAAAGCGGTAGCAAACAAGTATTTTGTTGATTCAAGCCGCACTACTGTGACAATGTCGGCGCTTGATAAAGTGGCTGGTTTTGAACAAGAGGTTGATTTAAACGCGCTGGTTGCAAGTATTGAACAAGCCCCAACAGAACGTCACTTTAAAGTACTTGATAAAACAAATAGCTCACCTTTAGTTGATGTTAACTGGTTATTTAATACCGGTGCAGCGGCTGATCCACAAGGTAAAAAAGGTTTAGCTGCACTCACTGCTGCGATGATAGCGCAAGGTGGCTCAGAAACTATGAGCTATAAAGATATTCAAAAAGCCTTATACCCATTGGCGGGAAGCTTTGGCTATCAAATCGATAAAGAAATGATTTCAATACGTGGCCGTGTGCACAAAGACAATGCAGCGAAGTGGTATGCACTTGTTAGCGACCAGTTGTTAAACCCTGGCTTTAGAGAAGATGATTTCAAGCGTCTGAAAAAAGAGCTTATCGATAGCATTAAAGCAGGCCTTAAAGCATCAAATGACGAAGAGTTAGGTAAAGAAGTGCTTTATCATCAGCTTTATAAAGGTCACCCATACGAAAGCTATAACTATGGTGATTTATCAGACCTTGAAGCGTTGACACTTGACGATGTGAAAGCGTTTTATGCTAAGCAGTTTACTCAATCAAAATTAACGGTTGGTTTAATTGGTGCTATTCCAAGTGAAGTTAAATCAGCAATGATGAAAGATTTAACATCGCTTCCACAAGGTAAAGAAAGCCGCTTAATGATCCCAGATGCACCAGCGCTAAAAGGTCATCATGCGACTATTGTTGAAAAATCAGCGCAATCTACCGCTGTATCATTTGGTTTCCCAATCGATACTATTCGTAGCAGCGATGACTGGACAGCGCTTTGGTTAGTTCGCTCTTACTTTGGCGAACACCGCAGCTCAAACAGCTTCTTGTATCAGCGCATTCGTCAAACACGTGGTATGAACTATGGTGACTACGCGTATATTGAGTACTTCCCGCGTGGTATGTTCCAAACAAAACCTGATGCTAATTTAGGTCGTTCAGAGCAAATTTTCCAAGTATGGTTACGTCCGCTTCGTTCTAACAACGATGCGCACTTTGCAACGCGTACAGCGTTATTTGAGCTTGATAAGCTAATTAAAAATGGCATCAGCAAAGAAGATTTTGAAGCGACTCGTAACTTCTTAATTAACTTTGTGCCACAAATGGTTGCAAGCCAAGATCGCCAATTAGGCTATGCGCTTGATAGTGAGTTCTACAACACTGAGAGCTTTGTTGACTATGTGCGCGGCAAGCTTGAAAAGCTAACCCTTGATGATGTTAACCGTGTTATTCGCGATAACCTGCAAACTGAGAATATTCACTATGTGTTTATTACCGGTGATGGCAAAGACATGCAAAAACGCCTAGCCTCAGAGCAAACATCACCTATGGTGTATAACGCTGAAAAACCAGCAGAGCTTGTTGCTGAAGACAAACTGATTGCTGACTATAAACTTGCGATACCTGCAAAAAATATCAGCGTACTTGATGTTGAAAAGGTATTCCAATAACCGCTATTCAATGCCCCTAGTTAGGGGCATTTTGCTCACAATGTCAGTTTGTGTTTGTGCAACAACTAGCTTGTTTCGACCTGTTTCTTTTGCTTGATAAAGGGCTTTGTCAGCCATGTCAATTAACGTGGTCGCATTGTCTAAAAAACCAGGCACTAAAGTTGCTAAACCAATACTTACGGTTAGTTGTTGATTATGCAACTCTTCAATATGTAGCTCGGTTAATTGCGTCATAAACCGAGAGAGTAGTTGATAGGCCTGCTCGCTATGTGTGTTACCCAAAACTAATACAAATTCTTCTCCCCCGTATCTTGCACATAAATCACTGGGTCTGCGGGCAAATTGTGTAAGCAAGTTTGCTAGACTTTTTAAGCAAATATCGCCGACTAAATGGCCAAAGTTATCATTAAGCAACTTGAAATGGTCAAGATCAATCATGGCTATAGAAATGGGCTGTTTTAAACGTAAACAGCGACTCCATTCTTGTTCAAAGAAATTGTCGAAATGGCGACGATTCGCAAGTTGAGTAAGGCCGTCAATGTGCGCGAGCATTTTTAATTGCTGTTCTGCTCGCATTCTTTCAGTAATGTTTAAGTGACTAATAACGACATAGCGCTGTGATTGATATTCTAGTGGTACTGCACGCATCAAAAACCAGCGGCTTTCAGTATCACTGTGGCAAGGGTATTCTAAATAGTATTCTTGCTGTTGACTGTTGATGACTTTTTGTAGGCCTGCGAGTGCTTTTATACCAAATTCATCACCTTGTTTTGCAGCTGATTCACAAATTGCTAAATAGTTTTGTTGGCGCCACTGCACGTCACAACTGCAATTATTATCTTGGCCAAAAGTCTGCCAACTGCGATTAACAAAGATGATATCACCTAGTTCATTGATAACTACGATATGCTCAGAGATGCTATCGAGTATTAATTTTAAGAATTCTTTTGACTCAACCACATTATTACCCAGCCAATACCACTTATGTAAGATTAGCAACAAATGATAAGTTTTCACTGTTATGGTCGTAAAAAATAATCCTAAATAGCTAGCTTTTCTGTGCTGCTGCTTTTTAAGAATATATGGATACGTCTGATAATAGCGAGGAAGGTGGCAAAACGTATTTTAGAAAATTACGTCGTTTTGGGATGCAGCTTCGTGTCAGAATCAAGCCCGAGGCTCAACTCTGACAGAGAACTTATTAAAATAAAGAGGCAATTTTCACGGCAATGCCGCACAATATTGCTACTTTCATGAAGGCTATAAGTGTTGCATAGCCACGTTGTTCCTTGGTCATTGGCTGCTCCTAAAAAATAACTAATACCGTCGCCATACCAAGAGCAAAACTAATAAACGAAGAAGCCGCTACGATTGCAGCGAGATTTTGCTTACTCACTGCGTGTGTTGCGCTTTGTTCAGATACATCGTCATCGAGTTTAATTAGCTCACCTTGGCGTACTTCAAATACTGCGCATAGGCTCATGGTGGTTTCTTTTGATGCCGCACCTTCTTTTTCAACTCGCTGAATGGTACGTAGGCTTACATCACAGGCATCGGCCAATTGCTGCTGCGTCCAATCGAATTTAAGTCTAAGCGTCTTGATTGTATTGGGATTCAGCTGCATCAGTTACTTCCCAAGAAACGGTTCAATGAAAGTAACGACTGCGTAACCAAATATTGCACCACCAATAAAACAGCCTAAGGTAACCATAGCCACTTGTTTTGGGTTATCAGTAAGCGCGGTTTGTGTGCTTTGTTTTACTAATTTACCAGCTTTGTAAAACGAACATTCAAGCTTGCCTGTGAGTATGTTTTGCATCTCAAAATCGACAGCATAAGCAGTATCTTGGTAGTTAAAGTCGTGATGACTTTTAAAGCCGAAGCTGCGCTTTTCACTAACCAATTCGTCGTTTACATATATTTGTTCTTTACCGCTCATGATGTGACCAAAGCATGCGATTTGGTTATCACCATCTTGAAAGTAAAATTTATAACCTAGTTTATGTGAGTTTAGTACGTCGTTTTTCATCATCGTTTCCTTGTTAAGTTGATGATGTAAATTTAATGATTATTTTTGTTTTTTACGCCGTCAGCGATATGCCAGTGCCTATTTTGGCATATGACAGGTAAGATGTCATATCTGTTTTGTTATTGAAATATAAGAAGTTTAATTTAACTGTTGGCTTCAGCTCTGAGTTTGCTTCTGTCATATGAGATAGCCTTAAAACTCCCTTAAAATGAGCAAAAAGTGGTTTTGCTACTCTGGTTATTAGATATAACCAGAACAAATAAACAACGGGTTAGTACATCTTGCTACAAATCCGTTAAACTTAAGCCTTAGCAGTTAGGTACAACCAGAAAGGCAATATTATGCGTCATGAAATTTGGCAAAAGCTCCGTGAAGAAGCAAACGAAGTCGTTTCCCGTGAACCGCTTTTAGCAAGTCACGTTTATTCGTGTGTGTTAAATCATGAATGTTTAGGTTCAGCGCTGAGTTTTATTGTTGCTAATAAACTCGCTGATGCGGTGGTTTCGGCGTTTACTATTCGTGAATTATTCGACCAAGCCTTTGTTAAATGTGACTTAATGCTAACGCATGTTGCTCATGACATAAAAGCAGTTAAAGATCGCGACCCTGCAGCCGATAGTTACTTAACTGTCATTCTTAATCTAAAAGGCTTCCATGCAATTCAGGCTCATCGACTCGCAAACTGCTTATGGCAACAAAACCGAAAAGAGCTTGCTCGCTTCATTCAAAGTAGAACCTCAGAGGTTTTTGGCGTTGATATCCATCCTGCTTGTAAAGTTGGCCATGGTATTATGTTTGACCATGCAACTGGGATTGTAATTGGTGAAACAGCGGTTATCGAAGATAACGTATCGATTCTTCAATCAGTAACCTTAGGTGGTACAGGTAACGAGCAAGGTGATCGCCACCCTAAAATTCGTGCCGGCGTATTAATTGGCGCGGGTGCAAAAGTACTGGGTAACATCGAAGTAGGTGAGGGGGCGCGTATTGGTGCCAATTCTGTGGTGCTGAGTGCGGTTCCAGCACACACTACGGTTGTTGGTGTACCAGCTAAAGTTGTGGGTAAACCAAGCTGCCCTTGCCCAGCAGAAAGCATGAACCAAAACTTTTTAGATGATGGTACGACTACCGCTAGTAATGCATCGCACACCAGTGCTATGTTGTAGTTTTACACCAATAAAGTGCAATGGAATTGTCTAAATTATCTTTTGGATTAGCTGTTATAGCGTCATTTATTTGTGGCGCTGTAACCATGTCATTTTTTCAACCTGACCCACAGCATCAGCCGCAAACTTATCAGCAAGAATTTGTTGAAATGCAAACAATGGAAGCCCCTGAGCAGCAAGCCACTGCTGTAGCGCCTGTTATTAAAAAACAAGTCGCTGAAGTTAATTCAGTAGCTGTTAGCGAAAGCGAGCTTGAGCAACAAGTCGCAGAGCTGAAGTTACAAGTCGAAAACCAACAAGCGGTGATTGCCAGTTACCGTTCAAGTGCGATACCTCCGCAGCAAATCAACTCACATCTAGAGGATCTTTATACTTTATTAGAAGAGCAATCTCGAGATGAGGCGTGGGCTTACCAAATTGAAACAGCCATGAGCGACTTTTTAATTATGGCAGACTTACCCGTGCAGCCAGAATTGAGTATCTCTAGATGCAAAAGCTCAGTTTGTCAGTTTAAACTGCTGCAACCAGAGGGGGTTGATGAGTTGCCAAGCCATTATTGGCGTAACATGACCGATAAAATGGTGGAGCAAAGCTGGTGGAAGCAATTTAAATTTACTTCCACCACCTCAAGTGACGATAGCCTAACCATTATTGCAAGCACGGAGTAATTTTATACAACTTTTGATTGCAGTTGACCATCGGCAAGTTCAGTAGTTATAAGCTCACCAGAACTTACATCGTTAACCGATTTCACCACCCCACCTTGTTGGTTTTTAGTAATGCTGTAACCACGCGCCAACACACTGAGCGGGCTCACAGAATCTAAACGACTCGCCTGTAATGAAAGCTTGTTTCGAGAACCTGAAAGCTGTTGTTGCATTGCCTGTGTAAGCCTAGCATGTAATTGCGCCAGCTGATGCTCGCTCTTAGCTAACTGCTTTTCAGGAGAACGTTGCATTAAGCGTGGTGTTAAGTTAGCAAGTACTCGCTCATATCGCTGAATTTTACTATTCATCGCGCCGTGTAAGGCTAAACTTAGCTCATCTAATTTTTGCGCTTGTTGATTGAGTTGATTACGCGGATGACAAAGCTGTAAGCGGTGCTCAAATTGCGTTGCGGTACTGCGTTTTACTGCCAATGAATGTTTAAAGGCATGATTTAAGTGTCTAACTAACTGCTTAACTTTGTTGTGCAGCTCTTCGCTGTTTGGGCTAACAAGCTCCGCAGCAGCTGAAGGAGTGGCTGCGCGAATATCGGCGACATAATCACTAATCGTGGTATCGACCTCGTGACCAACGGCGCTAACGATGGGTAAGTGACTTGCAAAAATGGCACGAGCCAATTGCTCATGGTTAAAGCACCACAAATCTTCGAGTGAGCCACCACCGCGACCTAATATAAGAACATCTACTTCGTTACGCTGGTTGGCGATGTTTATTTTTTCTATTAGTTGGCTATGGGCATCTGCACCTTGCACCATTGCTGGGTAAATCACGACTTCAAGCTGCGGAGCGCGGCGTTTTAATACAGTAAGAATATCGCGAATAGCAGCCCCTGTGGCAGAGGTGATCACCCCAACACGATTTATATTGGTTGGTAATGGCTTTTTGTGGGCTGAGCTAAATAGACCTTCTGCAGCTAAGCGCATTTTAAGGGCGTCAAATTCTTGTTTTAATAAGCCTTCACCGGCAGGGGCCATGTGTTCAACAATCAGCTGATAATCACCGCGGGGCTCATACAATGACACGCGAGCGCGAACGGTCACTTGTGCACCATTGCTCGGGCGGAACGTTTGACCGCGATTATTGCCACGCCACATCGCTGCTTTTACTTGTGCTCGGTCGTCTTTTAATGTGAAGTACCAATGTCCTGAGGCTGGGGCAATAAAGTTAGAAATTTCGCCGTTTAATACCAGCGACGAAAAGCCTTGCTCTAAAACATGACGAATTTCTTTATTTAGTCGCGAGACTGTATAAACAGGCTGTGTTGATTGCGTGAAAGCCATTAAAAACCCCAGTAAAAAAATCTGTGTGTACTTTAACACAAATAAATGAATAATTTTATTTACTCGTGCCAACAACGCTGATAAAATTTGGCCGCAATTCCTTATACTCAGATCCACATGTGAGAAGTTGCACTATGCTAAGAATCGCTAAAGAAGCTCTTACCTTTGACGACGTACTTTTAGTACCAGGTCATTCTACTGTTTTGCCACACACGGCAAATATTTCAACTCGTTTAACGCGTGGTATCAATCTTAACTTGCCGCTAGTTTCAGCATCTATGGATACTGTTACAGAAGCTCGCTTAGCGATTGCTTTAGCGCAAGAAGGCGGGTTAGGTTTCATCCACAAAAACATGACAATTGAAGAGCAAGCTAAAAACGTACGCAAAGTAAAAACGTACGAAGCAGGTATTGTTTCTTTCCCTGTTACTGTGACTGCGGATCTTACAATTGCTGATGCTATCGCGCTTTCAGAAGAAAAAGGTTTTTCAGGTTTCCCTGTAACCGATGCTGACAATAACCTTGTAGGTATTGTTACAAGCCGTGATATGCGTTTTGAAACTAAGCTTGAACAGCCAGTTTCTACAGTAATGACGAAAAAAGAATCGTTAGTTACTGTAAAAGAAGGTGCAGACCGTGATGAGATTTTAGGTCTAATGCACGAGCACCGTATCGAAAAAATTCTTGTTGTTGATGATGCATTTAAATTAAAAGGCATGATCACTGTAAAAGATTATCAAAAAGCACAAGACAAGCCGCACGCATGTAAAGACGATCAAGGTCGTCTTCGTGTAGGTGCCGCTGTTGGTGTTGGTCCTGGTACTGACGAGCGTATCGCAGCCCTTGTTGAAGCAGGTGTTGACGTATTACTTATCGATACATCACATGGCCACTCACAAGGTGTAATCGACCGTGTTGCTCAAACACGTCAAACATACCCAGATTTACAAATCGTAGCAGGTAACGTTGCAACAGCTGAAGGTGCGATTGCTCTTGCTGATGCAGGTGTTGACGCTGTTAAGGTAGGTATTGGCCCTGGTTCTATTTGTACTACTCGTATCGTAACAGGTTGTGGTGTACCACAAATTACGGCTATTTCTGACGCAGTTGAAGGCTTAAAAGGCCGCGATATTCCTGTTATCGCTGACGGTGGTATTCGTTTCTCTGGTGACATCGTAAAAGCACTTGTTGCCGGTGCATCATGTGTAATGGTGGGGTCAATGTTAGCGGGTACTGAAGAAGCACCGGGTGAAGTTGAGCTATACCAAGGTCGTTACTACAAGTCTTACCGTGGTATGGGTAGCCTTGGCGCTATGAACCAAAAAGAAGGTTCATCAGACCGTTACTTCCAAAAATCGAACGAAGCAGACAAGCTTGTTCCTGAAGGTATCGAAGGCCGTGTTGCTTATAAAGGTCCTATCGCGACAATCATTCACCAACAGGTGGGCGGTCTTCGCAGCGCAATGGGCTTAACGGGCTGTGCAACAATTGAAGAGTTAAATACTAAACCTCAATTTGTTCGCGTTACTTCAGCTGGTATGGGTGAGTCACACGTTCACGACGTGCAAATTACCAAAGAAGCGCCAAACTACCGCTTAGGTTAATTACCTTAAGGTATTGAAATTACATGGGCTAGCATTTGCTAGCCCTAATTTATTGATCATCTCCCTTTGGGGGAGCAGTTCCTGACTAACGAGATACTCCATGAGCAAAGACATTCACGATTCACGAATTCTCATTTTAGATTTTGGTTCGCAATACACACAGTTAATCGCACGTCGTATACGTGAGATTGGTGTTTACTGTGAGCTATGGGCATGGGATGTAACTGAAGAGCAAATCCGCGAATTTAATCCACAAGGTATTATTTTGTCGGGTGGCCCTGAGTCTACAACACTTGAAAACAGCCCACGTGCTCCTGAGTATGTATTTAACGCAGGCGTTCCAGTACTTGGTATCTGTTACGGTATGCAAACAATGGCAACGCAACTGGGTGGTAGCGTACACAGCTCTGATAAGAAAGAGTTTGGTTATGCGCAAGTTGAGAAAGTAGGTAACTGTGCGTTATTCGATGCTATCGAAGACCACATTACTGACGGCGGTGCTGGCGTACTAGACGTTTGGATGAGCCACGGCGATAAAGTAATGGAAATTCCAGATACTTTCAAAACTACTGCTAAAACATCAACATGTCCACATGCTGCAATGTCTTGGGAAGAAAAGCGTTTCTACGGCGTACAGTTCCACCCAGAAGTAACTCACACTCATCAAGGTCAACGTTTACTTGAGCGTTTTGCAATTGATATCTGTGGCTGTGAAAAGCTATGGACACCAGCTAAAATTATCGATGATGCTATCGAGCGTATTAAAGAAACTGTGGGTGACGACGAAGTTATCTTAGGCTTATCAGGTGGTGTTGATTCATCTGTTGTAGCTATGCTTATTCACCGTGCAATCGGCGACAAGTTAACGTGTGTATTCGTTGATAACGGTCTACTTCGTTTAAACGAAGGTCAGCAAGTTATGGACATGTTTGGCAACAAGTTTGGCCTAAACATTGTTAAAGTAGATGCTGAAGATCAATTCTTAGCAGACTTAGCTGGTAAGTCAGACCCAGAAGATAAGCGTAAAGCGATTGGTCATACTTTCATTAAAGTATTTGACGAGCAAGCTAAAAAGCTGAAAAGCGCTAAATGGTTAGGTCAAGGTACTATCTACCCAGACGTAATCGAATCTGCTGCATCAGCAACAGGCAAAGCACACGTAATCAAATCTCACCACAACGTAGGTGGTTTACCAGACGACATGGAAATGGGTCTTGTAGAGCCATTACGTGAGCTATTCAAAGATGAAGTACGTAAAATTGGCCTTGAGCTTGGTCTACCTTACGACATGCTTTACCGTCACCCATTCCCGGGTCCTGGTTTAGGTGTTCGTGTACTTGGTGAAATCAAGAAAGAGTACTGTGACTTACTACGTCGCGCAGATGCTATCTTTATCGAAGAGCTACACAAAGCTGAGCTTTACCACAAAGTAAGCCAAGCATTCACTGTATTCTTACCAGTTAAATCGGTAGGTGTAATGGGTGATGCGCGTAAATACGACTGGGTTGTATCACTACGTTGTGTTGAAACTATCGACTTTATGACGGCACGTTGGTCACACTTACCTTATGAGTTCTTAGGTGTGGTTTCTAACCGTATCATCAACGAAATCGATGGTATCTCACGTGTTGTTTACGATATTTCAGGTAAACCACCGGCAACAATCGAATGGGAATAGGGCTAGCTAAAAAGAGCTAATAAAGCCTTAAGCCAATAAAAAATGCCAGTCAGTTTTACTGACTGGCATTTTTTATAGGGATAATAACTGTTGGTTTTCAGAAATCAGCATATCCAGAAATCGACAACAGCTCTAACTCTGCATAAGCGTGCCAAATCTGAGTAAATAGCCAACCAAAGAGGCTGAACACAGCACACATTTGTGCTGATAAGAGTTTGTGATTAAGAGACAAGGTCTTCCTGTTAACACTGTTGTTAGCCATGAAGCTTAAACTCTCGTGACAAATGTGACGGTTAATGACTAAGCAGCAATAGCTTTGAGTCTTTGATTACACAGAATATGTAGCACAGTACGAGTTTTTTTGCTGAGCTTCAGATACTTCATAACAGTTTCCATCTTGGTACAAAGAAAATGGAGAAGTATCGATAGCCCACCGTTTAAATTTTGTGCGCGTTGTAGTCAGTCTGTTAAATATTTAAGGTTAAACAAGCGTGCCTTTCGAGCCATGTGGTTCAGAACGCAAATATTGAGGCGGAGCCTGAACCTGAGCACCTAGCGCAACGGCAGCTTGCCAAGGCCAATGCGGATTAAAAAGCACAGAGCGACCTAATGCAACCAAATCGGCATCCCCTTGTTTCAGCGCTTCTTCAGCCTGCTGTGGCTCGGTGATTAAGCCTACACCTATTACCGGTATTGTAAGTTGTTGGCGAATGGCACTAGCAAACGGAAGCTGATACCCTGGTTTTACATCAATGGATTGCTGCGGCGAAAGCCCACCACTGGAAACATGCAGATAGTCACAACCCAGCTGTTCCAGTTGCTGACCAAACACAATCGATTGCTCAACATCCCAACCGTCATCAACCCAGTCAGTTGCCGAGAGACGAACTCCAATCGGAACTGAAGAAGGGATGGCTTTACGCACAGCTTCAAATACTTCAAGTGGAAAGCGCAGGCGATTTTCCAGCGAACCTCCATATTGGTCCTGCCTTTGGTTACTTAGTGGAGAAAGAAATTGGTGGAGTAGGTAACCATGCGCCGCATGGATTTCTATTAGATCAATTCCTACACGTACTGCACGAATTGCGCTGTCAACAAACGCCTGTTTAATACGCGCAAGACCCGCTAAGTCGAGTGACTCTGGCGTTTCGTCTTGCTCATTGAAGCCCAACGCAGAAGGAGCAACCGTTTGCCAGCCACCTTCATCCATCGTCAATTTATGACCTCCCTGCCATGGCACATGACAAGAAGCCTTTCGCCCGGCATGACCAAGCTGAATACCTATACGAATGGGAGACCAAGCGCGAACATCAGACAAAATACTGTCTAATGCGGCTTCTGTCGCGTCATCCCACAGTCCTAAATCTCCCGCAGAAATACGGCCAATAGGTTCAACAGCTGTGGCCTCCAAAATTAGCAATCCAGCGCCAGACGTTGCCAGCGAACCATAGTGCATGCGGTGCCAGGAGCTAGCCTGTCCAGATTCGGCGGAGTATTGACACATTGGTGCGATAACTATGTGGTTTGTAAGATTGAGCTCTCCGATCTTCGCGGCACTAAATAATTGGCTCATTTTAACCTCTCAATGTTGTTTTCAGCAGAATGCCATAGGATGGCCTCACCCCCAATTTTTCTGAGCAAAGTAGGGGAGGCTGAATCCCTCCTGCTGGTACCTATTTTTTGTATTTGCTTATTCAGTTGTTATTTCTGAAAAGCATGAATATGAAATGTGATTACTGTGTCTATTAATCATAAGGTTAAAGTGGTCATCACATGTTCCTTTTTCAAGGGCGGTCACTGTTGATACTCAATAAATTGCGAATAAGTAACATTGGCTTTAATTTTAGTTAATTAATGGCTTCCTATTTTCTCATGCCTTGTGCATTTCAATATTCAAAGCGACGAGTCGCAAAAAATCAAAACGGCGAATTAGCTTGCTAATTCGCCGTTTTGTTTATTTAAGAAGCAGTTAAACTAAAAACTGTGTTTTTTTACTTTACCTTTGAAAAAAGCTCTATATAATTCGTCGTCATTGCAGGGGCGTAGTTCCAATTGGTAGAACAGCGGTCTCCAAAACCGACGGTTGGGAGTTCGAATCTCTCCGCCCCTGCCATTTCTTCCTGCTTTACTTTAATCGCAAATCTTCCTATATTACTTGCTCTTAATCATGATTGAGTTGTTATGAATCCAAGTTACGCTGCGATATTCTCTGTACAATCACTCGAGTTAAAACAACATTATCGAACTGTGCCTGAAACTCAGGATGAACAAGTCACTGTAACAGCACACGCACCTTTAGTACTTCCACTGCAGCTACATCAAGATCTTGAAAAAGCGTTTGCTCCAATAGTGATCACACAGGTAGTAAAAGCTGAGAATATTAGCTGGCAGGATGGCTGTTTAGCCTTGCCGAGTGAGAAGCTCACAGCTGAGCAGAAAAAACAACTTTGGTCTTTAATTGGTGAACAACTTGATAAGCTTTAAACCTGTAGATGCAACCTATATTAGCCAGTTAATGGCTATTGAAAATGCCTGTCATAGTCATCCGTGGACAGAAAAGACCATGCTGTCGTGTTTAGCTGGTCGCTATTTTAACCTTGCAGCCTTTAGTGATGATGAAATGCTTGGCTTTTACATCGGTGAACAAGCAGGGCCTGACTTTACTCTAATGGATATTTGTGTAGCGCCAGCGTATCAAGGGCAGGGTATTGCAAAACAATTATTAAATGCATTTATTGAGCATGGTGAGCAATACCAAGCAGAGAACTTATTTTTAGAAGTGCGAGAATCAAACAAACCTGCAATTGGTTTGTACGAGAGTGCAGGCTTTAGCTCAATGTCAGTGCGTAAAAATTACTACCCAACTGCGACAGGTAATGAAGATGCTATTTTGATGGGGCTAACTTTAAGGCTTTAGTTAAGCGGCCTCTTTTAGAGCACTAATGAGTGCTTCATAACAGTCTGCAACTTGTGCCATTTGGTTCGTGCTCAATGCCGTTTCTAGTTGACCTGCCGTTTTGTGGATTTTTTCAAAACTAAAACACCCCGCACTGCCTTTCAGGCTGTGCGCCAATGAGCGGAGTGCTTCCCACTCTTTAGCACGATATAACTGCACGACTTGAGATAAGTAATCAGGTAGTTTTGAACGGTAGTTGTCGTTAATTTGTTGGAACTTCTCACTTTTTAGTAAGTTTTCCCACTTGTTTTGACTGTCTTTTTCAATATTCAAGTAGCTAACTAGTACTTTCTCGAGAGCGTGTTTATCGATTGGTTTAGCCAGCGCCTCATCGCAACCAGCTTCTAAATAAGTATCAACGTCATTTTTCATAACGTTTGCTGTTAAGGCTATGATAGGGCCATCGTATGCAGCATGACGGAGCATTTGCGTTGCTTCTAATCCACCCATTACTGGCATTTGCATATCCATGATAATCAACTGATAGTCATTAACCAGAGCCATTTCTACGGCTTCAGCGCCGTTTTTCGCAATGTCAGGCTCGAGCCCCCAAGTTTGTAGCAATAGTTTTATCAATAATTGATTATCTGGATTATCCTCAGCCACTAAAATATGAGCATCAAAACTATTTTCTGCGAAGGATAATTGTGTATCTGAACCCGGAGACAGTTGTTCATAGTTGTGAATAAACGCATTACGTTGTAATTGTTCAGGGTTTAAATGACAGGCCACTTGCACGGTAAAGCTACTACCTTTACCTAGCTCGCTGACAAGCTTTACATCACCCCCTAATAGCTGGGCCAAGTTCTTTGAAATACATAAACCTAGGCCCGTTCCACCAAATCGGCGAGTTGTTGTGGCATCGGCTTGTTCGAACGGTTTAAATACTCGTTCTACTTCACGCTCAGACATACCAATTCCGGTATCTTCAATGACAAATTCTAATAGCTGTCGCTCATCGTTATAGTGAATATCAAGCGAGATAAAGCCTTGCTCAGTAAATTTAACTGCATTGCTAGCAATGTTTATTAATATTTGTTTTAAGCGTGTGGTATCAATGTTAATGCTTTGAGGAATTGGTAAGTTGTAATTAATATTAAACTGCAGTTGCTTTTGATTCGCTAATGGGCGAATGATTGAATCAATATCATGAATTAATTGAACAACCGAGCAAGGGCTTCGTTCGACGGCCAGTTTTTCTGCTTCAATTTTAGATAAATCGAGAATGTTATTTATGAGCTCTAAAAGGTGTTTAGAGTTTCGCAAAATTGTACTTAAATGCTGCTCATCATTCACCGCATCTTTGTTGTGTAGCAGTTGCTCAGTAAAACCCATGATTGCGGTAAGTGGGGTGCGAATTTCATGGCTCATATTTGCTAAAAAGCGGCTCTTTAATTGGTTTGCTTGCTCAGCTTGGGCAATAGCCACTTCAAGTTTGTTATTCATAGCTTCAAGCGCTTTAGTTCGGCTTTCTACTTTTTCTTCAAGGTGGTGTTTGTACTCTTCGAGTTCATCTTGGTAGTCACGAATTTGATTTACCATGTGATTAAAATCGTTAAATAAGACACCTACTTCATCGTTAGTATGCGCAGGTAAATAAACCGATAAGTCACCATCACCTACTCGGTGACTCGCAGCACCTAATAATTCGACAGGGGTTAACAGTAAATTACGAACAACGATATAAATTAAAATTGGTAACGAGATCACTGAAATAATTACAATCAGTGCAGTTATTAAGCTAATTGCTTTACCTGACTGATAGAGTAAATCTTTGGGAGTTGTTGAAACCAAATAGTCGCCGTCCGTCATTTGCACAGCGTAGATAATTCGCTCTTCTTTATCGATACTTGATAATTCAATATCGGCCAGTTTTCCGTAATCAGCTAATCTCTTTATTTGCTCGAGCTCATATTCACTTAAGTAGTTGCCGCGCAGGTCATAATCAGAGCTAAATAAAATTTGCCCTTTAGTCGTTAAGAATAAATTTAGGGTGTTATTAAATGGGGCTTCTAAAATACTGGCGTTTAAAATAGATGGCTCAACATGTACCACAATAAAGCCAAGCTGCTGAGGCTGTTTTAGGTAGTAATCAATGTTATAAATTGGATGCACAAAATAGAGGCTGGTCGAACCGTCTTCTTTGGGGATCATAAATTGCTGTTGACGCAGGTTTGATTTGAGTACTTGTTTGAAAAACGGGTAGCTCTTTGGCGCTGGAGTCAATTGGCTTGAATAAAAAGCATCACTTCTGCCGTCTGGGGCAACATAATTAATACTAATTATATCTGGGTAAGCTTCTGAATAACTGGCAAATACATTCATTAGTTCGCCAAGTCGCTCGATATATTGATTTTTAGAGCCCGGCTCTCGAGACAAAAAGTCGGCAAGTACAGGAGACGTTGATAATAAACGCGTAATAGAATGAAACGAGTCGATGTAGTTGAAGATCTTCTGTTGTTGTTGTTCAACAAAGCGACTCACAATCAGCTCAGCTTGTTTTTTTGTTGAATTGGTCACATTGGTTAACGTAAAGCCACCTAAAAACAACAAAGGTAAAATCACTAATGGGGTGATATACCATAATAATCGAATACTGAGCTTACTGGTTTTCATGACCTAAATTAATATCCTCCGTGCAATTTATCCATAGTATGCGTTACAACTTGATTACACAAGCTTAGCAAAAAAGTGAACAACGAAAATCCCTAACCCAAGGTGAATAATTACTTACAATCGCTGCTTTTTTGGCTAAGACAAACAAGGTATAATACTCGGCAATTCTATTTTATTTTTACAGTGCGCACCGAGCTTTATAATTTATAAGGCAGTTAAGTGCGCTTTGTTATGACTAAAAGCAGCTTACATGTCTAATTTAACTACCGAAATTAATAAACGACGCACCTTTGCGATCATCTCGCACCCTGATGCCGCCCAGCCTTTCAACGCTTAAAATTATCTTTCATTGCACACCACAATCACATCTCTACGTACTGAATTTAAAGGCTTTTTGTCTTTTTCTCGTTTCTTTGCTTTTCAATGATGTTCAAGCGTAACCTCGGAAAGTGTGTACAAACTTGAGTACAAATTCCGTTTTAGAGGCCTTTGGTGAAAATTCCATGACACAAATCTGGCTGTAGGCCTTGTGGTTATTGGGTTTGATGAAGAAAGTACCTCCTGCTTTTGGTACTTTGGTTTCGACATTACTAAAACGGAATAAATGCGATCATCTCTAGTTTTTTGTTTATAAGTTTATGAATTTAAAGGGTTCGTCATTGTAGTTTTTGGTGTGTCATCGTTGCGAGTGTACAAACAGTGTGTACAAATTTTTCTCGTTAGGCGTGTTGATTGCTATTCATGACACAAACCGCCTTGTAGCCCTTGTTATTCATAGGTTTGAGCTGAAAAGTACCTAATAGCAACATTTGTGTTTTGATAAGGCTGATCTTCTGAACAAATCATGCATCTTTCTGACCATCAACAATTGATGAATCAGGCGATGATAGCTTTACATTGATTTTCAGGAGAAAGCAGATGACAGCAGTAGCGCACCAATTAACCCCTTTTCTAACATCTTACGAAGTTATGGCTCGTTACCACATTAGCTATACGACGCTCTGGCGAAGAATAAAAGATGGCAGCTTGCCGCAACCTCGTATCAACCGAAATACACGAAACAAGCTGTGGCACATTGAAGATTTGGAGGAGTATGAGAAGAAAGAGGACTGAGCCTCTTTCTTTTATTTTATTGTCCGAAACGCCAGTTGAATGGAAAGCCTGTCGGCTCGATGATGGTCTCTAGCTGTTGATACCAAACGTCGTAAGCATGACGCATTTCATCCAGGTACTGATATTGGTTGTAGATAGCATCCAATCCTTTTTTGCTGTGGCCAATCATCAACTCGGCAACTTCTTGCGTCGTGATGGCCGACATACGCGTTCGCATCGTTCTGCGAAGATCATGCATAGACCAATGTTCCATCTCAATACTAAGCGACCTGCGAGCCCAGATTTTCACATTGTTAGGAATAGTGGTATCAAAGCCATTTGTGGCAAGCTCATCTTGTCCGTTCGCGGGAAACAGGTAAGTTGATTTACTCATCTGCATCGCCAGTTCAATCAGCTCTATAGCAGGTTTAATCAATGGCCGCATGATTGGCGCTCCAATTTTCTCACCTTGTTTGCGGATCTCTATAGGCACTGTCCACATTGCAGATTGCAAGTCAAAGTGATGCTTTTCAGCTTGAATGAGTTCTCCCTTGCGACCGCCCAATAGCAGAAGCAATTTAATGTAGATGCGGTTCTTCTCAGTAATTTTTGACTCGTGCAAATAGCGCCAAAGTATCCTGATCTCGTTATCGTTTAGCACCCGAGTTCGTTTACCTTTCTTACCACCGACTTTCTTTGCTGTGATCCCTGCGGCAGCGTTAATTTCCAAAATTTGTTCATCAATCAGCCAGTCATAGAACTTATGCAGTACAGACACTAGGCGCTCTGTGTTTGAAGGGGACGACTCCGAAACCTCACGAAGACAGTTTCGCAAGGACAATTCATTGATGTCAGTTAATGGGTACTTGCCAAGTCGGGGCAGCAAATATATTTCACTGCTGCGTTTTTGGTAGTGCCACGTTTTCTCCTTTAGCCCTTGCTTACCGGCAGAGTCTATCCAGTCTCGAAAAATCGATTCGAAGCTTTGGTTGGCAGAATACTTGGCCCGTTCCTGCTGAAGGTAGAGCTTGGGATTTCTGCCCTGATCAAGTACTGCCCTTAACCTATCCAGCTCATTCCTGGCTTCAGCAAGCTTCATTAGTGGGTAAGTACCTATGTCTACCCGCTGTTGCTTGCCATCGAAACGATAACGAAACTGAAAAACAATTTTGCCCTTGGGCGATACCCGAGCACTTAGCCCGTCTCGGTCGGCTTTTACTACGGTTTCTTTTGCTTCTTTATTTAACCTGGCATCGAGCCAGCTAACTGATAACGCCATGTTATAAGCCCAGCCCTAGTTTTGATTTTAAAGATTGTTTACGTGATTCTGCTTTGGGTTCTGGCGCTGTACTCATAGAAGTCACTTCACCATCTGGTGCATGGGCATCCACCGGTGCAGATGTCGTGGATAGATTGGGTTGGCTCATTTGAATTAACCCAAAGGTGGCCAGCATCCGCAGACGCTCAGCACGTTCCCGTGGTGGCGTCTTTTCCAATTCTTTGAGTAGTTCTGGGTGGCTCCCTGGGGGAATGTTGACGACAACTCTCATGATCATGCCCCATAAAACCAGAAGCCTCGGACGTTCGCCAAAACAGACTGCTCAGGCACGATGATCTTGCTTCGTGAAAAAATCTCCTTGGCCGCTTCCTTATAAGCCAAAGCTCCACCTCCGGCGATCAATACCAAATCCGCATTGATGCTTTCGTCACGCATAGATTGGCGCATGGCTGTAAGAGCAACAGGCGCAACCTTTTTCATGGCAGCATTCAGGTAAGGTGAAATATCGACTTTTTCTCCAAATAGCAGGACCTGCAAGTCGCCTGTTCTCATGGCTTTTTCAAGTCGATCCATTCCTACTTTGGCACCGTGATCTTCTGAAATCAGCTTATCAATGGTTTCCAGTAGCACGGACATTGCCTGAAGGCTGGTTCCTGAAGAGCTGTAGCGAATTTCTCCGGCTTCAAGGGCAACCCAATCAACAGAAAAGAAGCCGGGGTCTATGACGACGACGCGACCTTCTTCAATCAAGCCCAAATCTCCACCTGTTTGAACCAGATCCATATAGGCACCGGCAGGCTGCGGCAGCACTTTGACATCATGAACGGTGATGCTGCGCTTAGGCGTCACTTGATGGACACCTTTTAAACGCTTCACAAGGTCAGACTTACGTTGTGGTTCATGAAACTGGGAAACCGGTAATCCAGTGACAACCAAATCGATGGACTCAGTTTCAGCCATTAACAAGGCGGCATGAAAAAGCGCCTTATAGGTTTTTGTGGTCGGATATTCCGGGTGAAGCTCTCGTTCCCAGCCTTGAAGGCGTCCAGCAGGCACACCAGCGGCCCAACGCTCATTATCGACAGACACATACAAACAAGTTTCATCATCGCCTCCACCGATACGCTCCGGCATACGATCCGCAGGACCGGCGCCCGCAGGCAGAATAATAGTTTTCGGTTCACTGCCTGATTGGCCAATTGCCAGCTTCAGGTTTGAGTAACCGATATCTACGCCTAGTACAAACATACTTATCTCCTGTGCACTCAAAGTGCTCTAACGGTTTTCAATCAACCGCACTGGTCACGCTTGGGAATGTCCAAGTGCTCTAGCGGTTCACTCAAATGTCATTATCAGGATTCGGTGCACTGGCGGTGGGCAGAAAGGTGACAAATCCTTTCATCTATCTGCCTATTGCATTTTCGCAAAAGTATGAGAATAGGCTCTGTTTGGCGGCGGATGACTGAGCTAAAAAAATCGAGACGCCAAACGTCGTTTGCATTCTGGCCTGAACTCGCCAAACGGTTTGTATCTTCATGACGATACGTCTTTTTAGGCGTTTTTAAGTGAAATCGGGCTGTATCCCTTGTCAGGTATGGGATTGCGCGAGTTGATTTATATCGAGACGCCAAACAGTGATTGTTACGGCAGTTTTACGTTTGGCGTTTCGAGCCAAAAGCCAAACGGATAGTGGTTTTGGCTTTTGGGGTTAATTGGATGGGGAAATTGGTTTGGTAGAAATCGTCAATGAACAATGGAAAGCAGAGGTATCAGATTTACTTCAGCAAGAAACGGACAGGCTAAAAGCGCTGGCACGAGCTGAAGTTGATGACTTTTGGGTTACCCATTACAAGGTTCGAGAGAATGAGCCCTTTAAAGACTGGGGCCTGCTTGGTGTCCGTATCAGAGACTTTAAGTATGGCTTTGGCATAGAGTGGTACATCAACAGCTTTCACGGTCAACGAGGCAAGCGCGTGGTCTTTAGCAAGGGACTGCGTATTTCAAAGACGAAGCTGAGATACTCATTTTTGGACTGCCAAGGTCTAGCCAAAGAATGGGAGTTAGCGCTGGCCATGGAGAAAGAAGAATTCTTCAGTGATGTTCGACGCCAGGTTGATAAGCTCAACATGCTACGTCGCAGAGTCAATGCCTATTGAGTTAACTGCGCTACTTCACTCGCGGCAACTGGTCCCAGCGTGTTGTGTAGGCGGGAGACAAATGCTCTCGCTTCATCGACCAATCTTTCTTCGTACCTTGTCCAGCAAAGAAAACCTTTCCGGCACCGCTTTGATTAATGGTGTCCAATACAGACATTAACTGTTGGCTATTGGAGCGGGTCGATACGTCATCGAATAGTCCTGGTTGAAACATGCCAGGATCGTAAAAGTCAGACAGCATGACACCCGCTTTGGCATAACGAAAACCATCCTTCCATATCCGCTTGAGTAAGTGACTGGCCAGCTCTATAAAATCCCGCGTGTCGCAACTGGGTATCAACAACTCGCCCGATGCGGAGTTGCTGTATTGCGGCTCGTTGTCCTTAAAGGGGCTGGTACGTATAAACACGGTCAGCACTTTGGCTTGCTGCTGTTCTTTGCGTAGTTTCTCAGTGGCGCGGGTTGCGTATTCACATACGGCCTCACGTAACAATTCAAATTGCGTTACTTTTGCGCCAAATGAACGGCTACAGACGATTTGCTTCTTGGTTGGCGGGATCTCTTCAAGTTCAATGCACGACTCACCATTGAGCTCTCTGACGGTTCTTTCTAAAACCACCGAAAACTGGTCTCTGATGGCTCTAGGAGAGGCATTGGCTAGGTCTAAGGCTGTGGTGATACCCAACGCATTTAAACGCTTAGAAAGCCGTCTACCAACGCCCCAAACATCATCAACCGGGACTAATGCGAGCAATCGACGTTGCCGATCTGGATTGGTCAGGTCTACAACGCCCTGAGTGGCTGGATACTTTTTGGCGGCATGGTTTGCCAGTTTGGCGAGTGTTTTTGTCGGTGCAATGCCTACACAGACGGTGATCCCAATCCAGTGGCCTATGCGCTCTCGCAATTGTTGTCCGAACTCGACAAGAGATATGGCAGACTCAATACCGGTTAAGTCCAAAAACGCTTCGTCAATGGAGTAAACCTCTACTCGTGGTGCCATCTCCTCCAAAGTGCGCATCACTCGACTGCTTAAATCCGCATACAGCGCATAGTTAGACGAGAATGCCAGAATGCCATGGCGCTGCATTTCAGCTTTGATCTGAAAGACGGGTACGCCCATTTTAATACCGAGTAACTTAGCTTCACGTGATCGTGCAACCACGCAGCCGTCGTTATTGGACAGCACCACAACCGGCGTATCTTTTAAATCAGGACGAAACAGCTTCTCACAACTGGCGTAAAAGTTGTTGCAGTCCACCAAGGCAAATACAGGCATGGGATAGTCACGACTTACGGCGCATGTTTCGCACCACATTGGTGACCACACCAAATATCTCCAACTCTGTTCCTTCAGGAATATGGATGGGCTCATACGCCGGGTTTCTTGGGATCAGCTTGACGCACGGCCTTAGTTGAAGCTCCTTTACCGTGAGTTCACCATGGATACCCGCGATGACAATGTCACCGTGTTCGGCTTGGACAGAGCGATCAACCACCAAAATATCATCTGGGTGAATCCCGGCATCAATCATTGAATCACCTTCAACACGCACAAAGAACGTTGCAGCCGGTCGCTTGATGCACAGCTCGTTGAGGTCGAGCGTTTGCTCAACATAATCCTGCGCTGGTGAGGGAAAACCAGCAGAAACACGTTCCATAAACAATGGAATACGAAGGCGCTTGGCTTTGATGAAGGCAAGTGCGCCGCTACGGCCTATCAGCGAGACACTCATGACGAACCTCGAAAAATCACAATTAATACTGTTTGTATATACAGTATCTAATGCTATGCTGATTTCTACAAGTAAAATTGTAGGTAAAACTGTAGTCGTTCGAGTAAGACGCTGTGTTGTCGGTGATTTTTTTGTGTTGAAAAACTAGATGTGGGTTTGCTCGCCCTCGTCAAAGCCTGCAAGGCTTGGACAATACTGCTTCTGCCTACTGCTCTTGTTTCTGTTACTGATCCTGTTACTGCTACTGGTTGACGCATGGGTCAAGTAACCGTCAGACAAGGCTTGTTGAACCCTTTGCAAAGGGTTTAAAAACAGTTAGTAAAATTCTGCTTCGTATTGAATTTACTGGCTTAAAGCGAAGTTAGGAGCACCATTAAAATGCTCAGTCGAACTCAGTTCAAGCCTTTTGCAACCGTTTGAAAAGGGGTTGGCTAAGCCATACGTAAAGGGTATCGGTAAGGGTTACCTAAACGGTTTAGCTAAGGCTTTCTGAAAGGCTTAGCCAAAGCCTTCATACATGGGTTCACCCAGTAGAAAGATTAAAAAAACGCTTAGGTATCCAAGGTGCATTTAGAAAAACCTGTGGCACAGTGAAATCACCTAAAGCGAACAATAGAAGTGAAGAGGAACCATCAATGACAAGAGCCCCTGCGCCATTTCCGCTAGATCGCCTCGCGGATATCCCAGAAAGACCAGAAGATTTTAGATTGCTGGAGCGCATTCCATTAACGCGTGAGCCGCAGACTTGGCCACTTGAACTTTCTCCTATGGTCGGTGATGAACAGCCAATGGTGCTGCTCGATACAGAGACAACCGGACTGTCTTCCGATGATGAGTCCATTATTGAGCTTGGTATGGTTAAGGTGCTTTACAGCCCCTCTGCTCAGCGGATTGTGTCGATTGTTGATGTGATCAGCCTGTATGAAGATCCCGGCAAGCCAATCCCCGAGCTGATTACCGAGTTAACCGGTATTACCGATGATATGGTTCAAGGCCAGCGCATTGATGATGCACTGGTAGAGAGTTGGTTATCCGATGATCCGCTGGTGGTCGCACACAATGCTCAATTTGATCGTCCTTTCTTCGAAAAGCGGTTTGCCGCACTAGGCCATCTATCTTGGGCCTGTTCAGCCAGTGGAATAGATTGGAAGGCGCTGGGTTTTGAAAGTCGAAAGCTTGAGTACCTGCTGCTTCGCTTAGGTTGGTTCTATGAAGGACACCGAGCTGCAACCGATTGTTTGGCGATGGCCTGGTTGTTTCATTTGTTGCCCGAGTCCGTTGCAAACTTGTTGTCTGAAGCAGGCAGGCGAACTGTGTTAGTTCGTGCGTTTGGTGCGCCGTTTGACGTAAAGGACTATTTAAAAGAGCGTGGTTACCGCTGGCATGACGGTGTTAAAGGTGCCAACAAACATTGGTGGCGCGAAATCAGCGAAGACGAGTTGCCGCAGGAACAAACTTACCTGGATGATTTGTATCATCGTGGCTCAGAACATGCCCACTATGACTACAAAGATGCCCGCAATCGATTTAAAGCTTTGTCATAGCCCCTTGCATATTTGAAAACCTCTGGAAAATGGAAAGTGAACTCATGGTTTAACCAATAAGAGGAATCTTTCCATGTACCAAGACACCTACATTGAATACTGGGGCGAAATCTTCGTCTCTGCCCGCATCATTGAATTTGGCATCACGTTCGAGCGCTTTCTTAAAGATCCATGGAAGCACTTGATTTCCTGTGGCCAAGAGTCTGCCCCAGACGCGATTGCTGAAGGGATGCTGCCATTGCTACCAGCCCAGGCAGAAGTTGCTAGGCGTGTTCGAGAGAATGAATTGCGTCAGTTGGCATTCCAGCGTGAGCTTCTATCAAGGCCAGAAAAGAAACATTCGAACAATGTCAAGCCAATTTTTATAGCCAACAAGACGACTTGTTGATACTATGAGACCTAATGAAAAAAAGTAGGTTGCTTGATGGCATTCAATCGATGGCTTCCTAGTTTTAAATGATTAGGGCTTGTCCCAGATGGATTGAGAGGCTGACAGTGCAAGACAACACTGGACTTGAAGAGCTTAGCCAAGCACAGAGAGAACGACTCGCTCATATTGATTTCACTTTGTTATTTAAAGGTGAAGCTGGGCGTAGTTATTTAACCGAGCGCTTTAGCGTAGCGCCGTCTGTGGCAACACAAGATTTTGCGCGGTACAAAGAGTTGGCTCCTAACAACGTTATGTATGACGAAAAGCGCAGAGTGCACTTGAAGACGAGCGCATTCCGGCCGTTGTTTGATTATGACGTTGTTCGAACTCTTGCGACGATAAGCCAAGGGTTCGGTGATGGCTTTCTAGGCAAGGTCAGGCCACCTATGGCCTGTGAAGCACCATTTCATCTCAATAAGCCGAAATTGGAAGTGGTAGCGGCTATTAGTGAAGCCATACATAAGCGCGCTGTGATTAATATTGAGTACACCTCATTGTCGAGTGGTCATGGGAGCAGGCAAATAGTTCCTCATACCTTGATTGACAATGGCTTGAGATGGCATGTCCGAGCATTCGATAGAAAGCATAGAGAATTTAGGGATTTTGTTTTAACCAGAATAAGTGAAGTTGAGTTGTTAGAGGATGAGGTTAACGACGAAGTTGAGACTCTTCAGTGGGATAAGCAATGGAACCGAATCGTTGAACTAGAGCTGATACCTCATCCAAAACTAGCACATCCAGAAGCTGTATCGATGGACTACGCAATGGAAAACAATAGGTTGCGTGTAGAGATAAGAGCTGCGTTCGCTGGATATTTACTGCGTTTATGGAATATCGATTGTTCAAAGAATAGTAAGAGCAATGGGCGAGAGTTCCATTTAGCACTTAAAAATCCAGAAGCACTATACGGCGTTGACAATGCTGCACTCGCTCCTGGATATAGCGAATCGTGAGATGAATTTATGAATATAAAAGAATATTTAGGCGATCTTATCGGAGGCAGTTTATTGATAACTGAATCTAGAATAATCGCAGAATCGCTACTGAAAAAACTCCCAGAAGATGAGTGGAAGTCGCTGATCGTTGAGCAAAATGTTCTTCAGAAAAAATCCGGTCAGACGGCTATTCGTTATGCCAGAACAATCCGTTGGCGTGTTGAAGGCCTGGGTGATGAGTTTATGACTGATCTTTTAGCCGCGAGTGAACGTGCCTATGTCCAAATGCTGATGATGTCATTACTCATTCATTCTCCGGTTGTCGCTGATTTTATGCGACTTACCTTAGCCGAAGCTCGTCGCACCTATAAACCCTCTTTAACCGCTGATGCATGGTCTGAGTTTTATGACACGAGAGTGCGGGCATATGCCGAGCTTGGCGGTTTTTCTGACTCAACTGTCAAAAAAATGGGTAACAACGCAATTAAGGCACTGGTTGATAGTGGCTACCTGAGTGATAGCAGGACAAAGAAAATACAACCTGTTTACCTAATGCCAGAAGTTAAAGACTGGTTAGTTCGTCTGGGCAGGGAAGATTTGATTGAGGTAATGGAGTGCACAATATGAAGGCTCTTCAGACCAGGCTTGATCTGATATTGGAACGAATTGAAAGCCCTAAGTTTTTGAAAAACGATGGCTTGGGCAATGAAATTGGATTTTGGGTATTTGACTATCCAGCCAAGTATGAACTGCTTGTACGAGAGCACCTTAAGCACGTTGACGAAAAACTCAACAAGCGTGGTTACCGCTTTGTCCATCTCAATATTTTTGAAGTCTTGATAGATATGCTTGAGGAGCGAGGCCTTTTCGACCGAGCTTGCCAGCGTGAATTGCAAGTCGGTGTTGACGGCCTTCGAAAAACACTAGCCGGGCCTCTGAGCCAAGAGAAAGTGGCAAGGTATATCGCGGACAAATATAAGCCATCAGAACTTGAGTTTGTGTTGCTGTCAGGCTTAGGCAGTGCGTGGCCTCTTGTCCGAGGACATGAGTTACTTAGTGCTCTGCAAGACGTTATGGGTAGCACGCCATTAGTGCTTTTCTATCCGGGTGAATATAGCGGAAGGGATTTGCATCCTTTCGGCATGATCGAATCTAAAAACTACTATCGCGCCTTCAAGCTTGTGCCTGAAGACGGTAAAAAAAATTAAGAGCAGGGAGCCTCCCGAATGAAAATTGAACAGATTTTTTCCAAGAAGTTGACGCGTGATATTAACGGCGTTGTTAAAGCGGAACAGAAAGACAATGACAGTGTGTATGTCGAACTTGATGAGTATGTTGTAACCCGAGAGCTAGATCGACATTTTCGCGCTTTCTTTGAGGCTTACGTTCCATCTGTGACGCAAAGTGGTGCATCAATGTCAGGTAAAATTGGTGTGTGGATCTCTGGCTTCTTTGGTTCGGGTAAGTCTCACTTCCTGAAAATTTTGTCTTACCTCCTCGAAAATAAATCTGTCGAAAAGGATGGCCAAGGCCGCCAAGCATTTGAGTTTTTTAAAGACAAAATCAACGATGCCATGCTGTTGGCCGATATCCAAAACGCTGTTACCAAAGATACAGACGTTATTCTTTTTAACATCGATTCACGAGCCAATACGGATGACCGAGAAAATGCCATTCTTAAGGTCTTCCTCAAAGTCTTTAATGAGCGTGTAGGATACTGCGCTGATTTTCCTCATATTGCGCACTTAGAACGCGAGCTTGATAAGCGTAATCAATACATGTCTTTCAAGGACAAATTTGCTGAGTTGACTCAATCAACCTGGGAAAAGGAGCGTGACGCCTATGACTTCTATCGAGACGAACTTTCAGAAGCACTCGCTCATGCCAGTGAGCAATCATTAGAGTCTGCCAAAGCGTGGGTTGAGCAGGTTGAAAACAATTTCCCGCTAGATATCCGAAACTTCTGTAAGTGGGTAAATGAATACTTAGATCGAACTGGGGATCGTAACCTTCTTTTCTTAGTCGATGAGGTCGGTCAGTTTATCGGTAAGAACACACAAATGATGTTGAAGCTTCAGACCATTACTGAAGATCTTGGCACATATTGTGGTGGCAGAGCTTGGGTCGTTGTTACCTCTCAGGCAGACATTGATGCTGCCATTGGTGGTATGGATAAGCGCGATGGCGAGGACTTCTCTAAAATTCAAGGGCGTTTTAGTACCCGCTTACAGCTGTCGAGCTCGAATACCTCGGAAGTTATTCAAAAGCGTTTGTTGTCCAAAACGGAAGAAGCTCGTACACACCTCATCGATGTCTTTGCTGAAAAGGGCGACATTCTTCGTAATCAGCTGACATTTGATAAAACGACAACCGCGTCTCTAAAGGGCTACACCGACGCTCCGTCTTTCGTGGACAACTATCCGTTTGTGCCTTACCACTACACGCTGGTTCAAAAAGTGTTTGAGTCAATTCGAACCAAAGGCGCGACGGGTAAGCACTTAGCCATGGGTGAGCGTTCATTACTTGATGCTTTCCAATCAGCTGCAAAACAGATGAAGGACTCTGGCCTTGATGTCTTAATCCCGTTTTACAGTTTCTATGCACCGATTGAAAGCTTTTTGGAGCCAGCTGTTAAGCGAACGATTGACCAAGCCTGTGAGTTGGATTCCTTAACAGAATTCGATGGCAAGATTCTAAAAACTCTTTTCTTGATCCGTTATGTGGACGTTGTCAAAAGCACACTAGACAACCTTGTGACGCTGTCAATTGATCGAATCGATGCAGATAAAATTGCGCTGCGTAAACAAATTGAAGAGAGCTTGAATCGTCTTGAACGCCAATTGCTGATTGCGCGTAATGGTGATGAGTTTATCTTCCTGACCAACGAAGAAAAAGAGATCGAAAACGAGATCCGCCACACTGACGTTGAAATGTCAGAGGTCTCTAACAAGCTTTCAGCAATCGTATTTGACGGTATTTTGAAAGGTAATCGTGCCTATCGTTACCCGATTAATAAGCAAGACTTTGCGGTGAGCCGTTTTTGCAATGGTCATCCAAAAGATGGCACCACGCTGGAAGACCTAGTCATTAAAGTCATTTCACCTTTGGATTCGCACTTTGAAAATTACTCCCACGATCAAGCGTGCATCAATCATACGCTTGAGGCTGACGGGTGCGTGCTCGTCAAGCTGGGCGAACATAAGCGTCTTTGGGATGACCTGACAACCTTTATAAAAACTGACCGATTCTTAAAACAAAATTCAGGACAGCGACCAGAGCAAGAACACCTTCTCCGCGAAAAGCAGATGGAAAATATTGAGCGTGAAAAGCGCTTAAGAACGGATTTTGAAGCTTTGTTTGCAGAGGCTGACGTTTACGCTATCGGCACAAAACTACCGAAGAAATCAGCAACGCCAAGTGCCATCGTCGAAGAAGCATACAAATACGTTATCGAAAACACATTCGCTAAATTGAACATGCTCAAGGCGACACCTGGTGAAGTTTTGCGTGAGCTACAGGCCGTACTTGTTGCTGATGATATTGCTCAGATTGGACTGGATCTTCAAGCGGATGAATGTAACCCAGAAGCTACGCGTGAGGTTGAGCAGTACGTAACGCTAAAAGTCGAGCGTAATGAGCCTGTTTACTTACGTGACATCGTTGCCCGCTTCGGCAAGCGCCCATATGGCTGGCCAGACAATGAAATCTTATTGCTCACTGCAAGGCTGGGCTTGGCTGGAAAGGTATCTTTTAGTACCCAAGGCACAGATCTGGCGTTGAAAAAAGCTTACGAGCCGTTTACCAGTGTGCGTAAACGCGGCGAGATCCGTGTACATAAGATCAGGCAACATGACGAGCGCCAAATTAAAAAGGCTGCTGGTCTTGTTAAAGAGATCTTTTCAAAAACCTTTACCGGCTCTGGTGAAAAGGAGCTCTACGAATTAGTGCGCGATGAATTACTGGCTTGGAATGAAGAGCTTAAATCATTCAGAACCAAGTCACAGACAGGCCATTTCCCAGGTAAATCTCAAATTGACGATGGTCTTGCATTGGTCGCGGGTATTCTTGAGCAAACTTCAAGCTTCGCCCTTATCGCCCGATTCTTAGAAGACGCTGATGCCCTTGAAGAGTTTGCTGAGGACTTTGAAGATCTTGATGACTTCTACAATAGCCAATTTCAAACTTGGCAAGCCCTTGCTGGCGCATTGAACGAGAAGTTTAAGGCCAATAGACCTGCGTTAGAAAAAGACAGTGAAGCATTAAAAGCGCTCACTGAATTAGAACGCATTTACAATATGCCCTCACCGTATGAGCAGCTGCGCCACATTAATCCGCTTATCGAGCAGGTGGCAAAAGTTAACTCAACATTGGTTGAAGAAAAACGCACTCATGCCTTAGAGCGTGTTGATCTGCGCGTCGGACGTGTAAAAGAAGCGCTAGCTGAAGCTCATGCACCGTCTGAACTACAGAACCAAGCACTGCGCCCGTTACAAATGTGCAGACAGCGCATTGAAGCGACCTCTTCAATACCACAAATTATCAGTGAGCAAACTGAAGCGGAAGGTTACGAGGACGAAGCTTATGAGTTGCTGAATGGCTTTATCGAAGATCAACGCAAAAAAGCTGAAGCTGAGCAAAGACGTCGTGAACTCGAACAGAAGAAACGCGAAGAGGAAGCAGCAAAAGCCGGTAAGGCAGCTCCAGCACCTGAGCCAGCCCCTGAACCAGTGCAGCCACAGCCGGTTGCAAAACGTACCGTAACGATTAACCCAACCGATGCCATGGCTAAGTCAGTAACAACCGGATTCATTGAAAGTGAAGCCGAAGTTGATGCCTATCTTGCCGCTTTAAGAGAGCAGCTAATTGCTGCGGTCAAAGCTGGCGACCGAGTAAGAATTAAGTAAGAGGCAACGGATAGCTATGTATCAAGCGGGTGGAACAATAAGATCATTACTCGACAAGGTTGCTGAGCAGGAATACCTGTTACCGGCCATCCAGCGAGAGTTTGTATGGCGACCAGAACAGATCTGTCGTCTATTTGATAGCCTGTTGCAAGGTTACCCGTTTGGGACCTTTCTATTCTGGAAGATAAAACCAGAGAACCGGGATAGCTATCAGTTTTATCAGTTCATGCAGCATTACCATGAGCGAGATAACTACCATTGTGAAAATGTCACTCAGTTACCGGAACGTGAGTTCATTGCCGTCCTAGATGGACAGCAGCGGATTACTGCTTTGAACATCGGCCTACGCGGCTCATTTGCGTGGAAGCTGACAGGTAAATGGTGGAGCAATGATGACGCCTTCCCTGTGCGCAGGCTTCATTTAAATCTGTTAAGCCAGCCCGACTTAGAAACTGGGTCGATGTATGACTTTGAGTTCCTAACCGACGATAAAGCCTCGTTGGATGCATCTGAACAATACTGGTTCCGTGTAGGCCGGATCATGGAAGAGGAAGAAGATGCACTTATCGATGAAGTTGCTGATGATGCTAGGTTGAGCTCGGAGCAACGCAAAGAGGCTCGCTCAACTCTTCGTCACTTGTATCGAACCATCCATGACAAAGACAAGATTTCGTTTTATGAAGAAAGTGATCAGAGCCTTGAACGTGTTCTGAATATCTTTATCCGCATGAATAGCGGCGGTACTACCTTGTCCTACTCAGACTTACTACTTTCAATAGCAGTAGCGCAGTGGAGCTCGTTAGATGCCCGTGAAGAAATTCATGCATTAGTGGATGAGATGAACCGTGTTGGTGATGGATTCAACGTATCAAAAGATCTCGTTTTAAAAGCAGGCTTAATGCTCTCTGACATCGGTAGCGTGGGCTTTAAGGTTGAGAACTTTAACAAGGAAAACATGGCGATTCTCGAAAAGAACTGGACGCCAATTCGTGATGCGTTATTGCTCTCAATGCAGTTGCTGGCAAGTTTTGGTTTTAATGCACAAAACCTCAGAGCAACAAGTGCCATCCTCCCGTTGGCCTATTACCTGCACCACCGAAAGTTAACCGCAAGCTACCTTTCTAGGGTTGAATATGCGGTCGATAGAGAATGCATCAGAAACTGGCTCATTAGGTCGTTGTTGAAAGCGTCAGGCATCTGGGGAAGTGGTTTGGATACCCTGCTTACTATGCTTCGCTCAGACATTAAACAATCGGGTGATACGGGTTTCCCGCTAGCGAAAATTGAAGCGACCATGCAACAGCGTGGTAAATCGTTGCGCTTTGACCCAGAGGAAATTAGTGAACTAGCGCAGTTGGATTATGGTAATCCGCGTACCTTTGCCTTGTTGACTTTGTTGTTCCCAGGATTCGATTTTTCACGACACTTTCATGTGGACCACATTTACCCCAAAGGGTTGTTTACGCGTAACAAGCTTGCAAAAGTTGGTGTCCCAGCTGAACAGCTAGATGAACTCATCGAGGCATCTAACAAGCTGCCAAACCTTCAACTGTTGGAAGGGACAATCAACAACCAGAAGCGGCAAAAAATGCCCCATGAATGGTATGCGCAGCAGTGGCCTGATGTGAATGCAAGACAAGCACATCTGCAATCGCAAGCCATAACATCATTACCTGAACAACTAAACCAGTTTATGGACTTTTACCGCGAGCGTCAGGAAACACTGCTTGCCCGCATTAGAACTGCATTACAACCCGCAAGCAGCGTAGAGACAGAATAAGAGGCGCAATATCATATGAATACGAACAACATTAAAAAATACGCACCAAAAGCGCGCCGCGAATTTATGGATGCGGTTGCTAAACGATTAAACACCTTTGGTATCACCGCGAATAAAAAAGGCGAGCTACAAATTGCAGAAGCGAATCTACAAGGTTCTGTGCTTCAAATCGTAGGTAACAGTTTTGACGGTAAGCTTGCTGAGCCAAGAAAACGCATAGTGGCCAGAAGCCAGAAGCTGGGGTATGCACAACTTATTGAACAAGTAGCTTATACCTGGTTCAACCGTCTGTGTGCTATTCGCTACATGGAAATCCATGACTATCTAGGTCACGGTTTTCGTATTTTGTCTCATCCAGACAATCCTAAAGGATTTGAAATTATCGACCATGCGCAAGATGCTGCGGATGAACTCGGGTTAGATAGAGCTCGCATGATCGAACTCAAGCTTGCGGGCAACAAAGACGAAGAGCTTTATCGTGAACTGCTGTTGGGCCAGTGCCATAAGCTTCATGAAGCGATGCCTTTTTTATTCGACGCTTTGGACGATGAAACTGAGCTTCTTCTACCAGACAATCTAACACGTACCGACTCAATACTGCGTGGATTGGTAGACAGCATTCCTGAAGAGGACTGGCAACAAGTCGAAGTGATTGGTTGGCTTTACCAGTTTTACATTTCTGAAAAGAAAGATCAGGTAATGGGTAAGGTGGTCAAGAGTGAAGATATTCCTGCCGCCACCCAGCTATTTACACCCAACTGGATTGTGAAGTACCTGGTACAAAACTCAGTCGGTCGTCAATGGCTGCAAACCTATCCAGATTCTGCCATTAAAACGCAGATGGAATATTACATTGAGCCTGCTGAACAATCTGACGAAGTTAACCAACAGCTAAAAGCTATTACGCCTGAATCTATTGAACCTGAAACCATCAAAGTACTTGACCCAGCTTGTGGCTCTGGCCACATACTGATTGAAGCCTACAACGTGCTTAAAGCCATCTATGAAGAACGAGGTTTCCGCTCTCGTGACATTCCAAAGATGATCCTGGAGAACAACCTCTACGGCTTAGACATAGATGATCGTGCAGCACAGCTATCTGGATTTGCGTTGATGATGATGGCTAGAGATGACGATAAGCGTATTTTTACCCGTAATGTGCGACTCAATGTACTGTCATTGCAGGAAAGTAACCATATTGACCTGCCGACCTTGTGGAAAGCACTCAATCTGTCGGGAAGTTGGCAAAGCGGCACATCACAAGGACTGTTCTCTGACGAAGAGCAAGATTTAAGCTCGTTCAATGCAGACAACCGCTACCAACTGCTGAAGCGAACATTGGCAAGATTTACTCAGGCCAAAACCTTTGGTTCTTTGATTGATGTAGCAAGCGATGAGCATGAGCAGCTAAAAGAGCTACTGAATACGCTTGTAGAGCTTCAAGAGTCAGGTGACTCAATGCAAAAGCCTGCGGCGAAGCAATTGACTGAATTTGTTCATCAGGCTTTGGTTTTATCAATTCGTTACGATGCTGTAATTGCGAATCCTCCCTATATGGGAGCCCAATCAATGAACACTGAATTGAAAAAGTTTGCACAGAGTAAATTCCCTCTATCAAAGTCGGATATGTTCTCCTTATTTATGGAACGATCTTTTGATTTGATAAAAAGTGAAGGTTCAAATGCTCAAGTAAATATGCATTCATGGATGTTTATATCAAGTTATGAGGGCTTGCGTGAGTCAGTTTTAAGCAAAAGGACAATAAGATCACTTATTCACTTGGGGCCAAGAGCATTCTCTCAAATATCTGGTGAGGTAGTTCAAACATGTGCGTGGATTATTTCCAATACAAATATTCCAGGCTACTTGACTAAATTCCATAGATTGGTTGATGGAGTGGAGGAAAGTAAGAGGCTCTCTCTTCTTGCTAGCGAAAATGTTTACGAAAATATAAAGCAGGATGAGTTTTTTAGACTTCCAATGTCGCCCATAGCTTACTGGGTGAATGAATCAACACTTTCGATGTTTGGCCATCATACGATAGGAGATGACTTTGAAGTAAAAGCCGGAATTAGCACTGGTAAAAATGATAGCTGTATATTTTACTGGTGGGAGGTTTATAAAAGTAAAATCGGAGAGTCAAAGTCCGATAGCTACTATTTACTTCACAACAAAGGTGGCGAGCTTAGAAAGTGGTACGGAAACATCGACTCTATTTTAAAGTATGGACCTAAGAATATTTCTAGGATGGAAGCATATTCAGGCTTTAGACATGATGGTAAAGACTACTATGGTAGAGAAATGATCGGGTGGAGCAAAATAAGCTCTACAAGGTCTTCGTTTAGATATTATCCAGTCGGCATGAGTTTTGATTCAGCTGGCTTGGCGCTATTTAACCAATCTACTGATAGTTTGCTAGATGTTTTAGCTTGGCTAAATTCAGATATTTGTGCCGATATTATTCCAATGTTAAACCCAACGCTGAATGTAACGCCTAAAATCATTAAGTCACTACCATTTAAAGAATTAAAACCCACTTCCAGAGTGGTTGTTGATGAGCTTGTTAGAATTCATAAAAAAGACTGGGATTCGCATGAGTGTTCTTTTGATTTCGAATTTAATCACCTTATTCAACAGAATGGTTTGAAGGTTTGTGACGCAACGGATAGATTAGTTGAAGTTGCTTCAAGTTTGGTTGATAAGATTTTGAAGCTTGAGGAAGAAAATAACCGAAATGTGCGGGAAGCATATCTCGGTGATTATTCTAATTACAGCGAGGATACTTCACATGTAACTTTAAACTGTAATATGAGTTATAAGTATGGGGATGTAGAAGATTCAAAGAGTCGATATGTGTCCGATATTGTTGTCGAGCTTTTTAGCTATTCAATTGGCTGTATGATGGGGAGGTTTTCATTAGTCAAACCTGGTTTTATGCTGGGAAATGAAATCTATGAACTCAACTCTGAAAACTATGGTGGTTTTATTCCTGATGAGGATGCCATTATTCCTTTGACAGACAATGAGTGGTTTAAAGACGATGCCACAAACCGTTTTCGTGAGTTTGTTCAGGTTGTTTGGGGTGAGGAACACTTACAAGAAAACCTCGATTTTGTTGCAGAGTCTCTGTGCTTAAATGCCATAAAGCCCAAGAAATCAGAATCAGCTCTTGAGACGATCCGTCGCTATTTATCGACTCAGTTCTATAAAGACCACCTGAAGACTTACAAAAAACGCCCTATTTATTGGCTGTTTAGCTCAGGTAAACAGAAGGCTTTTGAGTGCCTGGTTTACCTGCACCGTTACAACGAGGGCACGCTTTCTCGTATGCGTACCGAGTATGTCACCCCGTTACTAGGCAAATACGATGCTTATGCAGAGCAACTTGAGAAGCAGATTGAAACGGCAGACTCGACCAGTGAAGCGAACCGCTTCAAGAAAGAGTTGGATGCCTTAATCAAGAAACAGGTCGAACTACGAGAGTTTGATGACAAGCTAAAACACTACGCTGATATGCGTATTTCACTGGATCTGGATGATGGCGTGAAAGTGAATTACGGCAAGTTTGGTGATCTGTTGGCTGATGTTAAGGCCATTACCGGTTCGGCCCCGGAGGTTAACTAATGCAGATTAGCGAACTGGCACAAGGTGTCGCTGCCAAGCTCGAACAAAGCCGCATTGTGTTTTGGTACGACCCAGAGCAAAGCTTTACTGAAGAGCTTGAGCATTTAGCTAACGCCCTATCTATTGCAAAAGAAGTAGGCGATAGCGCAGCAGATATAACTGCCAGAGTACTGCCAAATGATTTGACCATCCTCAATATGGGTAGTGAGTCCGTATTGGCAGTGAAAAAACGCATTGAAGTAGATGAGCGTGAAGCTAAATTCCTTATCTATTTTCCAAGCGCTGAGCCAGAGCCTGACCGCGATTGGTTGCTAGACGTGCGTTTGTATAGCGAGCAGTTTTTTGCTGATCACAGCTCAATGCTGCTTAATGAGCTGGGTATCCCGAAAATGGCGCTACGCACGCACATTCGTAAGCGCCAAAGCTTTTTTGCCAATAAACAGCGCATAGCCGGTTTAAAGAAGTGGGTGACTGAGAACGAAGACGAACTGTCGTTAGACAGGAAGATGATGGCGGTGGTTGTAAAAGCTGATTCTGCGTCTTTGTCGGACATTTTGCTTGGGTTACTACGCGAATATGCGGCTTATATCGAAGATGAAAGCCTTGGCCAACCTTTATGGAGCCAGCTAGGAAAGTTTGATCTTGAGACCTCACTCTGGGCATATCTGAGTGAGGGTTTTGGCTATACAGTCGAAGAGCCAACCTTCCCAGACTTCGTGTTGAAATTATTCTGTACTGAATTCTGGAGCCAAATTGAAGGTGTTGAACGCGATTGGTTGCTTAACAATGTTCTAAAAAGCGCATCAGGCCGGGCGACAGCCTTGGCGTTTATGGTGAGCTGGCGCGACAGCCGCTCTTTCGCCGCTTACTACGAAAGCATCTCTAAGGTGCTTAGCCAACAGTTGGAAATTTCGACTCGTGCTGGCCAGTACCATCCGGTTGAACTTATCGAATGCGAAACGTTCGAGGCTGTGGAACAGGCCATAATCCGTGGTTTAGTTCGTGATTTGCTCGATAGCAGTAAAGCGCTAGACCGGGTTCAGTTTGATACGGTCTTATCAAGACGTCTTGCTAGCCACTGGACATTGTCACGCAAAGAATACTTCGCAATTTATGAAGCTATCCGCAACGCTGAAGAGTTAATGCACTTGCGAAATCGCTATGTGGACGGGTTCCACTTTGATAACGCGAAAGCAATGTACGACGCCTATACCACAGACATTTATCGTTTTGACCAGGCTTACCGTTTGTTCAATGAGCATGTGCACTCTGTATTGAGTAAAGGTGCAGACATACTGCGTCAGCTCGACGACGAAGTCGAAAGCATTTATACCAACTGGTACTTATATGAGCTTGGCCTTGCCTGGGATCGTCACTTGGCCAATGAAAAATTACTTGAAAAGTGGCAGATTTCTGGCGTACCGCACCAGTATGACTTCTATGAAAAAGAAGTTCGCACACGACTGAGTCTGAAACAGACAAAACGAGTGTTTGTGATTATCTCTGATGCCCTGCGATTTGAAATTGCGAATGAGCTTGGCGCTATCATTAACAACGAGAAGCGATTTAAGGCTGAGGTGTCTACGCAGTTGGGTGTTTTGCCAAGTTATACCCAACTTGGGATGGCGGCATTATTGCCTCATAAGGCGCTCAGTTACCAGCCAGAGCAAGGCACGGCTGTTTATGTGGATGGTATTTCTTCACAGGGTTTAGAGAATCGTACCTCCATCCTACAGAAGGTAGGTGGTATGGCAGTGAGTTCTAAGGAACTGATGAGCTGGAGTAACCAGGAGGGGCGTGACAAGGTTCGAGACGTAGAAGTAGTTTATATCTATCACGATACCATTGATGCGATTGGTGATAAGGCAGCAACTGAAGAGAAAACGTTTGAAGCCTGTCGTAGTGCCATTGAAGAGCTAAAAGACCTCGTTGGGCGGGTCATCAACCGTCTAAACGGCAGCCGAGTTGTGATCACTGCTGACCATGGCTTCCTCTTCCAACAAAAAGCACTTGTAGCGGCTGACAAAACCTCGTTGAAAACCAAACCTGCTGGCGCGATAGAAGCCAAGAAACGTTATATCGTTGGTAATAACTTGCCTTCAGATGAAGCCTGTTGGAAAGGCTCAATTAACGATACGGCTCATGGCTCTAGTGATACCGAGTTCCTGCTTCCAAAAGCGGCTCAACGCTTCCACTTCGTTGGTGGTGCTAAGTTTGTGCATGGCGGAGCGATGCTACAGGAAGTCTGCGTACCGGTACTACATGTGCGAGAGCTACAAAAAGAACAAGCAGCAAAACATGAGAAACAACCGGTAGGTGTTGTAGCAGCCACTCAGCCCATCAAATTAGTAAACAATATCGACAAGGTCAGATTTATTCAGACAGACCCTGTAGGCGAGCGTTTCGTCGCACGGTTGTTGGATGTCTATATCGTCGATGCACAAGGTAATGAAGTCTCCAGTCGTGAAACGATTAACTTTGATAGCGTGAGTAAAGTGATGGATGAACGTACTCGCGAAGCTAGGTTAAAGCTTATTGGCTCTCAGTTCGACAGGAACGCTCAATACACATTAGTTCTTGAGAATGCGGAAATGAGAACCCGTTATAGCCAATACGCGGTAACCATTGATTTGGCATTCCAAGATGATTTTTTCTAAGGCGCTGAGGTGAAACATGACAACTGATTTTTCACAAGATCATAAAGACGAAAAAAATCAGATGCAAAGCGCCGACTTAGACGCATTGCTCAACCAATATTTTAAAGGCCGTGTCGTTCGAAAAGATCTGACAAAGCAATTGAAAGAAGGCGCTAACGTCCCTGTTTACGTGCTGGAGTATTTACTAGGGATGTATTGTGCGTCCGATGACGACGAAGTTGTAATGCAAGGCCTTGAGAATGTGAAAAAAATCTTGGCTGAGAACTATGTTCGACCTGATGAAGCGGAGAAAGTGAAGTCACTTATCCGTGAACGCGGCACGTTTAAAATCATCGACAAAGTAAGCGTTAAGCTCAATCAGAAAAAAGACGTTTATGAAGCTGCGTTGTCGAACCTGGGGATCAAGGATGCCCTTGTACCGACCAAAATTGTACAAGACAACGAAAAATTATTAACTGGCGGTATCTGGTGCATTATTACCGTCCAGTATTTCTTTGAGGAAGGTCAGAAGACATCACCTTTCTCCATTATGAGTTTAAAACCGATACAAATGCCGTCCATGAACATGGATGAGGTGTTTTCAACCAGAAGACAGTTTAGTACCGATCAGTGGATGGATGTGTTGCTTCGTTCCGTGGGTATGGAGCCAACCAACTTAGAGCATCGGGTGAAATGGCATCTTATCACTCGCATGATCCCATTCGTTGAAAACAACTACAACGTTTGTGAGCTCGGACCAAGAGGGACAGGTAAAAGCCATGTCTACAAAGAGTGCTCACCAAACTCATTGCTTGTCTCGGGCGGACAAACAACTGTGGCGAACTTGTTCTATAACATGAGCTCGCGCCAAGTTGGGTTGGTCGGAATGTGGGATGTTGTCGCCTTTGATGAAGTAGCGGGTATTAACTTTAAAGACAAAGACGGCGTCCAAATAATGAAAGATTATATGGCGTCAGGGTCTTTTGCCCGTGGTCGTGATTCAATCGAAGCGAAGGCTTCCATGGTATTCGTCGGTAACATCAATCAAAGCGTTGAGACACTGGTGAAGACCAGTCATCTGTTGGCACCTTTTCCTGATGCCATGATTGACACTGCTTTTTTTGACCGTTTCCATTCCTATATTCCTGGATGGGAAATACCGAAGATGCGTCCTGAGTTTTTCACCAATAGTTACGGATTAATCACAGACTATCTTGCTGAATACATGCGTGAAATGCGCAAAAGAAGTTTTGCGGATGCTATCGATAAGTTCTTCAAACTCGGTAATAACCTTAATCAGCGTGATGTAATTGCTGTACGCAGAACTGTTTCGGGCTTGTTAAAGCTACTACACCCCGACGCACAGTACTCAAAAGATGATGTAAGAGCCTGCCTGACCTATGCGCTGGAAACTAGACGTAGGGTCAAAGAGCAATTGAAAAAGCTTGGCGGAATGGAATTTTTTGATGTGCACTTTAGCTACATCGATAACGATTCATTAGAAGAATTCTTCGTCAATGTTCCGGAACAAGGTGGCAGCAAGCTAATTCCTGAGGGCTTACCTCGCGCTGGTGTTGTGCACTTGGTTACTCAGGGAAGTACTGGGCAGCTTGGGTTATATCGCTATGAAACCCAGATGATGGCTGGTTCTGGTAAACACTCAGTGTCTGGCCTTGGTTCGAATACCGCAGCGAAAGAAGCTGTGCGTGTTGGCTTTGATTATTTCAAAGGTAACCTGAATAGAATAAGTGCGTCGGCGAAGTTTTCTGATCATGAGTATCACCTCCATGTTGTTGAGCTCCACAATACGGGGCCAAGTACAAAGTCATCGCTCGCTGCATTAATTGCGTTCTGTTCAATTCTGATGAACCGACCGATTCAAGAGCAGATGGTTGTTTTGGGTGAGATGACTTTAGGTGGTGTTGTAAATCCTGTTCAAGATCTTGCAGGCAGTCTTCAGTTAGCTATGGACAGTGGCGCAAAGCGTATTTTGCTCCCAATGGCCTCAGCCTCAGATATTCCAACGGTTCCTGCTGAGTTGTTTTCAAAATTCCAGATCAGCTTTTATGCAGATCCCGTCGATGCCGTGTTTAAGGCGCTTGGGGTTAATTGATTAGGTGTCGTTTGACGCGCCATTTTATGGAGTAATTACAGGTATGTTTACCAAAGCTCGTTTCTTTAAATGTGCATTGCAGGTAAATCCGGCAGGATACATAAAATATCGTGGGCAACAGCAGACCATCACGGAAGATGAATATAACCAAAATCTGCTTGCGGCATCACTGGAAGCGGGCATAGAGGTCATTGGATTAGCTGATCATGGTTCAATAGATGGTGTTGATAAAATCCGCAATCTTTTTGTTGAGAATGGGATTGTTGTTTTCCCCGGCTTTGAGATTGCGTCAAGTGAGAAAATTCACTTTGTTTGTCTGTTTGATGAAAACAGAACTTCGCAAGAACTTGAACGGATTTTGGGGCGTCTAGATTTACTTGATCCAGAGGATGGTATTTTGCCGACCAACCTCACAGCAATTCAGCTGATTGATAAAGTGAATGAGATAGGTGGATTTATCTTTGCAGCACACTGCATAAATGATGATGGTGTGCTCAGTCGAAAGATGAACCATGTATGGAAACATGAAAGGTTGATGGCAGCTCAGATACCAGGCGACAAGTCGATTGAAGATCTTAAAGGAATAGAAAATGATTTCTACCGTAAGGTCTTCCTCAACAAAGATCCTAACTATAAGCGCGAGCGCGAAATGGCTGCTATTAACTCCTCAGACGTTGCAAAACCAGAGGATATCAAAGCATCGGGTGCTTCTTGTTTGATTAAAATGACCAACCCTTGCTTTGCTTCCTTTAAGCAAGCCTTTTTAGATGCAGGTTCGAGGGTTCGTTTGAACTCAGATAAGCCAGAAAGCTATGCTTCGGCAATTGAGCGTATTCGATTTGTTGGTGGCTATCTGGATAGCGTCGATATTGAACTATCGGACCATCTAAATGCTGTGATTGGTGGTCGTGGAACTGGTAAGTCAACCTTGTTGGAATGTATTCGCTATGCTTTCGGATTAGAACCTAAAACACCTAACGCAATCAAACAGCACAAAAGTGTCATTGATACTAACCTTGGGAAAGAACGAGGTTTAGTTGAAATTACGTTGCGTTCATCAGTTATGCACGGTCGCAGATTCAAAGTAAGCCGAAAACACGGTAGTGATCCGGTAGTGGTTGACTCCCAAGGAAATATATCCCCCTATCTTCCGACGGATCTTTTGCCTGGTATAGAGCTTTACGGGCAAAACGAAATCTATGAAATGACACGAGATGAACAAAGTCGTAATCAGCTCATCGAACGTTTTCTTGAGGGCGAACATGAAAAGTTTGATGCAGATATCGCTGACGTTTTAGCAAAGTTAAAAGATAATCGAGAATCCATCAAGCGAGTCCTAGGTCAGAAAGATGACATTGAAGCAGAGGTCGAGCGCTTACCTAAGTTATTGGATCAGGCAAAACAGTATCAAGCATTAGGTATAGATGAAAAGCTGGAGCTTATTCCTAAACTTGAAAAAGAAAAACAGTTGAATGATCAGATTGGTGAGGATGTTGCGAGCGTCCAACTGGCTATCGATGCGCTCAAAAACAGTTTGCCAGATACTTTGTATTTAAGTGATACCAATTTGGATGGCTTACCTCATGCTGAGCTCTTGAAGCAGCAGCGTGAAGTTTTGAATGCCCTGAAAACGGGCGTTCAACAGACATTAGTACAGTTAGAACAGCTAACTTTAAATGCAAATCAACAGTTGTTACCGGTCAAGCAATCTTTATCAGAAAAGCAGCAACTTGAAGAGCAAAAACTTGAGTTGGCTTTTAAGGATATACCTGCAAGCCAGGGTAAAACTGGCCGACAAATTGGTGCTGAATATCAGACTCTGTTAAAACAAATTGAGCAGATACGCCCTAAACAAACCACCTTGCAAGATCGCCAGACACAAATTGACGAATTGTACAACTCGCGAAAGAAGCTGCTTCTGGAGTTAGAACAACACACAAGTGCGCGTGCGAGTAGTATTACTAAATCTGTTAAAAGGTTAACAAGAAAACTGGAGCAGAAGGTACGGCTTACCCTACAGCCAGAAGGTGGCCGCCAAGAACTTGTGAATTTTCTGACTGGGTGCAATTTAGAGGGGGTTGGGCCTAAACGTCTCGCCTGGGTATTAGAAGGTAACTTCTCTCCAAGCAGTTTAGCCTCGACTATCCGTCAAGGAGAGTCGGAGCTAGGACGAAAGTTTGGCATATCAGGCACTGTTGTTTCAGCTTTAATTCGTCTTTCAGAAGTAAAACTAATGGAACTGGAAGAATTGCAGTTACCGGATACCATGGCGATTGAGTTAAATGTGACTCATGGAGAACGAGAAGCTGTATTTAGGTCAATTGATGAATTATCGACGGGACAGCAGTGCACTGCTGTTTTGCACTTATTGCTGTTGGATAATCAAGACCCATTAATCCTTGATCAACCTGAAGATAATTTGGATAACGCATTTATAGCTGAGAGGATAGTCGCAGAACTACGTAGGGCTAAACTGAGTCGTCAGTTTCTATTTGCAACACATAATGCCAATATTCCGGTTTTCGGTGATGCTGAATGGATTGGCGTTTTGAGCGTAGAAGATAATAAAGGGCTAATTCTTCCAGAACAACAAGGTGCGATCGATGTTTCCAATGTTCAGGCTTTAGCCGCTGATATATTAGAGGGCGGGAAAAGTGCATTCAATCAGCGTCGTGAGAAATATGGATTCGTGTAAAGCACAATCTTGGGATTAATCACTAAGAATCAGGTTCCGCACCTCTTTGAAACCGTGAAATTAGCTCGTATGTTATTCTTCTACATGAATTATCAATCTATCTAGCCATCAAGCTCAGAGTTGAACCTTCACACTATCGTGTCGGAGGTTCACTATGTTCAAAAACCTATTTTTTCAAGCCAAAGCATTACCAGATCTGTCATCTCAACTCGATGCAGAAATTCCGCGCTATCCGCCATTTCTAAAGGGGTTGCCAGCAGCGTCACCCGAGGATTTGCAGTCCACACAAGACGAGCTAATTGCCAAACTGCGCCAAGTACTTGGCTTTAACCTGCGTGATTTTCAAAGGCTAATTCAGCCCTGCATTGACCATCTGGCTGCTTACGTTCACTTGCTGCCAGCTTCTGAGCATCATCATCACAGTGGTGCTGGTGGTTTATTACGTCATTCGTTGGAAGTTGCTTTCTGGGCGGCACAAGCAGCTGAAGGGATCATCTTTGTTGCCAGTGGCACACCGGTTGAGAAAAAAGAGCTGGAACCAAGGTGGCGTGTTGCTGCGGCTCTTGGCGGTTTGTTCCATGATATTGGTAAACCTGTTTCAGACCTGTCCATCACAGACGAAGATGGACGCTATCAGTGGAACCCATTTTTAGAAACCTTATCCCAGTGGACCACTAATAACAGCATTGAACGCTATTTCATTCGCTGGCGCGATGGACGGTGCAAGCGGCATGAGCAATTTTCAATTCTGGTGTTAAACCGGGTGATGACACCTGAGTTGCTCGCTTGGTTAACCCAGCCGGGCCCTGAAATTTTGCAAGCCATGTTGGAAGCAATTGGCAATACCGATCCCGAGCATGTCCTGTCTAAATTGGTTATTGAAGCTGACCAAACCAGTGTTCAGCGAGACCTGAAAGCTCAACGAATTTCCGTTGACGACAATGCCCTTGGTGTCCCAGTCGAACGCTATCTACTTGATGCCATGAGGCGATTGCTTGCCAGTTCCCAGTGGTTGGTCAATCAGCGAGATGCCAGAGTTTGGATACGAAAATCGAATCAATCAACCCATCTTTACCTGGTTTGGAAAAGCGCGGCTAAGGACATCATTGAGCTGTTGGCCAAAGACAAGATACCTGGCATTCCAAGAGATCCCGATACCCTTGCGGACATCCTTATTGAGCGAGGATTGGCCACTAAATCCGCCTCGAATGAGCGATATGAAAGCCTTGCCCCTCAAGTGCTGATCAAAGACGACAAGCCCATCTGGTTACCCATGCTGCATATATCTGAGGCCGATTTATTGTTCAGCTCGAATGTACCAAGTAGTGTGAGACTGTTTAGCAAATCTGAGTGGGAAGCAACACAGCAAACACAAGCAGAGCCACAGAGTCGCTCCAGTGAGCATTCAGACTTGCCTGAAGCGTCATCATCAATCGAACACGGCAATTCGGCTGAGTCGTCATCGACAAACTCGTCCGAACAAGATGATGAACTTCGTCTTGCTAGTGATGTTAATAACCCCCAGGCAAATGAAAATGTTCCGGGTGATGGATGTGAAAAGCCTAACAACTCATATGATGGCGCTATCTCAAATAACGTAAACCAGCACGATGCAGAAGCATTGAATCTGCCTGAATCTTTGGCATGGCTCACAGAGGCCAGTAGTGCGTTGGTTATGGTTGATGAACAGATACTGATCCGCTATCCCGATGCCGTAAGACATTGGTGTGCTCCCCGAAAACTGCTTGCTGAACTCAGTCGATTAGATTGGCTTGAACTAGATCCGGCAAACCCGACACGTAAAGCCAGAACTGTGACTACAAATGATGGAGTTCAGGAGCAAGGGTTACTGCTGAAAGTATCGATTTCTAAAGGGCTAACTGCACTGATAGACCTTTCCAAACAAGACGCAGAATCAGTGACAGCAATTCAGAACAAAGAGGCTTCACAGCGTCCGAGTAGAACTGAGACAACCAATGCCCAAGCAAAAGAGCCCGTCACAAGAGCGGAGCGTAAGCAAAAGCCGATTGCGCCCAATGCGAACTCAAGTACAGACCCCAAACACGCGCAGCGGCAACAGATGGTTAATTTTGTGAAAGATTTGCCCATCTTACTGACCGATGGCGATTACCCAGACGTGGATCATAGTGCCGATGGTATTCGCGTCACGATTCAAACCTTACGCCAAGTCGCCAATGAGCATGGTATTCCAGCTGGGCAATTGCTTCGGGGGATCTCTGCCAGTGACCAATGCCAGTTTGATGAGGGGGAAACGGTTCTGTTTACCGCTCACGCTAAACGTTAATCCTTTTGAAATTAAGCGATTGCAAACGGTTATTTTGGGGAGCATGAATGAAAGAAAACGCATACGAGATGCCCTGGCGCACGAACTATGAAGCCATGGCAGCAGCAGGTTGGCTAGTTGGGGCAACTGGGGCAATTGCAGCAGAAATACTCACTGAGTTACCACCTGAGCCATTTTGGTGGATGACAGGGATTTCCTCGGGCATGGCGTTGTATCGCCTGCCTGAGGCTTACCGTCTTTATAAGTTGCAGAAGGGGCTAAAAGGCAAACCTTTGGCTTTTATGGAGCTGTCGCATTTACAAAAGGTGATGGCAAAACATCCTGATGAATTGTGGTTAGGCTATGGCTTTGAGTGGGACCAACGTCATGCGCAACGCGCTTATGAAATATTAAAGCGGGATAAGCAAACCTTGCTTAACCAAGGTCACGGCAAACAAATGGGTTCGACCTGGATTCATGGTGTTGAGCCCAAAGAAGAAGATGTGTACCAGCCAGTTGGTCACACTGAGGGGCACACCTTAATTGTCGGCACGACCGGTGCCGGGAAAACCCGATGCTTTGATGCGATGATCACTCAGGCCATTTTGCGTAATGAAGCCGTGATTATTATTGACCCTAAGGGAGACAAGGAACTTAAGGATAATGCACAGCGAGCCTGTATTGCCGCCGGTAGTCCTGAGCGCTTTGTGTATTTTCATCCGGGTTTTCCAGAGCATTCAGTACGTCTAAATCCCCTGAGGAACTTTAACCGGGGTACTGAAATTGCCAGCCGAATTGCGGCATTAATCCCCTCTGAAACCGGTGCTGATCCATTTAAAGCCTTTGGCCAAATGGCACTGAATAACATAGTGCAAGGTTTGTTGCTTACGTCACAACGTCCTGATCTGAAAACACTGAGGCGTTTTTTGGAAGGTGGCCCAGAAGGCTTGGTAGTAAAAGCCGTCACAGCCTGGGGGGAGCAGGTGTATCCCAATTTTAGTGTGGAGATCAAGCGCTTTACCGAAAAGGCCAACACCTTGGCTAAACAAGCCATGGCGATGCTGCTTTTCTACTACGAACGCATTCAGCCCGTTGCCGCCAATACTGATTTGGAGGGCCTTTTGAGTATGTTTGAGCATGACAGAACCCACTATTCAAAGATGGTGGCCTCATTGATGCCGGTGCTCAATATGCTCACATCAAGTGAACTAGGTCCATTGCTATCACCGATTGCAAACGATGTGGATGACAGCCGGTTAATTACGGATTCTGGCCGTATTATCAACAATGCCCAAGTGGCGTATATCGGCTTGGATTCATTGACCGACGCCATGGTTGGCAGCGCCATTGGTTCGTTGCTTTTATCCGATCTCACCGCCGTGGCCGGTGACCGCTATAACTATGGTGTTGAAAATCGTCCCGTAAATATCTTCATCGATGAGGCTGCTGAAGTCGTCAACGATCCCTTCATTCAACTGCTCAACAAAGGTCGTGGTGCAAAAATGCGTTGTGTGATTGCTACTCAGACCTTTGCTGACTTTGCAGCTCGAACAGGCAGTGAAGCTAAGGCTCGCCAGGTGTTAGGTAACATCAACAACTTGATAGCCCTTCGGGTGATGGACGCCGAAACACAGCAGTACATTACCGACAATCTGCCTAAGACTCGGTTGCAGTACATCATGCAAACTCAAGGTATGTCGTCCAACTCGGACAGCCCCGCGTTGTTTACCGGCAATCATGGCGAACGCTTGATGGAGGAAGAAGGCGATATGTTTCCACCGCAGTTATTAGGCCAGCTTCCCAACCTGGAGTACATCGCCAAGCTTTCAGGTGGCCGCGTGATCAAAGGCCGCATTCCTATTTTAACCAGCTCTACACAGGCAGCATAAGGAGTCTGTATGCATCATTCTGTCTGTCTGAAAATGACAACACTTACCAGTAAAGAAATGCTCGCTCAGTGGCAGCAACATAACCCCCAGTTCAAGGAAACCTTAAGGCTGCTTGAAACCGACTGGCCTCATGCTTTGGCCTCGGTGTATTGCTTGGCGGACTACTTAACGGATGCGTTCACGTTAGATGGCCATTCCATCTTTGATTTGTGTCTGTGTAATGGCTTGGGCAGTTATGAAGAAGTCAGTTGTGATGATGACAGTGTACGCCTGTGGCATTTCATTGAGGCACTGACCTGGACTGCCGCAAGTGCTTTAACGGGGATTCGCCTGCGTGATCCTGACCATTTCGAGTGGGCCGCCGTGGATGGTGTGTATTTCTACTCCTGGATTCGTAATCGTCCAAATCGAATGGGGTATCTGGCTGAAGGACGCATCGATGTGCGTTATGTCAGTGGCCATACGACGACAAAGCGGCTTCAACAAGTGATTAAAGCCCGGATTATGACGCCAACCGTTGCAGCCATGCTGGTGCGAGTAGAAGAGGATGTTTGGCATGAGCAAGCATAAGTCGGTTTGGCTGCTGTGTCTGGCACTGATGCTGGAGATTATTGCCATTGGCGTGTTAGTGCCCGGTGATTGGACTGGCCGGGTTATTAATAAAGAGAAGCAGATGATTCAAAACCAATTGGGCGCACAAACAAGTTATTGGATTGGTCAAACTAGCCATCGCTGGTATCAGTCATGGGTTGTGGATACGCAGATGGAGCAATCTGTGCGAGATTTTCTAATCCCCACTGAAGAGCAACGACTGCGCTCTAAAGGGATGGAGAACATGGGAGGCTTTTGGTTTGTGTGGGTAGAAGACCGCATTCAGGCATTTTTTGATGTGTTGTACCAAGTATTCACTCGATTTGCTTTGCTGATGGTCTGGTTGCCCTTTGCGCTTATTCTCATGTTACCGGCGCTGTGGGACGGCTTGATGACCTGGAAGATTAAGAAGACAACCTTTGATTTTTCGAGCCCTATTATTCACCGCTACAGCATGATTATCCTGGGCTCAGGTGTCATTTTGCTGTTTATGGGATTGTTCGCCCCGCTGGCTATTCCACTGGTGGTGTTACCGTCGCTGATCATCGGTTTGGCATTGATGGCGGGGTTGGCGTTAAGTCACTTGCAGAAGAAAATATGAGGCCAGTTAGGCCTCATCTTGTAGAGCTAAAACCTTACGCCTACGGCATTGCCATTCTCGTCTTCAGATGGCAAATGGTAAGTATCAATAAGGTGACCTTGCAGCCAAATATATTGAGGCATCCAAAACGAGTACTGTCGTATAAGAGCCAATACTTCTTTCAGCGGTTTGTTTGCATGAGACTCGGCTAGGCGAAAGTACATGAATGAGCAATCATCTCGAAAATACTCATGAAGCTCTGAATCCGATAGCGTTTCTTTTAGTGGCCTGTTTTGCTCATCTTCCTCATCAGGGGAATTGGCATAAATTTCAAATAGCTGCTTTTCAGTAAGCATTTCCAAGAAATGGTCTTCAATTAAAACTCCATCACTGGTATCGACATCCATACCATCTTTGACATCAAAAGCCATGACACATCCTGAAGATAACGCCACTTCTGATGGTTTAAGTAAGTCATTAGCTTGTACAACCTGATGCCAATGATTAAAACCAACAGAGATTGCAATTTCATCGAGTGCTTCAGTGTGTGGAATAGATTTTTCACGTTTAAGCTTTCGTGCTTTTTGCTTTAAACGTTCAACCGTGTCAGAGGAAATGATTTTAATAATTTGCATTGAGTTTCTCCTATTAGCGAATACGGTGCCCACTGCCGAGGTCGCAGAAAAACCTAAGCAAAAAATAAATTTGATATGCATGTCGTCCCGTCCGGGTTTGCTAAAGTGGGCAGCTGGTCTCGACACGACCAATATCCTGATCATATCAACCGCATCAAAAAGATCAATTGTTAGTATTGTCTGAGTAGAACCCTCAAAACCTTCAAAAATTCGGCATCTAGCTGACCACCGAACCTGCCAATCCCAAGGCATTCTTCACTTCTCAATTCAAACAACGAGGAGTGACTATGGAACCTGTGAGTATTCCATCCTATATCGATGACCCGCCGCACTTCCTGCTTTGGAGTGCCGATGAGATGGCTCCCATTCTGTTGGGGCTAGTGATCGGCATTTTTACCGGTAATGCCTTGGTTTTATGCCTGTTGGGGTTGGTGACAACCAAGCTCTATCGGCGTTTTCGTGATGGTCGCCCAGATGGTTTTATTCTTCACGCCATCTACTGGGCTGGACTATTGCCAACCAAAGCCAAGACGATCCCTAACCCATTTATCAGGAGCTATCTGCCGTGAAGTTCGACGTGTTTTTAAAATCATGGCAAGGCACGCAATTAGAGAACCGATGGCAGCGGTTCCTGATTGCAGTGCTGGTGCTATCTAATTTGCTGCTTGCGGTAGCGGCATTTTCTCGCAATACCGTGGTAGCTATTCAACCACCAACCTTGTCTGAAACGGCTGAAGTGTCACGAAACCAAGCCACTCAACCTTACCTTGAATCCTGGGGACTCTACCTGGCTGAGCTTATGGGCAACGTGACGCCGGGTAATGTGTCTTTCATCCGGGTTGCCATTGAGCCGCTACTTTCTCCTGCGGTGTACCAGCAAGTGGTCGATGCACTGGAGATTCAGGCAAGGCAAATCCGGGAAGACCGAGTCACGCTCAAATTCCAACCCAGACAAGTGGAGTATGAGTATGAAACCGGGCATGTCTTTGTGACCGGCTATTCCTTGGTCTCTGGGCCATCTGGAGATGAACAGCGCCAAACTCGCACCTATGAGTTTGACATCGATATTGAGCAATACCGTCCAAAACTTAGCTGGATGGATACGTATGAGGGGCAAGCTAGAACGAAGCGCGTTCTTGAAAAGTTGACCCAAGAGCAAAACCGGAGGGTGAATGATGCGAACCAAAATTAGTCGATGGATGACACCAAGCTTAATCGCAATCAGCTTGAGTGGCGTCCTGTTATCTCAAGCGTCGTATGCAGACGTGGAATTGCCAATTGTGCCAGCCAGTGTGATGAAGCAGTCTGCTACAGCAAATCCACCTGTTCAAACCAATACGGTTTCAACGGATGTGCCAACAACGTTACTGATGACACCGGGGGTTAATGAACTGATCCCTGTAGCTCTTGGGCATCTGAATCGGATTGTGACGCCGTTTGAATCACCTCAGGTGAGAACAACCAGTGATGCTCAGACGCAAATCAAGGGCAATGTTGTATATGTGGCCACGGACAAAGAATCACCGGTTTCACTTTATATCACTCCGCCGGGTCAGGAAGCGCCCGCGTTATCTGTCACCTTAGTACCTCGTCGTATTCCACCGCGTGAAATCACCTTAGCTATTGATGGTCAGCAGTGGCCTATTAAGGGCGTCGTGAACCGAAAAGCCGCCACTTGGGAAACGGCTCAGCCATACGTCGATAGCCTACGTGATTTACTCAGACGACTTGCACTAAATGAACTACCACAAGGCTATGACATCCGTTTGGCTGGCCAAACTGACACAAGCCCGAAATGTTTTCAGCCGGGCTTAAAGTTTGGTTTTAAGCAGGGGCAAATTGTGACGGGACATTACTTCACCGTCTATGTAGGACTGGTTGAAAGCTTTGCCGATGAGCCGATAGAAGCTAGTGAAATAGCTTGTCATGCACCAGATATAGTGGCAAGCGCCTACTGGCCTCGCAATATCTTGTTGCCGGGTGAAAAGACTGAGTTGTATGTGGTTGTTCGCAATCATCGTGAAGAACCAGTGGAAAGTCAGCGACCTTCGCTTCTTGTGGGAGGTAAGTAACGATGAAAGCACAATGGGAACAAATGAGCCCGAACATGAAGCGGGGTCTATCGGTTGCTGGTATTGCTGGTGGTCTCATTCTTATGGTGATGGTGTTTTCACCTAATCCTGACGATGGCTCAAGCAGTCGGAACCGGCAGGAAACGATCCGGCACATTCTTACGGATACCAATACTCGTGATGTTGGGGTCGATAGTTTGGCTGCGAACGTAAAACTACTCAGTGAGCGTAATGAACAGTTACGTCGTGAAGTTGAGCGCTTGCGTCGTGACGTCGATTCAGGACGGCTAAGCCCAAGTTCGCCTTCTATACCAAGTGAGGTCAATGCGGAGTTGGCTCGCCTTCGAGCGGAACTTGATGATGTTCGCGCTGGGGGAGATTCAGTAGTTGAAGGCACAAATAGCCGTTTTGAAATGCCTTTATCTGCCATGGAATTACCCAAAGACGAAAAGCCACTGCCGTCTAACTCAGACGACTATTTTGCCAATGCGCCGCTGCCTGATCCGCTCTATCAGCAGCCAGCCAATGGTCAAGGTACACGAGCACGGGATGTTCCATTGCCGCCAATCACGATTCGTATGATTGAGCCTGAAGTGGTTGCCGAACCAGAGGTTGTTGTGCAAGAAGCGCCGCCTTTGTATCTACCGGCGGGCAGCATCATCTCAGGTACTTTGATCACGGGTTTGGATGCCCCTACTCACGAGTCCGCAAGACGCGAGCCTTTTCCTGCATTGCTGAGGATTCAAAAGGAAGCCATTTTACCCAACCGATTTAGAGCGGATATCAAAGAGTGTTTCTTGATCGCCGCAGGTTACGGTGATTTGAGCTCTGAGCGTGCTTATTTGCGAGGCGAGACCATTTCATGTGTGAGAGAAGATGGTGGCGTCATTGAAACACGACTGGATTCTTATGCCGTGGGTGAAGACGGCAAAGCCGGTATTCGTGGCCGATTAGTATCGAAACAAGGCCAGCTGGTGGCCAAATCGATGATGGCCGGATTCCTTCAGGGCTTGGCAGGCGCATTTGATGTGAATCCTGTTCCGACGATTCAGACGGGTAATGCCGGTGATACTCAGCTGTACCAGCAAGTCATGAGCCAAGAAGCATTACAAGGTGCTGCGATTAAAGGCACAGGTAAAGCATTGGATCGAGTGGCCAAGTTCTATTTGGACATGGCTGAAAATATGTTCCCAGTCATAGAGGTAGACGCTGCAAGGAAAATTGAAGTCATAGTCACTCGTGGTGCCTCGTTGTCGTTGGCCACTTCGCAAGGGGGAGGTGCAAGAAGATGAAAAAATCCTGCATGTTGCTAACCGATCGAAGTCCGTTTCAGACAATAAGATGTGTATCCAGAGGAGAGTTAACCATGACGACATCAATGCAGAACAACCCAAAGCACCAGTCAAAACAGTGGTCTAAAGCTGGATTACTTTTATTGGCAGTCGGCTCAACCTTATTGTCTGGCTGTAGTTCATTGGGTCTTGGGAGTAGTGAATATGGATGCCCAGGTATGCCTGACGGTGTGCGCTGTTTATCCGCTCGTGAAGTCTATGAGCTTACCAGTAATGGCGCTGCACCCAAGACGATTGATGCTGTGGCGACTCGAATTGGTTCTCCCTCTGGGTATTCACAATCTGATTTAGAGACAGGACTGCTGAGCCATCCAGCATTACCTGAGACGCAGCAATCTGCACCTATTCGCATTCCTTCAAGGGTAATGCGGATTTGGATTGCGCCTTGGGAGGATGACCGTGGGGATCTGAATTTATCCAGCTACGTGTTTACCGAAATTGAACCGCGCCGGTGGGATATTGGGGTGTCAGCACCTCGAACGGTTTCGCCTGTGCTACGTCCACTTCAGACTCAGAGCGATTCAACCTCAGCGGGAGCTGATGGTAAGCGCGATAACTTGAGTATCTACGGAGAAACTAACGAATGACAAATGCAATTCGCACCATTCAAACTCAGCGCCTAATGACCATTGGTGCGCTTGGTTTAATGGCGTTAATGATTTCGGAGCCCTCATTTGCGGGCACCGGTGGTGATGCTTTCACTGATGTGTGGGATACCCTAAAAGATTGGACCCAAGGTACTTTGGGACGGATCGTAGCGGGAGCCATGGTTCTGGTGGGTATTGTGGGCGGTATCGCTCGCCAAAGCTTGATGGCTTTTGCCTTGGGCATTGGTGGCGGTATGGGTCTCTACAATACGCCAACAGTCGTTGAAAGTGTTATGTCTGCAACTTTACCTGTCGTTGCCAGCACTCAAGAAGTCATTGGCACAACAGTTCCTGCAATCAGCGCCGTCTTACTGGGCACCTGATAACAATAAAAAACGCCCAAGCGGCCAGATATCTGACGGCTTGGGCGTCATCCCACCCCGTACCCGTTTATCATGACGGCGTTTCAGTTTATAGGTTTCCCATTCACTTAGCTTGATTTCAAGCAGCGGCCATGAATACCGAAAAGAATGCTAGCGCCGCCACTGCAAAAGGCAGTTAGCGGGCTTTCCTTGAGGGAGCACATTCAAACAGGCTACTAGCCTGATATTTTGAGCTTTAGGCGCTCGTTCCTTTTGGGTTGGATTTACACACTACCAAACGGCAGGATATTCAACAATACCCGACACTGGGAATCCATGGTTTAAAAGAGATTGTCTGATTAAGAACGGCAACGTATTAGCATCACTTGGGTATCTGCTTAAATTTTCATTGGAATAGTGATCAATGAAATCGATTAGCTGCGTCGTAGTTAAAGGTTCGAGCACATGCGAATTCCAAACGGCATCCTCTACGCTATGATCAAGTTCTTCATTCGTATGCCTGAAAGTCAATCGACTTTGGCTGACGACGCGAAACTGATCGGCCCCTTGATGGTGTACCACGAGTTTTAGCTCTGGAACTTTTTTGACCAGTTTGCCTCGTTGGTCTCTTCGCGGATCATAAAATGCTTGGCTAAGAATTACCTTCCCTTCAACACGGTAAAAGGTTTTCTCCATAGTTTCAGTGTTTAATGACCAATAAACTTTAAAACTGTTTCGACGAATTTTGTTGCCATAGATATTGAGCAAAGGCAGCAGTTGTTGTTCAGTGCCTTGTTTCGAACCTTTGTTCCAAGCACTTACGATGGATTGCTGTGTTCTGCATTTTTCGGCAATCTCTTGTTGCGTCCACCCATCGTTCAGTGCAAGCCGAACAAGTTCTCTTGTCCATTTGAACGGTTTTTTCTTACTGTTTTTGCTCTTGTCCATGTAGCCCCTTAAAAGAAAGGGAGCATTAAGCCCCCTTCACAACTTATTTTTTCTTACCGCCATTCTGCGGATTTTGAGGGTTCATCTGCCACCCTCGATTTCCTTGGTTTTGTGAGTAAGTCTTGTTAGTACCAGACGTACCCTTATTGGCGTTTGTCATATCTGAGTTGTGATTGTTTTGCTTAGACATTTTTGTCTCCTTGTTTGTGTAAAAGTACAAGGCACATGCTATCAAGGGCAAAAAATCACGCGACTGATGATTTGATGATAATTGGTGATATTCACTGATATTTTCTGATTTTTCAATTTTTCTAGGTCAATGGGAGAATGCGATACTTAGCAAGGCATCCAATTCTTCAATCTATCTAACCGAGTCCACATAGGACAACTGCATAGACTGGAGCCTCGATTTACATTAACGAGGACTCCTCATGCGAAAACTATCTCCAATTATTCTGGCGCTTGCGCTGTCTCCTTTGGTTCAAGCTGAACCTGTGTCTGAAGTGTCGCCCGTTGGAAAAATTGACGGCATGGTTTCTTTGCCGGTCACGGGTTTGAAAGCGGTCGAAAGCAATGGCCGTATTGTTTTCATGTCAGACAGTGGCCGGTTCGTCATTGATGGCACGCTCTATGATGCCTGGTCCAAAAAGCCGCTTACCAGCCTTGAAGAAATTCGTGAAGCGGGGAACACGCTGGACTTAAGTCGTCTTGGCTTAAAAATGGATGATTTGAATCCACTGACGCTGGGTGAAGGCAAAAAGAAAGTGGTGGTCTTTGTTGACCCACGATGCCCGCACTGCCATGAGCTTTTGAAACAAGCTTTACCGTTAACCAAAGAATACACCTTCCAAATACTCCCTGTGCCAGTGCTTGGTCCTGATTCAGAGCGTCAGGTTCGCCAGCTTGGCTGTGCGCGTGACAAGAAAGCGGCCACCGATGCATTGCTGAATGGCCGGATTGGTAACCTAGAACAGGATGATGCCTGCAACTTAGAACCAATGCAGCGTACTTTGGTGACGGCTCAAATCCTGGGCATTCAAGGTGTGCCTTTCATTGTCGCCAATGATGGTCGCATCAGCCGAGGCCGTCCTTATGATCTTTCTGCTTGGTTGGAGGGGCGTTAATGAAAGCCTCTCTGTATTCAGGGCAACGCGCTTCAGAGCTCTTGCCAGTATTGGCCTATTCAGACGATGAGCAACTGTTTTTCATGGAAGACCAAAGTGTTGGCTTTGGCTTTCTATGTGACCCATTGCCTGGTGGTGATGAGTCTGTTGCAGACAGGGTTAATGTTCTTCTCAACAACGACTGGCCAAAAGACACTTTGCTGCAATTTGGCCTGTACGCCTCGCCTGATATTCAAACCGACCTTCAGCGCATGATGGGCTTACGGCATCGTCAATCCGATCCATTGCTCAGGGCGTCGATACGCAAACGTGCGGATTTTCTCGATGGGGGCACGGTTCAACCGATAGAAGAATCGACCCAGACTCAGGTACGCAACTTTCAACTGATCGTCACCTGCAAATTGCCTTTGGAAAGTCCTATACCGACGGAGCGTGAGTTGAGTCGAGCATCCGCGCTTCGGGCTTCTTTCTCTCAAGCGCTGGCAACGGTTGGTTTTCGCGTTACTGAGATGACTGACCGAAACTGGCTCGCGGCATTAAGTGCGCAGCTTAACTGGGGAAAAGATGCTTCCTGGCGTAATCCATCACCAATCCGCAGTGAGGCAGATAAACCACTTAGGGAGCAAGTGTTGGATTATGACCGGGCTATCAAAGTGGATAGTCAAGGTCTGATGCTGGGGGATTACCGAGTTAAAACCCTATCGTTTAAGCGCCTGCCTGAGCGGATCTGGTTTGGCCATGCCGCAAGTTTTGCGGGCGATATGATGACGGGCAGTCGCGGTTTACGCGGAAGCTTTTTGCTGAATGTCACCATTCACTTTCCTTCAGCCGAGGCGATGCGATCTCGTTTAGAGACGAAGCGTCAATGGGCGGTCAATCAGGCCTATGGCCCGATGCTCAAGTTTGTGCCGGTGCTGGCAGCCAAGAAAAAGGGATTTGATGTTCTTTTTGAAGCTTTGCAAGAAGGTGATCGTCCTATTCGGGCAAATATGACTTTGACGCTGTTTTCACCAACGGAAGAAGCGTCGATCAGCTCTGTTTCAAATGCTCGAACCTATTTCAAAGAACTCGGATTTGAGCTGATGGAAGACAAGTACTTCTGTTTGCCCATTTTCCTGAATGCCTTGCCATTTGGTGCTGACCGCCAGGCGATGAACGACTTGTTTCGATTCAAGACCATGGCGACACGGCATGTGATCCCTCTGTTGCCTTTGTTTGCGGATTGGAAAGGTACAGGCACGCCAGTGATTAACTTTGTTTCCCGTAATGGCCAGATCATGAGTGTGTCCCTTTATGACTCGGGCAGTAATTACAACTGTTGCATCGCGGCGCAATCGGGGTCGGGTAAGTCATTCCTGGTGAACGAAATCATCTCCTCCTACTTATCTGAAGGCGGCCAATGCTGGGTGATTGATGTTGGCCGCTCTTATGAAAAGCTGTGTGAAGTCTATGATGGTGAGTTCTTACAGTTCGGCCGGGACAGTGGCATTTGCTTGAATCCGTTTGAAATCGTTGAGGACTATGACGAAGAAGCGGATGTACTGGTTGGGTTATTGGCCGCAATGGCCGCACCTACGCAGTCATTAACCGATTTTCAGATGGCCAACCTAAAGCGTCAGACCCGTGAACTGTGGGAGAAAAAAGGTCGTGCCATGTTGGTTGATGATGTGGCAGAGGCTTTAAAAAATCATGAAGACCGACGTGTGCAGGACGTGGGTGAGCAGCTCTATCCGTTTACGACACCGGGCGAATATGGCCGTTTCTTTAATGGCCACAACAATATTCGCTTCAAAAACCGTTTCACCGTTCTGGAGTTAGAAGAGCTCAAGGGACGCAAGCACCTGCAACAAGTGGTGTTGCTTCAGCTTATCTACCAAATCCAACAAGAGATGTACTTAGGTGAGCGGGATCGTCGCAAGATTGTGTTCATTGACGAAGCTTGGGATCTGCTGACTCAAGGTGATGTCGGTAAGTTTATTGAGACGGGTTACCGTCGATTTCGAAAATATGGCGGCAGTGCTGTAACGGTAACGCAGTCGGTCAACGATTTGTATGACAGCCCAACAGGTAAAGCCATCGCTGAAAACTCGGCCAATATGTACCTGCTTGGCCAAAAAGCTGAAACCATCAACGCGCTCAAAAAAGAAGGCCGCTTGCCACTAGGTGAAGGCGGCTATGAATACCTAAAAACGGTTCATACCGTCACTGGTGTCTATTCCGAAATTTTCTTTATTACCGAAATGGGCACCGGGATTGGCCGCCTCATCGTCGATCCGTTTCACAAGCTGTTGTACTCGTCCCGTGCAGAAGATGTAAACGCGATTAAACAGTTAACGCGCAAAGGCCTTTCTGTTGCTGATGCCATCTCTCAGTTGTTGAAGGAGCGAGGCTATGAATAAAACCACGCTTTGGCCATTTATGGCCTCTATTACTTTGTCTATTGCAGGCAGCGGTTTAATGACCAGCTGGCTCTTAATGAAAACACTCGAACCCATCCACAGCCAGTTGGCGTTAAGTACGCCCATTGCAGTCGTAGATTTTGGGGAGGCGGTGTTGTCACTGGGCCCCAATGCCAGCGAACAAGACATCGAATCCAGGTTGCTTCAGACCAATCAGCAAATTGAAAAGTTAAAAACAGCCGGTTTTATCGTGCTGGATTCCCAAGCGGTGGTGGGTGCTGATGATTCCGTATTTGTGCCAGTAGGCTCAAAGGAGGTGTCTCATGCAGATACTCCGTAAAAGAATGCCTTGGCGGCCATACCTCATCCGGTTGACTGTTCTTGCGTTAATCATGGCCTTGGTAGGCACCTACGCCATGATGCGCTACCGAATAGGTATTGATACCCAGCAAGAGCGCTGCCTGCCTGATACCACGGTGTATCTGATTGACCTATGGAATAAAGAGCCCGTTAAGGATGGTTTGTATGCCTTCCACTCAAAAGGACTCGCTCCGTTATATAACGACGGTACTCGGATGCTGAAACGCCTAACAGGGATGCCTGGGGATGAAGTCAATGTGACGCCTGAGCATGTGCTGGTGAACGGTGCTGAAGTCTCTACCGGCATGGCATTAGCCCAGCGTCTTGGTGTGGCGGAATCACAATTTAGCCGCTCATTGACGCTGCAAGAAAACGAATATTGGTTTTCCGGCGAGGCTGCAACGAGTTTCGACTCCCGCTATTGGAATGCCGTTAAGCGCGAGCAGATTGTCGGTCGCGCTTGGCCGCTTTGGTAGGAGGTAGATGATGCAAAGACTATGTCTCTTATTTTTGTTGGTTGCTCCATTGTCTTGGGTTCAAGTGTCCTGGGCACAAGAGCCTTATCCGTTGTCTGACGAAGACAACAAGATCGTCGAAATGAGCCGCAGCATTTTACAAAGTGCTGTGGATGGTTCATCTGAATTTATCGAGCCTTTTTCACCGATTGAACAACCTGCGTCGCTCAAACACAGCGATGAATGGTTGATATTTGCGTCGTCCTCACTGGGGGATTCGTCGCTGAAGCAGCTATTTAAAGAGGCCAGTGCTACCGGCGCTATTGTGTTGTTTCGGGGAATTCCTGAAGGAAAGACCTTGGGGGCGGCTATCCGTGATTGGCATACGCTGATGGTGGGACTTGACCCTGTTCCTCAGGTTCGAATCGATCCGAAAGCCTTTGTGCACTGGCGGGTGACTAGCGTGCCTGCCATTTTCCGCATAGAAGATGACAAGGTGACTGCAAGTGCACTAGGGGTTTACAGCAAGGACTGGTTGCAGCGTCAAATTGAAACAGGCAATACCGGTTCATTGGGTCAACGCGGTCCTATTCATTCCATTTTAGAACCGGATTTGATGCAAGTGGCGATGCAGCGTTTACAGTCGCTTGACCTGGGCGCGTTAAAGAAAAAAGCCATTGAGCGTTTCTGGTCTCGCCAAACTTTCACTGACTTACCCAAAGCCACGCAGTATCGGATAAGAACGGTTGATCCAACCATCGTCATGCAGCGGCCACTATTGGATGCCAATGGCCGAACATTGATCCCAGCAGGAACGCGTATCAACCCGCTCAAAGCCTTGTCGTTCACTCAGCAGCTTGTTGTGTTTAATGCGTCGAACGCTGAAGAAGTGGACGCAGTAGCGCATTGGCTTGAGACGCAAGATAGGACTCTGCGCCGCATCACGCTTATCACCACGCAGCTCGACCGTGCCCAAGGCTGGAATCGCCTCAATGCGCTCGAAAAGACATTGGACAGTCCGGTTTACCTTCTCAATGCCTCGCTAAAGCAGCGCTTTGATCTGCAAGTCACCCCATCGTTTGTTCAAGCAAAGGGGCTCGCGTTTGAAATAGAAGAAATTCCAGCAAAGGAGCTTGTTCATGAAAAAGCTCAATAATTCGTATCGTCTGTTGCGGACTCTCGTTGTCCTGCTTGTCTTGGGCGCATCTATTCCTGCAAAAGCCGAATTGACCTGCCCAGACGCGGGGTTATTGTCCGGCAAGTTGCTGACGGATGTTTGCTGGTCATGCATTTTTCCTATCCGGGTTGCCGGTCTTCCTCTTGGCTCTGGCAATGTCCCAAGCGGCGCATCAAACAAGTCATTTTGCTTATGTGAAGACAACTTAGGTGTGCCAAGGCCAGGTATTGTTACCAGCATGTGGGAGCCAGCGCGTTTGATTGAACTGGTCAGAACGCCAGGTTGTTCGCCTTCACTGGGAGGGATTCGTTTACCGTTAGGTGATAGACGACTGCAAGGTGGTCATGGCGAGGGTGAATACGATACCGGTGATCTTGCTTTCTACCATTACCATTATTACGCCTTTCCGCTTTTGGTCATGCTCGATTTGTTCATGGATGGCAATTGCAATGCCGATGGTTACATGGACTTTGACTTGATGTATTTGTCGGAATTGGACCCAACATGGCTGAACGATGAACTGGCCTTTTTTACTCAGCCTGAAGCGGCTGCCGTTGCCAATCCATTGGCTATATCTGCTTGTACCGCTGACGCTGCTTCATCAACGCTTGGTAAACCCATCGACCAGTTGTTTTGGTGTGCTGGCAGTTGGGGCCATCTCTACCCGTTATCTGGCCACACCTTAGCCTTTGGCTCATTAGCAGAAAACACCAGCCATTTAGCGGCGCGTGCAATCGCGGCTCAACACAGGCGTGGTCTTGCAAGGCGAACAATGGGGAACAGTGCGCTATGCCGACCTGTTATCGAACCCATGCTGCCGAAATCCCAATACAAGATGAGTATGTTCTTTCCTGTACCAGAAACTGAAAGTGCGCATGTCATCGGTGAAAGCACCATGAAATGGGGAGAGTGGCGAACAATCCCAGGTGCCGGTGAAGATGCGCTCTACATTTTGTGGCGCTGGCAAGACTGCTGTAACTCGGGAGGTTAACCATGAAACCAACACTTTTTACCCGAGTTTTAGCGGGTGTTTTATCAATCACTATGGCGTGCTTGCCCTTACATGGTGTGGCCGCTGATGTGCAGCGCCAATCCGGCTTAAGCGGACAACAAGAAGGTAAGCAATTACTGCAAAACTGGACGATGCCCGCACTTAACGGCAATACATTGTTGGTGCCGAGTGGCAGTGGTAATGAGTCCATTAACTTGCAAGAGCTATTCCCTGGTATGGATCAGGGCTCATTGGATGTCTTAACGGGCGTTTATGGCTCTGATACCAGCATGAATCAATTGGGGACGCAGCGCCAAGAGAGCATGGCATCCGAAAGTGGCGCTACGGGTGAGGCGTTTCGTTCGCTACAGCAAATCAAAGACAGGTCGCGGCCAGATATGGTCAATGATCCGCTTTGGGCATTAACCGATGCGGTTCAAACTGATCCCAATCTATTAACACAAAGCTTCCCAGGCTGTGAGTCTCAAGGTGAAGGTAGCCCAAATTACCAGCAATGCGACAGGCTCAATACAGCGGTTAACAGCTGCACGATTACTCACGATTACACGGCAGGCATTATTGAGCATGTTTCAGGGCCGATGAACCTTCGCTCTTGTGGTGAGGGGTGTCTTGAAGTTTGGATAGGACGAATTGGGGACAACTACTGGAGTGGCCGTTGTAAAGTGTTCGAGCAGGCCATCACACTCAAAGTCGTGAACCCCGATGCGATTACCTCAGCCGTTCTTGAATACGCCAAATGGGATGACTACATGCAAGTGTGGCTTGGCGATCAGAAAGTCTGGTCTGGACCGAACAATAACTTTCCACCAGAAACGGCAGGTCGCTGCGAGCTTAGTACCAGTTGGGAACGCAATCCTAATACTGACTTAACCGCCAAGCTAAAAGCGGTAGAGCCCGGTTTAGAAGTGCCAGTCAAAATTCGCGTATCGGTAACGGGTAGTGGTGAGGGGTATGCACGCATCAAGGTGCGCTTTGATTCAACCAAGGTGGTGATGAATGATAGTTGGTCGCCACAATCCTGTATCGAACAAGCAGCGGATATTCCGACAAAGTTTTCAGACTACAGCATTCAATGTACGGATCAGCCTTCTTCAACCAACGGATGTACGGTGGTCAATGGTGTTTCAGTTTGTGAATCCTACTTTGCCCCAAGCCCTGTGACTGGCATATCGCCTTTGTGTCGGCGTGTACAAGTGAGTGTGGATGACGAAAGCTATAAGGGGATTGAAAATCAGGCCTGCCAAGTGCTTGAAGCGAATCCTTCGTGTGGCTTCATGTCGTCAGAATGTGCCGAGACCAATGATAAAGGTGAATGCATTCGTTTTACCGATACTTATGACTGTGGATTACAAACCAGCGATCCAAAGTGCGTGGTATCCAATCTTATGCCGAGTAGTTTTGAGGCCTGTGAGCCTACTCAGACGATTACGCCATTTACTGAAACCAAGCATGTACCGGATTACCAGGTGTGCGAGAAGATCAGCACGCTTACTCAGTGTCAGTTAGAGCGACGTGTATCCGTTGAAACCCATCAACAAAGCTGGTCCATTGAGCGCGGTTGCTTTAGCTCTGAAACCATCAGTTTTGTTCCACAGCACAGCACCACCATGCAAACTGGAAACGCGACACTGAAGATTTTTGATAATCAAAATACTGAGATAAAAATCACCGAGTCGCCATCTAAGGCAAATGGTTGGAAAACGACACTCTCATTGACGGGCAACAAGGAGATGGTCACAGAGACGAAACCGTCCATTAAATACCCTGAAATGACCTGTCCAAAAGGAACCTTGGTTGGCTCATTGTGCAAGGTCGTTAATGGGTCGATTATTTCGTGGCATGAACCGCAGGAAGTCACGCGTTCCAGATGTGAGTCCGGCTGGAACAAAGTCGATTTCGATACTTGCAGCCGAGAAGTTCAGAAGTGTTTGGCTCCTGCGAAACTGAGCGCTTCATTGGCCTTCTCTGGCAAATACTTAGAGCAAGACGTTGTTCATCAATCAAGTGATCCGGGCATAGACCAATGCTTGATGCAAACGGATCAGTTTACTGCGGTTCAGTGGCGGTGTTTGGATACGGGCACAAAACGAATCGACGGGTTAACGGTTGGTAGTGGCGAGTTGGCCAATCTGGGAAGCCTTTATCCGGCGGTTGTTTCGTCTCCTGCTCATTTAACCAGTCGCGGCAGTTCTGATGGACTGGGGCTCTCATGCTGGAAGGCAAGAGCGACCTACAATGCTTCGACTTCTCATCCAGAGTTCAACATGGGCAGCTCAGATAGCTGGGTAGATGCCAATGGTAATACACAAACCATCGTCAATAACGGACAAAACACGACCACCAATACGTGTGCCGCGCTGGAGCAAAACCCGGCCTGCCAGTATGTCAGAACCGAATGCACTGAAGGCGGGTCTGGTCATGAAGGCTTCTGCTATATCCAAAGTTTGGTGTATGACTGCGGACAAAGCGTTGAAGTGCAAAACGCTCGAATGGAAACTCAATACAACTGTGAGGGGCCAGTTCGCTGTATGGGCACAGATTGTTTAGAGCCAGAGTCAATTAAGCAGGCTAACTTTGCAGAAGCCGCTGCGATGCTTAATGCGGCGCAGTTTATGACCAATGATATGTCATGTACGGGCGCTGATGGCCAAGATAACGTCGAGTGTACGGTTTTTAAAGGTAATGCAGGCCAGTGCAAAAAAGCCGTTGGCGGTATAGTTGATTGCTGTGAAAAGCCAAGTGGCGTGTCGTTATCGGATTACATCACGATGATAGTGGCAGTTAACAAGCTTGATACAGCAGTCATGGCCATGAATCCGTCGTCGGCAATCTATGGTTCGTGGAATACGCTTAGGGAACCGATAACGAGTACCTGGAGTGCGGTTAAAGAGCCTTTTGTGTCTGCATGGGACTCTCTCATGGGGGCTGGGCCATCAACGGCTGCTGGCGCGGGAGCGGAGCAAGCTGCGACTGGCTTCATGCAGGTGTTGACCAACAAAACGGCTGAATGGGTAGGCACTACCTTTGGTTCGGGGGCGCAATCGGCACTGTTTAGTAACGTTGGTGGCGCGGTTGGAGCCGATGGTGTTGTTTCAGGTGGTAACTTCGCGCTGGGTGGCGCTGCTGGCGCGGTTCTGAGTACGGTTATGACGGCCTACATGATTTATTCAGTCACCATGATCCTCATTCAGCTTATCTGGAAATGTGAGCAGAGTGAGTTTGAAATGAACGCTAAGCGGGTATTGAAGAGTTGCCATTATGTAGGCTCTTACTGCAAGTCTAAGTTCTTAGGTGCCTGTGTTGAGAAACGGCAGTCATATTGCTGCTTTACTTCGCCGCTTTCACGGATCATTCAAGAACAAGTTCGTCCGCAATTGGGCCTTGGCTGGGGCAGTGCAAAGTCACCAAACTGCGAAGGTTTGACCGCTAGTCAGTTAAACCAGGTAGATTGGAGCCAAGTCAATCTGGATGAATGGATAGGTATCTTATCGATCACGGGCAACCTACCCGAAGTACCGTCACTGGATCTGGAACGACTCACAGGCTCAGGAAGTACGCTAAACGTGGATGGAAACCGTCAAAGTGCCGCAGACAGAGCTATTGAAAGGCTAAACGGAATGGATGCTCAGAAACTGCGTCAGGAGGCGACGGAAGAAATTTCGGGGAATAATTGAGCTCGTCCTTATAAAAAAGCTGCGCCAATAATGTTCCATATTGGTTACTTTAATGAGCAAAATGCGCCTTAAGGTAACCATTTTAGCGCTTTGTGGTTGCTATTGCGTTTTTCTTCTAGGATGTTTCAATACTTGATGCGGATATGATTTTTTAAGTGCAAATATCAGCGACTAGAAACCCTAGCAAAATATTTATGTTGAGAAATTATGTTATTCTCACAATGCTCTAGATCTTTGATGTCTAAAACGGAAACTCCTAATGCTGCATCGTTAAGCTTTTTATAAATAAGTGAATCCGTACGAACCATTCTTGCTAGTTGACTTGACCAGACTGTGCAAAGCTTCTTGTATAGCAAAGGATCACTTTTTGTAAATGTTAATACTAGACCAAGATACCCAAGCCAATCAGGAAATACGCAGTTTTTTGAAATCTTTACTAGGTCGGCAGTTATGCAGATATCAACTATTTTACGCTGTTGTTCTGGAGTAAAAGTATAGGGGAATTGCCCAATTTTAACTGAGTAATTTGTTTGTTGTTTTTTCACCAACCAATTATCTTCAAGAGGGTGTTTACCCCGAGTTAGTTCAACTAGACCAAATCGAAAATGAAGTTGACCACAGGTGGTACAGTTTAAATTCCAGCACCATTTTTCTTGTGAAGCTAGTTCACTCATTGCCTCAAACGCATTCATAAATTTCTCTTAACTTTTTACAATAAAACGAATTTGCTGATCCGTATAAGCTGGATTTAGTAAATTAAATTTTTTTAAGTAAGCTAGAAATTTCTCACCATGGTATTCAGACAATGTTTTAGTCCCTACTGCGTTATTGCCTCCAAACTGACTACAGAAACGGTATGATTGACCATTAATTGAATACTCTTTGACCCAATACCTTTCATGATAATTTTTGGACGCTTCCGTTGAAATCATGATCAATGGGAAAGATATACCAAAGTGTTCTTTGCACCAGTCAATGTTTTTCAATAACTCTAAATGCTCTGCTGTTTGGCTGCAAAAAACGATAATTGCATCAATGTGTTCTTTAACCAATTTTCCAACTCGTAGCTCCACCATATCCACATCCTCTGAATGTTTTAACAATCTAAAAGCTTCACCCTCAGGCTTTTCTGTCGTCAATGTTAATCTAACGATTCCTTTATTTTTCCAGCCTCTCAAGGCTCCAGACCAAATATTGGCTTTAAGGTTAGAATGCTCTCCAAATTGCTGAGCCGACCATTCTTCAGTTGAGACTCGGCCATCTGCATATTGAAAAACCTTCCAAGCTTGCTTTTGATTTATCAAGCATTGCCTAAATTCATCTTCACTTGGAATAAATACCAATTCTGGTTTTCCAGTCACCGTTCTGGATTCATAGAAATCAAGAAGCCTACAGATCACGTTATCCGGTGTCTCAAATCCTATTACGTGTTTACCAAGGCGAAGGTAAGTTTCTTGCGATAGTTCAATTTGCATTGCTGACACTCATAAGTAATTTTGCTTACAATCATAGTAATGATCATTACATTTTAAGTCAACTGTAATTACAGTTGAGAAGTAACAGAGAGTTTTGGAATACTATCTGAATTAAAAAAGCCCCTTCGAGAGGGGCTGGTTGATGGGAGCCTAGTTGGCTAGTTGGCGGGGGTATCTGTTTCCTCTTCAGTGATATCGTCATCGGTTAAAGGCACCGCTTGTTCAACCTCTGCTTCTTTACCCTTAGCTTGGGCTGATTTTCGTGCTCGAATTTCGATATCAATAATGCGTCGTGCAAGTTTGATAATGCGCTGTTGCCATGCGTAGTTGCCATCAACACGTTGCTTGTTGCTAAGCACGCTAGATAACCAGAGTGTGTCCATTGAGATCATCAACGCATCGAGTTTGCGCACTAAGCCAACAAACTGGCCAACCTGAGGCGAGCTGATTTTGGCGTTGAAGGTAATCGGATCGGTGTAGTCAGGTACTTCATCGATACCGTTGGACTCCATCAGTTTGTCCAAACGAGCTTGTTCGTTGTCTACCGCCTTAGCGCAATCCTCGATCAGCTGGCTAATGATCTGTTCCACTTCATCAATTTCGTTCTCATCGCCAATGATGCGTAGGATGACATCGATTCCGTAGAGCGCACTGACCGTCCGTCTAAAAACACGGTCAACGACACGTTGCGCCTGTAAGCTATTAATTGTGAATGATTGTTCAAAGATGGGTTTTGAGTAATTGGGTTTTGCTTGGGCCATAAGTTTGCTCCTGATATGACAATAATCAGTCCCTAGCCTAATCCTCTGTGAGGTAATGGCCTTTCAGCTAGGTGGAAGAATTGAGCATCTTTCTAACTATCCTGTCTGGATAAGACGGTTACACTGACTATCAAATATTGCTGATCTGTTTCAGTGATATCTGCGCCGAAGAGCATGAGCTCAAAGGAAGCCCGCCGCTGAGTTTTCTCAGTGGTACTAAGAGGTAGCTAGCCTCCTTAAACAAATAGCCTGCATGTTTTTACATGCTCAACCATGCGTTCCTTACGGTTCGCCTTTTCACCACCCAACTGGGGGAGTTTTCCCCAGTTGGGGGTGACTCCTTCACAACCAAATTAAGGAGTCACCAATGGAATATATCTTCGGATTTATTATCCAAATCGCAGGCATTATGTTGCTTGCAAAACTGAGCTGGTCGCTTTTGCGATTGCTTGCTCGTCAAAGCGTGCGCCCGTTTCGATTTGTACTTACTCAAATCAAGCGATTGCTCACACTAAAACCAAAACGTCGTCCAATGGCAGTGCCTAAAGCTCCTGGTATGCCCCGTTTGACATCTGCGTTTTACAAAGAGCCACATCAGTACGACATGGCTTTACTCGAAATACCAACCTATCTGCGTCGTCAGTCTTCTTTGCCTAGCCGGACAGAAACGACTGTTTGCACAGAGTTCAACTAAGACAAGGAGAACATCATGAAAAACCAAGTAACACTCATAGGCTACGTTGGCTCTGAGCCAGAGACGCGAGCCTATCCATCAGGTGATTTAGTGACCAGCATTTCGCTGGCCACTTCTGAGAAATGGCGCGACCGTCAATCCAATGAGCTCAAAGAGCATACGGAATGGCATCGGGTCGTTTTTCGAGATCGTGGTGGATTTAAGTTAGGGCTAAGAGCAAAAGATTTGATCCAAAAAGGAGCGAAGCTTTTTGTTCAAGGGCCTCAGCGCACGCGCTCATGGGAGAAAGATGGCATTAAGCATCGATTGACCGAAGTGGACGCGGACGAGTTTCTGCTTCTTGATAATGTGAACAAAGCATCTGAGCCATCAGCGGCGGATGATGCAGGCTCCCAAACTAATTGGGCACAAACTTATCCTGAACCAGATTTTTAACCGAGTAAAAACGCTTTAACCCAGCCGGGAGTACTTTCCCGTCAGGGTCAGACTCCCACTTTGATTGTCGGAGTCCACAATGGAAAAACCAAAGCTAATCCAACGCTTTGCTGAGCGCTTTAGTGTCGATCCAAACAAGTTGTTCGATACCCTAAAAGCAACAGCATTCAAGCAACGTGACGGTAGTGCACCGACCAATGAGCAGATGATGGCGCTCTTAGTGGTTGCAGATCAGTACGGCTTGAACCCTTTCACCAAAGAGATTTTTGCGTTCCCTGATAAGCAAGCTGGAATTATTCCAGTGGTAGGTGTCGATGGATGGTCTCGCATCATCAATCAACACGACCAGTTTGATGGCATGGAGTTTAAGACTTCAGAAAACAAAGTCTCACTGGATGGCGCGAAAGAATGCCCTGAATGGATGGAATGCATCATCTACCGGCGCGACCGTTCGCACCCAGTCAAAATCACTGAGTATCTGGATGAAGTCTATCGACCACCTTTTGAAGGTAACGGCAAAAATGGCCCTTACCGGGTAGATGGTCCATGGCAGACGCACACTAAGCGAATGCTAAGACATAAATCCATGATCCAGTGTTCCCGCATTGCGTTTGGCTTTGTGGGAATTTTCGATCAAGACGAAGCGGAGCGAATTATCGAAGGCCAAGCAACACACGTTGTTGAGCCATCTGTGATTCCACCCGAGCAAGTTGATGATCGAACCCGAGGGCTTGTTTACAAGCTTATCGAGCGGGCGGAAGCTTCAAACGCTTGGAATAGTGCATTGGAATATGCCAATGAACATTTTCAAGGTGTTGAGCTGACGTTTGCGAAACAAGAAATTTTTAATGCACAGCAACAAGCAGCCAAAGCGCTCACACAGCCTTTAGCTTCTTAGCGCCACGCATTCATTTTACTAACCCTGGCGGGATTATTCTCCCGTCAGGGGGAAGGTCTCGTCTTTTTTTGGAGATCTTCCATGACTAAATCAGCCTCACTTTTTCGCTTGGTATTGGTTGTTGCCCTTGTCTTAGGTTCGATTCAAGCCGGTAAAGCGGCAATTGATTCGGTTCAAGCAAGTGTTGTTCAGCACCAAACAGCGTTAGCACAAGCAGCAAAGTAACCACTTAACCCTGAAGGGGAGTTCTCTCCTTCGGGGGAGTCTCCCCCTCAAAGGAGGCAATATGAAGGTTATCGACCTATCACAACGTACTCCTGCATGGCACCAGTGGCGCATTGCAGGGGTTACGGCATCTGAAGCCCCAATTATTATGGGGCGTTCACCCTACAAAACACCTTGGCGATTATGGGCAGAAAAAACCGGATTCGTATTACCGGAAGACCTGTCGAATAATCCAAATGTGCTTCGCGGTATAAGGTTGGAGCCTCAAGCAAGGCGAGCATTTGAGAATGCGCATAATGACTTTCTTCTGCCGTTATGTGCAGAAGCCGATCATAACGCAATCTTTCGAGCCAGCTTTGATGGCATCAACGATGCGGGCGAACCCGTTGAACTGAAATGTCCTTGCCAGTCAGTTTTTGAGGATGTGCAAGCTCACCGAGAACAAAGCGAGGCGTACCAGTTGTATTGGGTACAAGTACAGCATCAAATACTGGTCGCCAATAGCACGCGTGGTTGGTTGGTATTATATTTTGAGGATCAACTGATTGAGTTTGAAATACAACGAGACGCGGCGTTCTTAACTGAGTTGCAAGAAACGGCGCTTCAGTTTTGGGAGTTAGTTCAAACTAAAAAAGAACCGCCAAAATGCCCTGAGCAAGATTGTTTTGTTCCCAAGGGTGAAGCCCAATACCGTTGGACATCGCTGTCTCGACAGTATTGCTCAGCACATGCCGAAGTGGTTCGACTGGAAAATCACATTAAATCTTTGAAAGAGGAAATGCGAGACGCTCAGTCAAAATTGGTCGCTATGATGGGTAACTACGCTCATGCCGACTACGCTGGGGTCAAACTCAGTCGCTACATGATGGCGGGCACGGTGGACTATAAGCAATTGGCCACCGATAAGTTAGGCGAGCTGGATGAACAGGTTTTAGCCGCTTACCGAAAATCGCCACAAGAGCGGTTGCGCATCAGCACCAATAAGCCAGATCAGCCCGTTGAAACACCAATCAAAATCAGTCTTGAGCAAGAGAACTTGGTTCTGCCAGGTGACTCGCCGAGCTCATTTTACTTTTAACGTTCACTTGGAGCCGATTTCGGCTCCTTTCTCATGCGCTTACATCGAGTGCATCAGAAAGCAGTTTCACTCGTAGCCAATGCTGGGTACGAATGATAGAGCGAGCTGAACTCTTATATACACAGCCATACCACAATCAACACACCACCCGACGGGGACTTCATTCCCTGTTGGGGCATGGGGCCTCGTCAAAACAGATGAGGTTTACCATGACTGAACAATCCCCATTTTTGGTTCAAGTGAATCAAGCGTTTAATGTCCCGGCTCCTGATGCTTTCGTTCTGGAAGGATTTGGTGCCGACACTACCCATCCAAACATTCCCGTTCGCAAGGACGAGTACGTTTTTAGAAAAGAAGACTTACGTGACGTATTGGCGTTCTTGTCTAACCCAGACGGTGACGGTTTGTATATTACTGGCCCCACTGGATGCGGTAAGACCTCGCTAATTTGCCAAGTTGCTTCTCGATTGAATTGGCCTGTTCAGCAAATTACTGCGCACGGTCGATTGGAGTTGTCTGATCTTATCGGTCACCACACGCTGGTTAATGGCAACATGACCTTTGTGTATGGACCGCTGGCACTGGCTGTAAAGCATGGCCATTTGCTGATCATTAATGAAATGGATCTTGCTGAGCCTGCTGAACTGGCTGGGCTCAATGACATTTTGGAAGGTGCCCCATTGGTCATCGCACAAAATGGCGGTGAGATCATCATGCCACATAACAAGTTTCGTTTTATCGCTACCGGCAACAGTGCGGGCAGCGGTGATCAAACGGGCTTGTATCAAGGTGTGCTCCAACAGAATTTGGCTTTTCTTGATCGCTTTAGAATCATCGAAGCGACCTATGCAGAGCCTTCTGTAGAGGAAGCCATTCTGGAAAATGTTGCGCCGGGCTTGCCAGAAGTCTTTCGCCAAAAAATGGTGAAAGTGGCTGGTGACATTCGTCGTCTTTTTATTGGGGGCGCGGATGGCGGTGCAGAGCTTAGTATCACCATGTCCACTCGGACCTTGGTGCGCTGGGCAAAGTTAACACTTGCTTTTAAAGGTGCTCCTAACGCAGTGGAGTATGCACTGGTTCGGTCTTTGACGGCTCGTGCTGAGTTGGAGCAACGTGAAGCCATTCACCGTATTGCCGCTGATGTCTTCGGTGACCACTGGGAGGATTGATGATGGAAAAGTGCTTTGCTCTTTACCGTTACAGTCATTCTGATGGGACAGCCAAAGAATGGGCCATTTACGTTGGATCAGATACCCAGGAGATTGAAGTTCGGTTTGGAAAAGCCGGTCAATTGTCGCAGCAGCGATTGATTGATTCGACTGATCCTAACGCTGAAGCAGACCGACGAATCAATGAGAAAATCAACAAGGGTTATCGATTTGTTGGACAAGTCGGCATTGATCATCAAGGGCGGCCATTTGAACTCTCAAATGCGCTTGATAACGTAGCGTGCGCCAATAACGTCAGTTGGGAGTTTCGTACTCGCAAGGACGTCAATGGCCAAATCTCGCTGGCGCAAAAAGCGTTATTCGATATGGCAAAGCTGCTTGAAGCCTATGGCTTGGCTGTTATTGATGATAACCAGGTCAGGATTGGAGAATGGTCATTAGGGTTTTGCAAAAGCGGATTACCTAGTACCAATCAAATCAGCATTGTGTCAGGTGAAGGCGCTGGCATTGTTAACACGGATGATGGCCCGTGGCCATTGTTGCTGTTACTGGCCTTTAAGCGTCAATTGCCACCTCTGTGTTCGCTCACAGTAGCGAGTCCTGAAGGGATAGAAGTATCCGACCAACTGAAGTTGGAAAAAGATGTATTGAGGCTATTAGGCAGTGATTTAGAGCGGGTTCGCCCGATAGCTGAAGCACTGGACTTAATGCCTGTGAAAATCGATCTCAACCAATCGTCGCCTGATTCGCAAAATTACTATTTCTGATAGTGATGTTGCCATTAGCGCGTCAACTACTACCACCCAAACGGGGGCCATTGCTCCTGTTGGGAGTGGTGCGTCCCCATCTTACATGAGGATGCACTATGAGTATTCAAACCCTCGACAAACTCTTGATTTGTCACATCGACTGTTCCATCTGGAGCGGTAGAAAAAAACTAAGGCCTGAAGATTTCAGATTAGCCAATGGCAGCCAACTTCCACCGAAGGATGTTGCCAGCTTAGGGAGTAAAAAAATTTGCGACCCTGAGGCATTGGCGAACTTTGAAAGGCTTAAGAAAGAAGCGCAGCGCTTGTGTGAGCAAGTCGGTGTGCGGTTTTTAGGTGGCTATGCCGTCCCTGAGGACCGAATTGATCAGATTGTTCCAGAGCTTGACCGGATCGGTCAGGAGTTTGCGCAGTGCAAGCAGTTGTTCTTGGACAACTATGATCAGGTGACGTTTGACTGGGTTGCAAAACACCCGGAATTTGCAGATGCAATCCGGCGTGCGCTGTCACCCATCGAAGACGTGGAACAACGGCTTCAGTTCGATTATGCCATCTATCGAATGCAACCGGCTGAACAAGCTGGTGGCTTAGATGACAAGGTCAATGGCATGGGACACACCCTCTTTAGGGAGGTGGCTCGTGATGCCAATGAACTGTTTGAGCGTTCCGTTGCAGGTAAGAATCAAATCAGCCAGCGAGCCCTTAATCCTCTCAAGCGATTAAGAGACAAGTTGGATGGTTTGTCATTCCTGGATCATCGAGTTCAGCCGATGGTTGAAGCGATGGACAATTTATTTGTTCGTCTGCCAAAGACCGGCCCTGTGACAGACAATCTCTATCACGAACTGATGGCGACCATTTTAATTTTGTCTGATCCAGACAAGATGAGAATGCACGGTGAAGGTCAATTGGATATCAGACAACTGATGCCCAAACCTGAACCTAAACCCGCACAGCCAGTATCTGCTCAGGCAGATAACTTACGTGCAATACCACAACCAACCGTCAGACCAAACCTTGGTTCGGCTGTACCAAACTCATTTTATTTCTAACGTCCTTGAGGGCATGTTGCCCTGAAGGGCGCATGTCCTCTGAACTATGTAAGAGGAAATTATGCAATCAACCATCCATAACCCCAGCCAACTGAACCAGTTTGAAGCACATTTTCGTGGTGTGACTGATGCTGTTGAAAGTGAATCGATACCAGAAGTGGCGTGTTGTCGAACGTTAGTACAACGGTCGTACTCAACACATAGTGTCGTGATCCCCAAGAACCCTGTGCTGATCGCAGATGCGGACGCACAAGGAGCTTGGGTAACGGCCATGGTATTTGTTCCAAACATGGCATTGCAGCAAACCGCTTTTGAGCGGGCCTGGCTGCAATATCAACACGAGGTGTCTACTCAGTTACAAGACCAGTACGGTCTGACATTGGATGACATCCTGAGTTTAGACCAGCTTAAAACGTCATTTGAGCAGCACGAGAGTCCAGCTCAATTGGTGGCTTGGTTAGGTCAAAAATACGATCTGGATAAGCTAAAAGCACAGGTTTAAACACTTACATTCCCAGCGGGGAAACGCTCCCGCTGAGGGAGTATTCCCCCTAATGATTAGGAGACTCCCATGAATCATCCATTAAAAAACGCACTGCCAATCGTTGCCGCCGCTTATGGCGAAAAGTTTGGTGTGAAGGTGCTTATTCAAGGACAAGATGCGTTTACCGATGGTGAGCGGATTGTGATTCCAACAGCAAACCCAGACGACCCACACTATCAACAGATAGCTTGGGGTTATCTGGCTCATGAAGCGGCGCATATTCGGCATACCAATTTTGACATGGTGCAGAAGGCGTCGTCCAAGCCGATCCGAAAGGCACTTCTCAATATCATTGAGGATGTTCGCATTGAAAACGAATTGGCAAAGGATTACCCCGGAACCCGGCGCAGTATTTCGCAAGTGATTGAGTACATGGTGGACACACAGCAAATGTGTGTACCTGAACAGCTTGAGCCTGCATCTAATTTGCAAGCATGGTTGTTGTTCCGCTTGAGATGCCATTTTCTGGGCCAGAAAGCGCTGACGCCTTTGTATCAAGCAGTCGATGAAAGAGTGAGACAACTCTTTCCTGCCGCAGCGATGAGCCGGTTAAGCGCCATGCTGACAGCAGTGCCTAGCCTAGCGTCTACAGGTGAAGTGCTAAAACTTGTCGATGCCATCGTTGCCATGTTGGAAGAAGAATCTCGTCCACCACAGGATGAGTCGGATGCTGATAACGGTAATGACATTGGACAAGATGCGAGTAATGACAGCAATAACAGTAGTGACAGTCAAACCCCGGAAGCAGACTCGTCTGCAATGGGGGATGCTGCTGAAACGGGGGATTCAGATAACTCTGATCAAGCTGACAATTTGCGACAAGCCTTAGAGGCCAGTGCCGCTCAGTTTGAACCCGATACCTTTGCCCAAGTGGCAGAAGTGTTGTCGGAACAAGCTGAAGGACATCAGGGGGGCACTCCACTCAGTTTGCCCCAAGCAGAGCACGCTATGTTGGGTGATGAGGCCATCTTGACCTTATCGGCGTCTGAGTCCGCTCAAATTCGAGCCCGACTTAGGGGCATGGTTCAGTCCAGTCAGGACAATCGGAATCATGCCAAAAGTCACGGTCTTCGAGTTGCAACCCATCGTCTTGCCGCTTCACAAGCCGGTGAGTCGAGATTGTTTATTCAAAGGCAACCTCGCATTGCGCCTAATGCTGCTGTGCACTTGCTGGTCGATATATCGGGTTCAATGGGTAAACCCATTGGCGAAGGTAATCGAAAGTACTTTCATGTTGCCAATGAAGCCGCTTTGGCTTTGGCCATGGCACTGGAAGGCATACCGGGTGTTGTACCTGCGGTCAGTTATTTTCCTGGTATTCATCAGGAAGTTTCTATCGCGTTATTGCCCAAGCAATCGGTTCGACATCGGGCCGCCTGTTTTGACCAAAAACCACGAGGTTGTACGCCTATGGCACAAGCAATGTGGTTTGCGGCAAACAGTTTGTTAGCGCAAAAACAGAAGCGAAAGCTAATGATAGTGCTAACGGATGGTGACCCAGATGATTGGGCTGCCACGCATGACATTGTTGACCGGTGCAGACGCAGTGGCTTTGAACTGCTGGGGATCGGGATTCAAACACGCAGTGTTGAGAAATTCTTTCCTCAAAGCATTGTGATTAATGACGTCAAAGATCTAAAGCGTGAGTTATTCGAAGTAACACAACAACTGTTAATTCAGTAACCACATCAATTATACCACCCTGCGGGGACGATTCCGTCCCCGTCAGGGCATGGGTTCGTCTCCGCTTTTTTTTGTGGAGACTCCTATGAAAAACAAAAAGTTCTTAGCTGGCGAAGAAGCCGGTACTTACATCGTTCCTGAGCAAGTGACTGAAGCAGATATCTTAGATATGGCGCTCAAGCTTGCCCGTGGTCGATTGAGTAAAGGTCGCAAAATTGAACAGCCATCATCGGCGTTCTCATACCTGCAAACACTGATGCACGAGTATGAGCACGAGGTTTTTGGTGTGCTGTTTCTTGATACAAAGCATCGCGTCATTCGATTTGAAGAGCTGTTCAAAGGCACTTTAGATGCAGCGAGCGTGTATCCAAGGGAAGTAACAAAACGAGCACTAGAACTTAATGCGGCAGCAGTGATACTGGTTCATAACCATCCATCGGGTGATCCTGAACCCAGTGAAGCTGATAAACGCATCACTCATCGACTCCGTGACGCCTTGTCACTTGTTGATATTCGAACGCTTGACCATGTCGTGGTCGCATCCGAGGGGTGCGTTTCGCTTGCCGAACGCGGTTATCTTTGATGAATGGGCGCATTGCCCATTCTCCTACATCACAAAAGCAGTTCCATCAACACACATCATCACAGCTCGAATTTCTATTTGAGTTTGATGATGCCCCAGTCACTTGGTCTGACACGGAAATCTGGCAGTTACGCGAAGGCATTCTATTGGATGCGATCCGTGTATTACTGGACGGTCGTGTCAGTACTCGGTTGCGAAAGGATGTGTTGTCGTGGATTCAGAATGACGAAATAGCGCCATTTTGCTTTCGTGTTTGCGCAATAGCTGCGGTTGTTGATCCTGATGTGCTTCGTGATTCCATCATGTGGCTATTAAGACGACATGGTATCCAGCTTGACTAACGTTCCTGCATTAACCAAACGGCTCAATGCAGGACCCAAGCTGACTTTTACCACCTGTGGTAGGAGTCGGCTTTTTACTTAAGGAGGTTATATGGCGATACCTTTACAGATTGAAACAGTGAGGCCATATCTTAATGGTCAATGGCTTCAGGTATTGGCGGCATTGGTGCCAGAACTTGATGCCGCTATTGCTCGAAAAGGCCGTCATGTGGCTTGCCCTGTTCATGGCGGTCGTGATGGCTTTAGGCTGTTCAAAGATGCTGAATATACCGGAGGTGGCGTTTGTAACACCTGCGGTATCTTTCATGATGGTTTTGAACTGTTGTCTTGGATTAATGGGTGGAACTTTGCTCAGTCTATTGAAGCAATCGGCCAGGTTCTTGGTATTCAACCCGGACAAATACAAGCACCTTCTCGGGCAATAACGCGTAACGCTGTTGATTGGAAGGCTAGAAAGCAGGACGAGGACAAAGCGATTATCCATCGCTTGAATCAAACCTGGGGAGAAACGTTTTCTCTTGCAGATACTCGTGCGCAACCAGTTTGGAACTACTTGCATCGTCGTGGCATTGTGACGCGGCTTCGTCCTGAATGGAATTCGGTGCTGAGGTTTCATCCAAGCTTGCCTTACCATGATGAAGATGGTCTGTTTATCGATAGCTACCCAGCGCTGCTAGGTAAAATCGTTACTCAGCAAGGGCGTTCGGCCACGTTTCATCGGATCTACCTAAGTGAAGATGGATTCAAAGCGCCGGTTGAAAAGCCTAAAAAGATGATGCCGATACCAAGTGACAGAACAATCACAGGTGGTGCCATTCCGATAGGTGAGCCTGGTGAAGTACTAGGTGTTTCTGAAGGTATAGAAACGGCCCTAGCGGTAACCAGAGCAACGGGGCAAACATGTTGGTCGGTTGTGAATGCAACGCTACTGGCTAGGTTTGAACCACCAAGTAATGTGAAAATGCTGTACATCTGGGCAGACCACGATCTCTCTGAGACCGGCCTGAATGCAGCGAATGAACTCAAGAAAAAAGCCTGGCAAAAAGGCATTCTGACACAAGTCTTGATCCCTCCTATACCAACGTCACTCGGCGTGAAAAGTTGGGATTGGAATGATGTGCTGAATGTTTACGGTGCCATGGGGTTTCCGAAAGTTCATATCTGATCCAAGGGGCTTCGGCCCCTTTTTTTGCGCCTTGCATATTTGAAAAAACATGGAGAATGAAAAAAAGATAACCAATAGGAGAAACAAACATGATGGTATTAACCCTGTTAACAAAGCAGATTGATGGTGAGTTTACGGTTTACTGGAAGACCGGCCTTCGAAGAGGTGGTGAGCTAAAGGTCGATTTAGGTGAGCAATACGACATGCTACCTGAGCAGCAAAAGCCAATTGCAGCTGAGCTCTATGCGATTCACTACCTATTGTCAGTGAAAGAGGTGATGGGGAGTAACCGAAGCGGTAATGGGCTTCAAATCCGGGTCAGTAAAGGAGCTATCAAAAAGTTACAGAAACAACGCTCAACTCAGCATTCACTATACAGTCTGACCAGGTTCTTGCTCACCCGTTACCAAGAAGCACAGATATCGGTAGAGAAGCGGGACGATTGGCTCTCACATTCCTTCGAAGAGTACAGCGTCGATAATGCTACAGTGAGAGAAATCGATGAGGTCATCAACGTTCCGAACATTGGATCTGTCGTGGTGACTCGTCATGCACTGGAACGGTTTGTGGAGCGGCTTTCAGACGGTGCTCCTAAGCATCCTTGGAAGGCTTTGTGCGCCAAATTGTGTAGCACAGAATTGGCAAAATCATTATTGCCAGAATATATAGCTTCAAACAAAGCCAAAAAATACTTCGTACAGGCAGAGTTTTGGTGTCATGGCAGCTCTGGTATGCACTTTGTTATGGTGCCATCAGCTAACGTACTTACGTTAGTAACAGTGTTTAATAGATAGTCAGAAACACACACGATTCCTTCATCTATCTGGCCAATCGCTCTTATGGGGATCTTTAGCATGTAGCTCTGTGAAATTTTCTGGAGCTGACAATGAGAACCCCTTTGTTACCTTGGTTCATCCTATGGGTGACCATCCCAATCATTATTTTCTTTCTATTCATCTTGCCCGCCCATGCTAGTGATGGGCAATTCTATCAGCGTGGTCAGGAAGGCTGGTTTTGGTATCAGGTCATTCCTGAGCCAGCGGAGGCTGAAGAGCTTATTAAGCCGGAATCTGGTGCGGCAGAGTCGATTCAGAGCGAGCTGAAGCCCTTCAGTGCTGCCTGGTTTCGTGAGCACATGCAGTCGTTCATGGACAAGGCAATTGATGAGCCGACCAGTGAGAACGTCAGAGCCTATCTGTATCTCCAGCGCGTTATGATGGATAAGGGCTCACTATTTGCTGATGTTAGTCAGCAGGTGGTCATGGGCGATCCTGTTTTGGATGAAATCAGTCGAAGACCCTTGGCGACTTATGCCGCCAATCGGATGGATCGAGAAGCTGGCACTCAACGGGATGTTGCTTTAGGTGAGGTAGCAAAACGAGCTGGCTTGTTCTTCTTCTATCGTTCGGATTGCCCTTACTGCCATGCTCAAGCGCCTATCATCGAATCCATGGCTTTGAACTACGGTTTTGAGGTGTTTGCTATTGCTGTTGATGGCTTGCCTTTACCCGGTGGAGAGTTTCCCAATTACAAAGTTGATTCAGGACAAGCACAATCCTTGTCCGTTACGACTGTCCCTGCCGTGTTCTTAGTTGATCCACCTAATGTCATCACTCCGATTGGCCAAGGCGCAATGAGCCTTGATGAACTCAATAATCGAATCATTCTCGCAGCCCATCAAGCCGGTTGGATTGACGATCAAACTTACTATGCCACTAGACCTGTTCAACCCGGCGTGTCACTCGCGATGTCAGCCCAAGAGCTTAACGAAAAGATATTACAGGACCCTGAGTTCCTTGTTCGCTATCTGCGTGCACAAGGAGGGTTATAACGATGAAAAAAGTATTCCGAGTATCGCTAATCGCCTGTGCGATTGGTTTTTCATCTATGAGCCAAGCAAGCTTGCAACAGGAGATGAACCAGTTGTTTGGTTCAATGACCAACACCACTGCGCCAGGTGTATTCGAGAGTCAGCGGCGTGGCGTTATATCTGGTGGAAGCGTTGTTGTCCGTAACAGAATCATGAACGAGAACCTCGTCTCTATGGTGCCTCCGTCATTCCAAGCCGGTTGTGGTGGCATTGATATGTTCGCGGGAAGTTTGTCATTTGTTAACGCGGATCAGTTTGTTCAATTACTTCGCTCTGTTGCTGCAAACGCCAAGGGGTACGCATTCCAATTGGCGCTCAGTGCTATGTGTGAGAAATGCTCCCAGCACATGGAGACACTGCAAAAGAAAATCCAGCAGTTGAACGAGTATTTTGGCAATTCCTGTCAAATGGCTCAGGGAGTCGTGAACGATACTCTGGCTGCTTTTGGTAAAAAGGGGCAAACAGAAGCCAGCATGTTGAGCTCACTTAAAGGGGCTGGAGACGTTTTTACCAGTTGGAGTGAGTCCAATGGTAAGAACCCATATGAGAACGCTTCGAGTGTCGCGGCATCTGATGTAAACAGAACGATTAAAGGTAATTTGGTTTGGCGAGCACTGAAACGTCATTCGGCATCAAGCTGGTTTGCATCGGGGGATGACCGTTTTCTTGAAGCGGTTATGTCGGTGACTGGTTCGATTATCGTTGGTGATTTAGCGAATGCCGCTGATGGCCAAGGTAAAGCCCCAAAACTGACCAGGCTGAATGGCAATAAAGTGACTATTGAGCATCTAATTCATGGCGGTAACGTCGCTATGTACCGATGTGACACAGTGACGCAAGACGGTTGTTTGAACCCGACAATCACTAACGTGACCCTTACCGGGTTATCAACCCAAGTAGAAAATTTACTTCTTGGTACAGGTTCCAGTAACGGCATTATTTTTAAATTTGCTCGAAATACAGGGGCTGCTAGCACCACCGAAAAGGCTTTTATGACCTCGGCTCCCGCGAGCATTGGCGGCATGATTCGAACACTTTCTGCATTAAATGAAGGTGCCGCTAGGTCGTTTGCTTCACGAGCAGCACCATTTATTGCTGTTGAGATGGCCCGAGCATTGGTTGAAGACATGCTCAATGCAGCTAGAAGCACCTCTGGTGTAGAAGATCATGCCTATGCGAAGTTATTAACTGAAGACCTTGAACGTGCACGTCGCCAAATCAACGAGGAATACGCCGCGTTACAGCGAAGATACGGTTCAGAGCAAGAATTGCTGGCGCATTTTAACCAGGTGATTCAGACCATTCGCAAACAGCGTTATTACACCGTTAAATCTACGGCGCTGGGGGAATAGGTCATGTGGGAAATCTATTCCATCGGGGATTCGGCTTTTTTAGAGCAGGTCTTGAACGCTGTCGCGATGATCACTGGTACAGGCGACTTTACTTCAATGGTTCGCATTGGCTTGCTCATTGGGGTATTGATGGTCTCTGTTCAGGCCTTAATGCAAGGTGGTCGTGGGATTAACTTTCAACACGTTTTAGTCTCATGGCTAGTCTTTGCAACCATGTTTGGGCCCAGTACCCGAGTGAGCATTGAGGATGCGTACACGGGACAAGTTCGAGTGGTTGATAATGTGCCCATCGGTGTTGCTGCCGCAGGCAGTACGATTTCGACTGTTGGCTTTCAAATCACGCGATTGTTTGAAACGGCGTTCTCAACTCCCGCCATGACGGAATACGGCTTTGCATCCAGTTTACAGTCACTGATTAAAGTGAGAAAACAGGTGATGGATCGCTCGGGGTTGGGTGATGCAAATCGTGTCGGTGGCTCAGATATCGAACAATCGTGGTTTAACTACATCAAAGAGTGCACCTTGATTGGTATCGACATCGGCCAAAAGAACCTCGATCAGGTGCTGAGTGATCCTAACCCGATGACAGCGATTAGGTTTGACTCGCGCATTTATGGCACGCGCATCATGCTCAGTGGTAGCAGTAGCGATTTGGACTGCACCGATGCCTATAGCCAGCTGAAACTCATGACAGAATCAACCTTCATTCCAAGGCTTAAACAGGTTCTGTCAGCCTCATTGGGGACTTCGTCTGCAACGGACACTGATGACGTGATCCGAAATGCACTGAATAACCTTGGTTTGGCTTCAGTAAACACCCAAGAGTACATGACCGCGTCGGTGCTTTTGCCTATTTATGAGCAAAGCGTGACGGGCAAGTATATGGATGATCAAGCTTTCACCGCAGCCGTCATGGTTAACCAAGCGATTGAGCAGCGCAATACACAATGGGCGGCGGAGCAGACCCTGTTCCAAAGTATCGTTCGTCCGATGATGACGTTTTTTGAGGGTTTCATTTACGCCATCACCCCATTGATGGCCTTTGTGATTGCCCTTGGCCAAATCGGGATGCGAATGGCCGGGAAGTACTTGTTAATCCTGCTTTGGATTCAACTTTGGATGCCTGTCATGGCCATCATTAACCTATATATCCATTTAACCGTTGCTGGGAAAATGTCGGCTCTTGATGCCTTTGCAGGTACAGAAGTGCCATCTTTTGCTGGGATGATGCAGATGGATTCAGTGCTGCAAACCTGGATAGCTACTGGCGGCATGTTGGCGTCGAGTGTTCCGGCGATTTCGCTCATGCTCGTGTATGGCTCAGCAATAACCGCTACCCACTTGGCTGGACGTCTTCAAAACGGTGATGCCATTGATGAAAAGATGGCAAGTCCAGATGTCGCGAAAAATGCCCCGGTGATGCAATCACAGTCAATGTTCCAAAATTCAGCCCTCACAGGTTCTGCAATGACCGGTGCGTCAAACTTACTAAGCAGTTTCTCTGTCGGAAATGCGGTGGGTTCAATGGTCGGTTCTGCAAAAGAATCCATGACTCAGGCAACTCAAGCCTTTAGCCGTCAAGTTGGCAATACCATGAGTCGAACTTTTGGTGAAAAGCTAAGTTACGACAACCTTTCTTCGGTTGGACGTCAGATCGGTTCTTCTAATTCCGCATCTAGCGCCGTTGTTAATCAGGTTACTGATGACCTGCAAACACGGTATGGTTTCGGAGACGATAAAAAAGACGCTGTACGTGGCTTGGTATCGGGCGTGTTATCGGGAGGCCTTAGGGTCGGTGGAGATGGAACCATTACAAATACCGGTGATAAAGAAGTAGCAGATAAAGGGTTCTTGGGAAGATTACTTGGTACAGGGGGGAATGACTCCCCACAAGGCAACCTACCAGGAGTGGATAAGCCTGAATCATCAAGAGTGCCAAAAATATCACGGTTACGAGCAGGCTTGGATTTAGGTGGTAACTTTAGTGGCCAAGTTGAGTCATCAGAGGGCAGTTCTCGGTCAACGACCGCAAATACGCTCACTGGGGAGATGCAAAGCTTGGCATCAAGTGATTCACGACGTGCTGAGTATCGCGATGCAATGGTTAAAGACCTTTCAGATTCAAGACGCTCTGGCGTTGAGATGTCGTTGTCTAATCAAGACTATCAGTCACTTCAGAGTTCAGCACAAGACGTTATCACGGCATCAAACCGCTTTAGTGAGCTTGATCAGGCCAGCTACAGTCTATCAGGACAAAGGAACACGGATGGTGCGACGTTAACTCGATTAGCAGCGGATAATCCTGAAGTCATGGATTATTTAGGTCGCTATATGAACCAGCATGTTGAAGCAGGTAACCGATTACGTGAAAACCTTCCAATGTATCAGCGCTTGCTACCTGATGATAATCAGGCGTATGTGGCCGCAGCTATGGAGTCTTTAACCTATAGCAACTCCTCGACGCCCGCTGAACGAGACAATGACTATCAAGCAGCAATGACTGTTATGGCCATGGCTACCGGAGCCGATTTACGATCTATTCAGCCACGCTCTAATGAAGGCTTGTCATCAACTGCACCTACTTTTGGTGGCACTCAAAGCCAAGTGGAATCGGGTGTATTGGGCGGCTACGAGGATGCTGCAACTGTTCAAACGCAGTTCAACGCAGCTCAATCGGCTTACCAAACTAATTTGTCTGGTGTTGATGGACAACTAAATGCGCATCAACAACAAGCACAACAGGCCGTAGTTTCTGACACAAGTACCTATCAATCTGGACTAAACAGTGAAGCTGGCTCTCAGTGGCGATCTCGCATTATGGCTGATGATAGCGGAGTTTCTGGTGCTGAAATGTTCTTCAACAGCGCCAGTGCTATTGGTGACTTCAGTGGCAAGCATACTGATGCAGCACTGCATACCTTGAATCACTTTGGCGAAGACTATGAGAGTTACAAGGAGCAAGCACTTGAAGACCCTAGCTCACGAGGTTTCTTGCACAATGCAACGGTGGCCAGTAAATCAACCTGGGATGGCTTAAAAGCAGCCGTTGACGCCGGAACCTCTTTGGAAAACCCATTGACGGCGTTTAATGATGCATACAGTGGATCGAGTTCGCAGTATGCCTCCGAAGTAAACTGGGGTACTAAGTCTGAAGCCATGTTGGCTGGGGCATTCGGTGCGGCAGTTAACAATCGATATGGTGAGTTCTTAGAACAGTATGCCGATGATTTTAAACAGGAAGCATACAGCGAAGGGCAGAGAATGGGATTGACCCCGATTCAAAGTCAAGTGTTCGCTCAAGCTTTCAATGAAGGGTTGGCGGGGCGCGTTTTCAACTCTGAAGACTCATCGAGTTGGTCGCCTGAAATGCTTGGTCTAAGGGAGCAAATGCTAAATGAGTATCGTCAAAAAGATGAGAGCGGTGCTTACATCCCCGACAGTGTGTCCGAAGAAGATAAAGCATTTGTGGATAAGCAGATTGCAGTGATCTCAAATGCATCCCTCGCTGGAGATTATGCTCAGAACAACTTGATCGATATTAGGGCCTATAACCAGGCTTCAGGAAGGAACTAAAAACAGAAGGTAGCCAGCTTGTGATGGGCTGGCTATTTTTTTGGCCTTTTGGGGAGGATAGATGAGCGACCGTCTGCAAATTCGTTTACCCAGTACCAATATTTTTTTTCGCTCAGGCTTAGTTCTCGACCGGTATCTTTCAGTTGTCTTTGAAATAAATGGATTAGTCCGCTTAAGCCTAAGAAAGCTAAACCGACACATAAAATTGCCCAACTCGCTTGCCAATATGCGATTGCTAAACACATAGTGGTGATGGTTATAAGGCCGATAGGACTAGCAGTTGCTTTGAATCCCAAGTAGCTGAAAAAAACGATGGTGCAAATCAGAAATGGCAAAGCCGCTAACTTGGCAGATGCCGTAAATATTTCTGATGGAAAAAAATGAGCCGCTGCCAAAGTCGCCAGAAAAAGCCCCAGTGATATAAACCAGCAGCGTGCTGGTAAAGATTTAAGTAAGTTTGTCATCTTCTTAGTACTCTCAAAGTGCACAGACGGTGCACAATCAAATCATGCATCAGCATGTTAGTTCTCAAAAAGTGCTCTAGTGGTTTGCTCGGCCATAATCTCACACACAGGGCATTTAAGCTGAATGCGCTGTTGTGATACCGTCAAATACAGACTGCCGCATCGACACCGGTGTAAGGATGCAAGCTGTGATCTTAAATCACGAGCTAGAACCCAACCTTCATTGATGGTCAGTTTTTTCCAGGGGATCTCAGCTGGAAGATCTGCTTCTTCTCTTGCAACCAAATACGCATCGTAAGCCTTCATCAAAGCATCGATATTTAATTGCTTGTAGACATTATCACCACCAATGTTGACATAAAGCGCCATAAGCAGGGAGCCTTCAACTAATGCTCTTCTGCTTTTGACGATGGCATCAGATTCTGGCAATTGACCAGGACAAGGTGACTTGCCAGTCACTTCTTTATGGAGCCTTCTGATAATGTGGATTGGCAAACCTGTATCGAGCGCGATAATGGTTGTTCGAAATCCGTATTTAATAAGCAGCGAGGCTCGGGTAAATAGCTCACTTTTGGACAGGTTATCAATCATGCATCCCCCTTGTTGTTTAGGGTTGATAATAAATAAGCGATTCTTGGGATACCTGTGCCTTTGCTCTTCACCATCTCAATCAGTTGGCTTTGGTTACCCCTTGGTTGAAACAGCATGAATGATGAGGTCGCCACTCGTTGCAGGTCATCAACACCAGCATTAATCAAAGCATCAACCACGTCGCGTGTAAGTCCAAAGCGCAAGACGGCCTCTTGCGGATCAATTCGCGCTAATTCTCGTGCTGCGTGCAGGTACGCCAAATTTAATTGATAGAAGTCTTGTTGATTGGTTGTCATTGACGGACCTCCAGTTCATGTAAAATATTGCGATAGATAGAAAGCACTCTTTGCCCATACCAGCGTGCACGCTCTTCGTTCCAACTGTGATAGCGGCCTATGCCAAGCTCTAAATCGTTTGGTGAAGATTTGATTGCTTCGGCCAAAATACTGGAGCCGACGGTAAGGTTGGTGATGGGGTCTAGCAGTTCTGCCGCTGAGCTCACCCGATGTCCGTGCCAATGCAAATTGATTTGCATTAGGCCAATATCGAGCTGGTATTTTTCACTCTCTTGCAGTGCCTGGTTTAACAGTTGCTCAGCTTCTGTCTTAGATTTGGCGTAGGTTGCATTTGAACCATTGCGAATTGCGTATGGCCATGGACTGGTCATGTTGAGACCACGATGTGAGGCGGACTCAGCCAAGGCAACGGCGTAGAGCATGACAGGATCAATACCAACGCTTTGTGCTGCTTTTTCCCACTGATAGCCCGGAAACGCATAGACTGAAGTGCTTGCGGACATGGCTATCACTAGGGCAATGGTTTTTGCTTTAATCGTTTTCATTTTTGTCCTCTAATTGATTTCCGAGAAGCGCCTGAATGGCTTTCGGGCTTATTCTTTTTAATGGCACTGCGCTAAAGTCGGCGATGCCTCTCGTATAAACTTGTGCCGCTTTTGACCAGTCGCCTACGGCAACAGGCGCTTGCATATCAAATCCTTTTTGCTGGTTCTGATGGTCTGCAATACCTTGTAATAGCCTTGGGTATTCACCCACTTCGTCCCGCAACAAGTAAGCCTGGTAGCGTGTTAAAAACTCTTTTTGTTTAAAGGGGTATTCCCTGTCATCTACCTTGCAGAGTTCAACCCATCCCCCCATGTCTGAAATAACGCGGTGAATAAGCGCATCGTCAAACATCACGGATGTCCAAGCGCCAACCTGACGAACAGCCTTGTCAACTTTGTTCCAAGCAACCATGGCTCTTGAACCCGAGTTGCCATCGATATGCTTGATGACGTCAGCGGGCTTTGGAAAAAATTGCCCAGTATCCGGTGATTGAATATGCCGAGTCAGACCGATTCGCACTTCTTCAATGCTATAAGCACGAAGGGCTTCAAATGCGATGGATAGCAATTGTGGTGATACGCTTTTGCCATACATGGCCCAAGCAGCTCCCCAAACTTCAGCAAACTCGCGTTTATCAACCTCCTGCACTTGAACGAACCTCCCGAATACCTGGTCCGGCCCAGCTTTCAGCAATGCGGCGATTGCTTTCTTCAATGTTCAACTGGTGATTGCTGCCCTTTAGGCTCGTCGATGATTGCTGTGCTTCATCAATGCGAACGTACTCGTCTTCCCATTGCCGGTTTAAAAGCCAGTTATGTGGCATAGGGGTCTTAGTCCGATCTTGATACTGCAATCGGTTGTCTCGTTGCTCTTTCCAGCGTGTTAGCACTTCCAAGGCGAGTTCATGGTCTTCATTGAGGCCCATGCGTAGCCATTCTTCTTTGGCTTTCGCTTTTTTTTCTTTGCGTATTTGTACATCCCAGAAGTCTTCAAACTGTATGTGGTCAACAGTTTTAACTGTTGGCTTATTGCTTCTCTCAGAGTCATCCGACCGTTGAGAGTCCCTTACCGGGTTGCCATCAGGCATAAACAATGATGAATATTCTTCTGGTAGCCGAGCTTGAAAAGCGGCAAGAGATTTCAAAAGCGATGCCATACCAATGAAGTCGGCAGGTACATCTTTAAGCAACCGAAAGGCTGCTTTACCTTGGTTCGGGTTTTCGATTGGGTTGTGCTTCAGAAAGCTCCGAATCAAAGTCCAACCGGATTCCTCGCAACGAATGAGGAACTGATCTTGTTCTAACTCATTTAGAGCCTTGGCAACCTGTTGCTCTTCCCAATTCAAGTCAGAAGCAACGTAACCAATCGGCAATCGAAAGCAGCCAAGCAAATTACAATGTGGGCATGTAAGCAAATACAGTCCTAGCAACTTCGCTGAGTCACTCCAGGACAAAACGTTTTGCTTTAGCCAAAAGCGGGTATAGACCTTGCCATAATCACGCATGGAGGAACTCGCTTTTGTGTTTACGTAAAATGCTGACCATTACTTGCCCTTAATCCTACTGGTTACTGGCTTTCAGCTCGCTTGGGCATTCGGGATAGATGTCCGGTCTTAATTGGGATCGGGTTACCTGTCCTTGCGTAGCTTGTTCGATGGGTAATACGAATTCAGCGGGAACACGCCCTGATTTATTCAACCAAAACCAGACGTTTTGTTGTTTTGAGTTGATGGCTCGTGCTAATGCTGATTGCCCGCCGACCAAGTCAATGGCACGGCGGAGATGTTTTTGTGTCGTGTTGAACACTTCCATACCGTCTCCTGTTACAATAATAACTGTTACAAGATCGAATGTTACAGTTTAAACTGTAGATTAGTCAACAGTTAAAATTGTTGAAAGGCTACAGTTTTATTTGTAGAATACGGGCTTATGAAAACTTTATCCGAACGACTAAACCATGCCTTGCAGCTTACTGGGGTGACTCAGTCTGAGTTGGCTCGTCGCATTGGTATCAAACAGCAGTCGATCAGCCAGATTTGCTCTGGTAAATCGGCTAGGTCTCGTTACACCATGCAGATCGCGGAGGCGCTTCGCGTGAATGCTCATTGGCTCGCCACAGGTGATGGCGAGATTGGCTTGGGGGTCGGTAATGTAGAAGTTGGGCCTGACATTAAGGGAAGAATTCCTCTCATTAACTGGGTTCAGGCTGGTGATTGGACTGAAATAGCGGAGGGATTTGCCCATGAAGATGCTGAAGAGTGGCGTGAAGTCACTGGGAAAGCACATGAGGGTTGTTTCGCACTTCGCGTAAAAGGCGACAGTATGGAAAATCCAAGCGGGAAAAAATCCATACCTGAGGGGGCAGTGATAGTTGTTGATCCTGAGTTACCTTACTCTTCAGGTTCATTGGTTGTTGCGCGTTTGGATGATTCGAAAGAAGCAACCTTTAAGCAGTTGGTCATTGACGGTGAACAGAAGTACCTAAAACCTTTGAACCCCCAATACCCTGCAATACCGATCAACGGCAACTGCACCATCATTGGTGTAGTACGACAAGCTATCATCGATTTTTGGTAGCGAAGGAGTTTGTGGTTTAGCCACAGTTGTTCATGAGCTGAAGAAGCAACGATTGCAAACAGCTACAACTGAGCATTGGCGCACGCTGAGAGTAAATGGTAACCGATTAGATAACCATTGATTGTTTATAAAGTCAAGATCAGCGAAAATAGCGGCCAATTACGATTAACACGACGGATTTGACAAGCGAAGAACTGAAAAGAGAGTACTTCCAAAAGTGTGTACAAATCCGTGTACAAACTAAAAGAATTTATACATGGCAAACCAAGATTTTCTTAATGAAATCAATAAGCGAAGGACCTTTGCTATCATCTCGCACCCGGATGCGGGTAAAACCACCATTACAGAAAAAGTTCTGTTATTCGGACAAGCGATTCAAAAAGCGGGTACCGTAAAAGGTCGTGGCTCAAACCAGCACGCAAAATCAGACTGGATGGAAATGGAAAAAGAACGTGGTATCTCGGTTACTACGTCAGTTATGCAATTTCCTTACAATGAGCGTCTGGTTAACTTACTTGATACTCCAGGACACGAAGACTTCTCTGAAGATACCTACCGTACATTGACAGCGGTTGACTCTTGTCTAATGGTAATCGACGCTGCGAAAGGTGTTGAGGATCGTACTCGTAAATTAATGGAAGTAACACGCTTACGTACTACACCTATCGTAACTTTCATGAATAAGTGTGACCGTGATATTCGTGACCCAATGGAGTTATTAGACGAAGTTGAAACCGAGCTTAATATCGCCTGTGCACCTATCACATGGCCGATTGGTTGCGGTAAAGAGTTTAAAGGTGTGTATCACATTCACCGTGAAGAAACGATTTTGTATAGCACAGGCCAAGGCCACACTATTCAAGAAGTTCGAACAATCAAAGGACTCGATAATCCTGAGCTTGATCAAGCTATTGGTAGCGAACTGGCAGAGCAGCTTCGTGAAGAGCTTGAGCTAGTTGTCGGTGCATCACATGAATTTGATTTAGATCTGTTTTTAGCGGGCGAGCTATCACCTGTGTATTTTGGTACGGCATTAGGTAACTTTGGTGTTGACCATGTACTTGATGGCTTAACAGAATGGGCGCCTGCACCACTACCACGCGAAACAGAAGACCGCCAAGTTGTTGCAACCGAAGAGAACTTCTCTGGCTTCGTATTTAAAATCCAAGCGAACATGGATCCTAAACACCGTGACCGTATTGCCTTTATGCGAATTGTATCAGGCAAATATAGCCAAGGTATGAAGATGAGCCACGTGCGTATTGGTAAACAAGTGAGTATCTCTGATGCGGTAACCTTTATGGCCGGTGACCGTGAGCGAGCGCAAGATGCTTACGCCGGTGACATCATAGGTTTACACAACCACGGCACGATTCAAATTGGTGACACCTTCACACAAGGTGAGAAAATGAAGTTTGGTGGTATTCCTAACTTCGCACCAGAATTATTCCGTCGTATTCGCTTAAAAGATCCACTTAAGCAAAAGCAATTATTAAAAGGCTTAGTTCAGCTATCTGAAGAAGGTGCTGTGCAAGTATTTAGACCACTTATTAACAACGACCTTATCGTTGGCGCGGTCGGTGTACTACAGTTTGATGTGGTTGTTGCGCGCTTAAAAGCAGAGTACAACGTTGACGCCATTTACGAAGGTGTCAGCGTAAACACTGCTCGTTGGGTAAGCTCTGACGATGTTAAAAAGTTTGAAGAATTTAAGCGTAAGTGCGAGAGCAACTTAGCATTAGATGGCGGTGATAACCTTACTTATATAGCGCCAAGCCGTGTTAACTTGAACTTATCGATGGAACGCTATCCAGACATCAAGTTTAATCATACACGCGAAAACTAATACACTAAGCTTGCATCAAATTTAAGTGCCCGTACTGCGGGCCATAAAGGTAAAAATTACAATGAATATTCGTACTCTTTTAATCGAAAAAGCAATTGCAGCTATGGTTGCAGCTGGATTACCAGAAGACACAAATCCAGCGGTTACACAAAGTACACGCCCGCAGTTTGGTGATTACCAAATCAATGGCGCAATGGGCGCGGCTAAAAAATTAAAATCAAACCCGCGTGAACTAGCACAAAAAATTATCGATAACCTAGACCTTGCTGATATCGCAGAAAAAACAGAAATTGCAGGCCCTGGTTTTATCAACATTCACTTAAAGCCTGAGTTTTTATCAGCTAGCTTAAAAGCAGCAAATGAAGACGAAAAGCTGGCTGTTGCGCCACATGCAAAAGCGCAAAAAGTGGTTGTTGATTATTCATCACCTAACCTTGCCAAAGAAATGCACGTAGGTCACTTACGTTCAACTATCATTGGTGATGCGGTTGTTCGTGCCCTTGAGTTCCGTGGTGATGAAGTTGTTCGTCAAAACCACATGGGTGACTGGGGTACTCAGTTTGGTATGTTAATCGCGCACTTAGAAGATCAAATCAACCAAGGTGTTGATTTAGAATCAGTTGCACTTGCGGATTTAGAAACCTTCTATCGTGATGCGAAAAAACGCTTTGATGATGAAGAAGGCTTTGCCGATAAAGCGCGTAACTACGTGGTTAAATTGCAAAGCGGCGATGCACACTGTGAAAAACTTTGGAAGTTATTCATTGCCACTTCTGTAAAGCACTCTGAAGAAGTTTACAAACGCCTAAACGTAACGCTTACGCAAGATGACATCATGGCAGAAAGTGCTTACAACAGCGAACTTGCAAACATCATCGCGCTATTAAAAGACAAAAACATTGCTGTTGAATCTGATGGCGCACAAGTGGTGTTCTTAGATGAGCTTGCTAACAAAGACGGTGAGCCTTCAGTATTTATCGTACAGAAATCAGGTGGTGGCTTTTTATATGCAACAACCGACTTAGCGGCTTGTGATTACCGCTCAAATAAACTCGGTGCTGATCGCATCTTAATCTTTGTAGATGCACGTCAAAGCTTACACTTCAATCAAGTTGAGCTAACAGCACGTAAAGCGGGTTTATTACGTGATGAAACAAGTTATGAATTCTGCCCATTCGGCACCATGATGGGTGAAGACGGCAAGCCATTCAAAACTCGTACTGGCGGTACTGTTAAACTTGCAGACTTACTGGAAGAGTCAATCACTCGTGCAGCAGCTAAACTTGCTGAGCGTGAGTCAGATTTAAGCGACGAAGAGCGTAGCGAAATTGCCCGTAAAGTGGGTATTGGCGCAGTGAAATATGCGGATCTGTCTAAGCACCGTACTAGCGACTATATCTTCAACTGGGACACTATGCTGAGCTTTGAAGGTGCAACAGCCCCTTACTTACAATATGCATACACGCGTGTTCGCAGTATTTTCCGTAAATCAGGTATCGATGCTGCCTCATTAACAGCTGACGTTGCAATCAACGAGCCACAAGAAAAAGCACTGGCACTTAAACTTCTACAGTTAGAAGAAGTGCTTGATCTAATGATCAGCGAAGCGACACCGCACGTATTATGTGGATACCTATACGAACTAGCAAGCCTATACATGACGTTCTACGAAGCATGCCCAGTTCTTAAAGAAGGCGTAGAGCCAAGTGTTCGTGACAGCCGTTTAGTACTGTGTAATTTGGTAGCGAAGACGCTGAAGTCAGGATTGGATCTTTTAGGTATCGAAGTAATGGAGCAAATGTAATCTGCTTCGTGTAGTTCGCTTTAGCTGCGTTAATGAGTTTATTTAGCCTAAGTCACATACAAAACACGTATGCTCCTTGGCATAAGTAAACTCATTGCCTTGCTAGCACTCCTACACTTGCAGATGATGCGCTTTGTAGGTTGGGTAGAGCGTAGCGAAACCCAACAAAATTGACAGCTCAACAACCTTGATTAATCTTTAGCTGATAGCTGATAGCTGATAGCTGATAGCTGATAGCTGATAGCTGATAGCTGATAGCTGATAGCTGATAGCTGA